>JADLBR010000373.1 GCA_020847615.1 Verrucomicrobiia bacterium
GATTATCAGCGTCCGCCCGCCGCCTCTTTCTCTCTCCGCCACCGCTCCTGCGCGGTCATCGGCATGTCATCCTCCGAAAGGCCGTGCTCCCTTCTCACGGCCTCGGCCAGCGATCGCACCGCCGCCTCGGCGCTCCGCGTGATCTCCCCCCGCCCCAGGTCCGGCCCGATCGGTTCGCCCACCCGCACGAATACCGCCGTGTTCCGGCGCCAGCCGCTCCGGCAATAGAGCTTGTCCGTCCCCAGGATGACCGCGGGAACCACCGGGACCCCCGCCACCTGCGCCAGCCCTCCCACCGTGTCGTCAAACGGCACACCGCCCAGTACCGACGAACCGCCCGAGCGTATCCCCGCCTCAGGAAAAATCCCGACCGGCTCGCCGCGCCGCAGCCGCCTCAGGATCTGCCGCGCCGCGCGCCTGTCGGCACCCTCCCTGTCCACGGGGATCGACTCGATGCCACGAAAGAACCAGGCCGCCAGGGGATGCCCGTACATGTCGAGCGCCACCACCCACGCGTGCTTGCGCCACAGCAGGCTCGCCAGCGTCGGGGGGTCGAAATGGCTGATGTGGTTGCAGACCAGGATGTACGGCCCGCCACGCGGCAGGTTCCCGAGCCCCTCGATCCGCGCGCGAGCCCCCAGCGCCAGCACCAGCCGCCAGCCAAGGCACGCGCACCGATAGTACGCCCTATGCCAGAGCCGCCGCAGTGCCGCGCCAGGTCCCGCCTCCATGCGACTGCCGCCTTCCGGCGGCGCCGCGCGCTCAGCGCGCCAGCGCCGCCTGGGCCGCCGCCAGTTTCGCGATCGGGATGCGGAACGGCGAACAGCTCACGTAGTCCAACCCGATCGCGTGGCAGAACTTCACCGACTTCGGGTCGCCGCCGTGCTCGCCGCAGATGCCCAGCTTGATCTTCGGCCTCACCCCGCGCCCGCGCTCGATGCCCACCTTCATCAGCTCGCCCACGCCGCCCTGGTCGATCGACGCAAACGGGTTGTCCTTCACGATCTCCTCGTTCTGGTAGACCGGCAGGAATCGCCCCGAGTCGTCGCGGCTCATCCCGAGCGTCGTCTGCGTCAGGTCGTTGGTCCCAAAGCTGAAGAACTCCGCCAGTTCCGCGATCTGGTCCGCGGCCACGCACGCCCGCGGCACCTCGACCATCGTGCCCACCGAGTACGCGAACTTCTGGCCCGTCTCGGCCATCACCTCGCGCGCCACCCGATGCACGATGTCGATCTGGAGCTGGAGCTCCTTCGGGAAGCCCACCAGCGGGATCATCACCTCCGGGAACACCTTGGTCCCGGACTTCTGCACCGCGGCCGCCGCCTGGAATATCGCCCGGGCCTGCATCTCCGAGATCTCGGGATAGACGATCCCCAGCCGGCACCCGCGATGACCCAGCATCGGGTTGAATTCGTGCAGCTCGTGCACCCGCTGCGTCACGCGGTGCACGTCGATGCCCAGCTTCTCGGACAGCGCCGTCTGCTGCGCGTGATCGTGCGGCAGGAACTCGTGCAGCGGGGGATCCAGCAACCGGATCGTCGCCGGCAGCCCTTTGAGCTCCCTGAAGATCCCCTCGAAATCACCCTGCTGCATCGGCAGCAGCTTGCCCAGCGCCGCCTTGCGACCATCGGGGGTCTCCGCGAGGATCATCTGCCGCACCACGTCGATGCGGTCGCCCTCGAAGAACATGTGCTCCGTGCGGCAGAGGCCGATGCCCTCCGCCCCAAAAGAGATCGCCGTCGCCACCTGGTCCGGCTGGTCCGCGTTGGCCCGCACCCGCAGCTTGCGCGCGCGGTCCGCCCAGCCCATCAGCGTCGCGAAATACTGGTAGCTCGGGGCGTCCTTCGGATCGAGCGACTTCTCCACCAGGACCTGCACCACCTCCGAGGCCGCCGTCCGCAGCTCCCCGGCGAATATCTCGCCCGTGGTCCCATCGATCGACAGGAAGTCGCCCGCCTTGAAGACGCGGTCACCCACCGCCATCGATTGGGTCTCGTAGTCGATCCGCAGCGCCGACGCGCCGCAGACGCACACCTTGCCCATCTGGCGCGCCACCAGCGCCGCGTGCGAGCTCACCCCGCCCCGCGCCGTCAGGATCCCGTCGGCCGCCAGCATGCCGCGGATGTCCTCCGGGGAGGTCTCCACCCGGACCAGCAGCACGTGCTCGCCCTTGCGGTGCAGCGCCTCCGCCTCGTTCGGGTTGAAACAGATGCGGCCCGTCGCCGCGCCGGGCCCCGCGGGCAGGCCCGTCGCGATCACCTGCGCCGAGGCGCGCGCCGACCTATCGAAGATCGGCGCCAGCAGCTGCGACAGCGAATCCGCGGGGATCCGCGCCACCGCATCCTGCCAGGTGATCAGCTTCTCGCGGACCATGTCCGCCGCGATCTTCACCGCCGCCAGGCCCGTCCGCTTGCCGTTGCGGGTCTGGAGCATGAAGACCTTGCCCTCCTGCACCGTGAACTCGAAGTCCTGCATGTCGTGGAAGTGCGACTCCAGCGTCCGGCGCACCTCCTCCAGCTCCCGGTACGCCCGCGGCATCTCGAGCTCCAGCTTCTGCACCGGCTCCGGCGTCCGGACCCCGGCCACCACGTCCTCGCCCTGCGCGTTGAGCAGGTACTCGCCGTAGAAAATCTTCTCGCCCGTCGCGGGATCCCGGGTGAAGGCGACGCCCGAGCAGCTGTGCGTCCCCGTGTTCCCAAAGACCATCGCCTGGACGTTGACCGCCGTGCCCCACTCGTGCGGGATCCCGTACTTGCGCCGATACACGATCGCCCGCTCGTTGTTCCACGACTTGAACACCGCCCCCACCGCGCCGCGCAACTGCTCCCACGGGGCCGTCGGGAAATCCTCGCCCGTGCGCTCCCGCACCAGCGCCTTGAACCGGAGCACCAGCTCCTTGAGCGCCTCGGCATCCAGCTCCGTGTCCGGCACGTTGTGCCGATCCGGGAACTTCTCCTGCTTGAGCGCCTCGATCGCCACCTCGAACGGCTCGTGATCCTCGCCCTCCCGCTTCTGCACGCCCATCACCACGTCGCCATACATCTGGATGAAGCGGCGATAGCAGTCGTAGGCAAATCGCTCGTTGTTGCTGTGCGCGATCAGACCCTTCACGGTCTGGTCGTTCAGGCCAAGGTTCAGGATCGTGTCCATCATCCCGGGCATCGAGTCCCGCGCGCCCGAGCGCACGGCCACCAGGAGCGGGTCGGCGGGATCGCCGAACTTCTTGCCAAGCGCCTTCTCCATCTTCTCGACCGCCTTCTGGATCTGCCCGTCCAGCTCCTTCGGGTACTTGTGCCCATGCTTGTAGAAATACGAGCACACCTCCGTCGTGATCGTGAACCCCGGCGGCACCGGCAACCCGATGCGCGTCATCTCGGCCAGGTTCGCACCCTTGCCGCCCAGCAGCTCCTTCATCTTGCCATGGCCGTCGGCCTTTCCGTCCCCGAAGCTGTAGACGAATTTCCCGGCCTTGCCCCCCCCGCCCTTCTTCGCCACCGCGGGCGACTTTGCGGCTTTCTTGGATGCGGGCTTCTTGGAACGCTTGGCTGGCATATGGGACCTGTCCTTCCTTCTGTGTTTAATCAATACGTTGCGTCAAAGGGGCGGGAGGGTATGTAATCGGCGCCCGCCTGTCAAATCGGTTGTTCGCCGCCCCCGGCGACCCTCCTATTAGCCAGACCCCCCATCTTCCAAAAAAAGCTTGGCCGCGGACACCGGCCAGCGTTTACTGGCGGGCCGTGAAAATCCAAGAACGCGACTTGGCAGGGATTCCGGTGCTCGACCTCTCGGGCGAGGTGGACCTCCAGAGTTCCCCGGAACTGCGCGCGACCCTCCAGGCCCGCGTCAAGGCCAAGTGCCCCGTGCTGCTGCTCAATTTCGAGGGCGTCACCTACCTGGACTCCTCCGGCCTCGCCACGCTGATCGAATACTACCAGAACAGCCGCCCGTTCGGCGGAAAGTTTATCCTCTACGGCCTGCCCCCGCGCATCCAGAACGTCTTCGAGATCGCGCGGCTGGAGCAGATCTTCTCGATCCATCCGGACGAGGCCTCCGCGCTCGCCGAATTGCGCCCGTGAACGCCGTCGCCGACTACCTGTCCCTCGTGGGCAGGGCCATCTTCTGGATCTTCTGCGGCCCCATCCGCCGCAAGCCCGTCCGGTCAGCCGCCGTCTTCACCCAGCTGACGCTCCTGGGCATCCGCTCCATCCCCATGATCTCGCTCCTGAGCTTCTTCATGGGCCTGGTCCTCGCCATGCAGGGCGCCTACCAGCTCTCCAAACTGGGCGCCGACGTCTACGTGGCCAACCTGACGACCGTCGCGTTCTTCCGCGAGATCGGCCCCCTGTTCGCCGCCATCGTGCTCGCCAGCCGCTGTGGCTCCTCCATCACCGCCGAGCTCGGCACCATGAAGGCGGCCGAGGAGATCGAGGCCCTCGAGGTCATGGCCATCGACCCCGTCCGCTACCTCGTGTCGCCGCGCCTCCTCGCCGTCCTGCTCATCATGCCCAGCCTCGCGATCATCGCCAACTTCACCGGCTCCTTCGGGGGCTGGGTCATCGGCACGGTCTCCCTCGGCATCGACTCCCCCCATTACATCAGCCTCGCCGTGGACTCGCTCGTCCAGAAGGACATCGTCACCGGCCTCATCAAGGCCTGCATCTTCGCCGTCCTCGTCGCCACCATCGCCTGCTACCACGGCATGTCCGTCTCCGGCGGCGCCGAGGGCGTCGGTCGGGCCACCACGTCCTCCGTCGTCAATTCCCTCATCGCCATCCTCAGCGCCGACGTCGTTCTCACCGCCCTATTCTATTTCCTATGAGCCCCGACGGAGACGCCATCCGGGTACAGAACCTCGTCAAGAGCTTCGGCGGGCGCCGCGTGATCGACGATATCAGTTTCGCGGTCAAGCGGGGCGAGGTGCTGGTCATCATGGGCGGCAGCGGCTGCGGCAAGAGCACCCTCCTGCGCCACCTCATCGGCGTCCTCCGGCCGGACTCCGGCGAGATCTGGATCGAGGGCGAGGAGACCACCCGCATGAACCACGACGCGCTCGCGCGCGTCCGCCGCAAGTTCGGCATGCTCTTCCAGAGCGGCGGCCTCCTGAACTCCATGACCGTCGGGGAGAACGTCGCGCTCCCCATCCGGGAACACTCGACGGTGGACCACAAGATCGCGGACCTCATGGTCAAGATGAAGCTCGAGCTCGTCGGCCTCACCGGCTTCGAGAACCTCCGCCCCTCGGAGATCTCCGGCGGCATGAAAAAGCGCGTCGGGCTCGCCCGCGCCATCGCCCTCGACCCCACCATCCTCTTCAGCGACGAGCCGACCTCGGGCCTCGACCCCGTCATGACCGCCGTCGTCGACACCCTCACCCTCGACCTCGTCCACAAGCTCGGCATGACCGCCGTCGTGGTCACCCACGACATGACCAGCGCCTTCCGCATCGCCTCCAAGATGATCATGCTTTTCCAGGGCAAGATCATCGCCCAGGGCACCCCGGACGAGATCCGGGCCTCCGCCAACCCCGTGCTCAAGCAATTCGTGGACGGCCAGGCGGACGGACCCATCCCCCTCCGCCTCTCCAAGGGCGACTATCTCAAACACCTCATCGGATAAGGAACCCACATGCACAGCATCCAGGACCGCATCATCGCGCTGGCCGTCATCGCCTCCACGCTCGGCCTCGGCTTCATCCTCCTCGCGGGGGTGGCCGACTACGAGGTCGAGGGCAAGACCAGGAAGATCACCATCGATTTTGACCGGATCGACAATGTCAAACCCCACGTGACCGAGATCAAGATGGCGGGACTCCCCGTAGGCAAAGTCTCCGAAGTGCGCATCCTCGCCCGCCAGGAGCGCGCCGGCCTCCGCGAGGCCATGCTCGCGAGGGATCCCTCCGCCACCAATGCCCCGGCGCCCGCCATCCGCGTCATCGGCGAGATCGAGCCGGACCTGGTGCTCTCGTCGGAGACCATCGCCTCCATCCGGCAGGCCAGCCTCATGAGCGAGCACTACATCGAGCTCACCCCGGGCGCGCCCGATTCCGAACCCATGCCCCCCGGCACGATCATCGCCGGCACGAGCGGCAAGGGCATGGACGATCTCATGGACCCCGGCGCCGCACTGCTCGTCAACCTCAAGGACGCCGCCGCCAACGTGAAGTCCATCACCACCGATGTCGGCAAGGAATTGCCGAAGATCACGGAGAAACTCAACGGGGTGCTCGCCGACGCGAAGTCCCTCACCTCGGGCCTGGGCACCAAGGTCCCGGGCACCATCGACAAGGCCGACGCGGCCGTCGACAAGCTCGGCAAGGCCCTCGATGACGTCAAGGCCCTCACGGGCGATCTCAGCAGCCAGGAGAACCGGGATAAACTCCGCGCCACCATCGAGAACGCCAGGTCGCTCACGGGCGACCTGAAGGTCGTCGCGCAGAACCTCAAGGTCGTCTCCACCCACGCGAAGCTCATCACCGGCACCCTCGGGCAGCGCCCCTGGCGCATCCTCTTCGGAAACGACGGCGCGGTCAACGAGCTGCCCGACGAGAAACGCATCATCTCCAGCGACAAGCCCATCCCGGTCAAGCCCGCCGAACAGAAACGCTGAGCGCCCCGAGCCACCCATGGAAACCCCCGCAGCCGAACCCGACAAGGGCCGCCTCCGGGCGCTCCTGGATGTCGCCCGCGCACTCGGCGAGGCCATGGAGCACTCCGACCTCATCCGCACCATCCTCGCCCAGATGGCAGAGGTCATGGACGCCGAGGCCAGCTCCGTATTCCTCCACGATCCCGGCGCCCACGAGCTGGTCATGCACGCCCCGCACGGCCCGCGCGCCGAACAGCTGATGTCCCTCCGCATCCCCGACGACAAGGGCATCGCCGGCTCGGTGTTCCAGACCCGCCAGTTCGTCAATGTCCGCGACGCCCAGAACGATCCCCGCTTCTTCCGCGGCGCCGACAAGAAATCCGGCTTCGTGACCCGCGCCCTCATGTGCGCCCCGCTCATGGACAAGGGCCAGTGCCACGGCGTGATCCAGGTCCTCAACCCCAGGAGGAACCCGAGCTTCGACGAGGAGGACGCGGCCATCTTTGAGGGATTCGCCCTGCTGGCCACCTCCGCGATCGTCCGCCTCAGGGCCCAGGAGGAAACCCTCCGCCGCAAGCGCATCGAGCAGGAGCTCTCCATCGCCCGCGAGATCCAGCAGTCCTTCCTGGGCGCGCGCCTGCCCGCCATCGCCTGCGTCCGCCTCGCCGCCTACAACGAGCCCGCCCGCGACATCAGCGGCGACTTCTATTCGGTCGAGGAACTTCCGGACGGCCGCGTGCTCGTCGCGCTCGGCGATGTCTCCGGAAAAGGCATCCCCGCCGCGCTGACGATGGCCCGCGCCTCCGCGGAGATCCGGGCCCTCGCACCGACCCTCGCCGATCTCGGGGAATGGATGGTCCGTCTCAACGACGCCCTCTGCCGCGATGCCGTCGGCGGGCGCTTCGTCGCCATGACCGCCCTGCTCTTCGAGCCATCCTCCTCACAGGTCCAGGCCTGCGCCGCCGGGCAGTTCTCGCCGCTGAGGCTCCGGGCGGGCAAGTGGGAGGAGATCCCCCTCCCGCGCCAGCTCGCCCTCGGGATCGCCCCCGGCATCGCCTTCTCCGCCACCCGGCTCGACCTCGTCCCGGGCGACCTCTGGCTCCTCTTCTCCGACGGCGTCACCGAGGCGCGCGATCCCTCCGGCAACGAATTCACCACCGCGCGCCTCGCGGCCTCCCTGCCCACGATCCCCTCCCCCCAGAAGTCCATCGAGGCGGTCGTCACCAGCCTCTGCCAGTTCACCGGCAAGGCCGGCTCCCACGACGACGCCACGCTCATCATCGCCGAATGGCGCGCTGCCCCGCCCCCCACCTCTTGGACGATCCCCGCGAAACCCGAGGCCCTCAAGATGGCCCGCGAGATCATCGAGCGCTGGGCCCAGTTCGCCGGATTGCCCGACGCCGATGTCGGGTGCCTTGTCCTGGGCGCCGATGAGGCCGCCGCCAACGTGATCCGCCACGCCTACTGCGGCGCCGAGGGCACGATCGAGTACAGCGCGGGCATCGAGGACGATGGCGAGTCCCTGGTCATTCGCATGCGCGACCACGGCAAGCCCGTCTCCGAGGAATGCCTCAAGGGCCGTGAGCTCGAGGATGTCAAACCCGGCGGCCTCGGCCTGCATTTCATGCGCTGCACCTTCGACGAGGTCCGCTTTGAGCCGCACCCGGACGGCACAACCCTCCACTTGCGCAAATCGCTCCGCCGCGCTTAGATTCCAGAAAATAGACAGACTTGGGTGCCGCGCGTTCGCGGCGCCGACCGGCACGCGGCGGCGAAACCGCGTCACCTGTTGTGAAGATCCGGATCTGGGGAACGCGGGGTAGCATTCCGACGCCGAGCGCGCCGGACTTTCCGACGCGCAGGTATGGCGGCGAGACCACCTGTGTCTCGGTGTCGTCGGGAGACGCGCTGGTCATCCTCGACGCCGGCTCGGGGATCCGCCACCTCGGCGCGGAGCTGCTGCGCGCCGGCCCGCGCTCCGCCACCCTCCTTTTCTCCCACTTTCACTGGGACCACATCCAGGGCTTCCCTTTCTTCGTCCCGGCCTATCGCGACGAATTCTCGTTCGACATCTATGGCCCCCCCCAGGCCAAGGACGCGCCCAAAGCCAACGTCGCGCAGACCGCCCTGGAGCAGCAGCACGCCGCCCTTTTCTTCCCAGTCCCCTTCTGCGCCCTCAAGGCCAAGTTCAAGTTCCTCCACCTCCCCTCAAACGGTCCCCTCCAGATCGATGCCGGACAGACCAGGCTGGTCATCCACCACGCCCCCCTGAACCACCCCGGCGGCTGCAACGGCTACCGGATCGAGGAGCATGCCGGAAGCGATCCCGCCCGCATCTTCGCCTACGTGACCGACAATGAGCACCCCGCCGAAGGCACCAGCCCCTCGGTCCAGGCCCTCGCCAAGGGTGCCGATATCGTCCTGATGGACAGCCAATACACCGAGGACGAATACGCCGGCAAAACCGGAGGCTGCCCGAAGAAAGGCTGGGGCCACTCCACATGGAAGGCGTGCCTCCGCGAGACCAAGGAGGCCGGGGCGAAAAAGCTCCTGCTCACCCACCACGACCCGACCCACGATGATTCCTTTATCACCCTCATGGAGCGGGGGGCGCGGCGCGAGGGCGCCAAGCAGGGCATCGCCGTCGAGGCCGCCGTCCAGGGCCGGGAGTACGAGATCGGGTAGCCCGGCCCCCCTTACTCCCAATCCTCCTCCGAAATCGTCGTCGCCTCCCGAGAGCCCAGCTCCCTGGCTTGCGCGACGACCCTCTCCCCCGACTCGTCAAACCGATAGCTCTTGCACAGCGGGCAGATCGCCGCCCCGCGTCGCAGGATCGACCCGCAGCCCTCGCACACCTTGTACTCCGCGGGCGACGCAATGATCGCCTCCGCCTGCGCTCGCCTCTGCTCCAGACTGCCCATCGCGCCCAGTCTCGCCAACCCTCCCCCGCCTGTCCAGCACGCCCACGACGGCAGAAGGGCGCAGGCCGTTCGCTACGAACCCCGCGGACACCGCCGATCCAGCACCTCGGGCACCGGATCTTCCCCCTGCCCACCCCACGGGTGACATCGGCAGATGCGCTTGATCGCAAGCCAGCCCCCGCGCAGGCACCCGTGGCGCCGGATCGCCTCCGCCGCATAGTGCGAACAGGTCGGCGTGTACCTGCAGCCCCCAAAAGGCCCACTCAGAAAAACCAGCACCGGCGACAACGTCACCTGATATACCCGAATCAAGAACACGAGAAACCGGCGCATCGAAGGAGCCCACCCACCCCTACCACCGCTTGCCGATCCTGAAAAGTCCTGTTCGGAAAAGCCAATCCCCAAGACGCCCTGCGCCCACGCCCCCGCACGTCCCAGCACCCCCCGCACCCGCCCCGCCATAGCGCCCCCAAAATCTGGGACCCCTCCCGCCCAGACAACCCCAGGTCCCTCCCCGCGGCATCCCGCCTCCCGGAGCGCCGCCAGCGCCGCTCGCCTCGCCGCCTCCTCGAAAGACCCGTCCCCCTCGCGGTGCTCCGTCGCCACCCGGACCACCGCCCGGCGCGCCGCCGCATACAACCCATCGAATCCCTTTCCCTCACGCCCCTCATGCCGCGTCACCAGCGCAAGCAGCGGCCCCACGAACTCGCGCACCCGCCGCTCCGATCCACCCCCATCGCCCACCTCATAGGCCCCCACGTCAAACAGCCATCCCGCGGCCCGGTGATCTTGCATACGCCTGTATCATACGCCAGAGACGCCATGTATTCAAGTGTATCATTCGCGCGGGCCCGGATTTCCCGGTTGCCAACCCCGGTCCCGGCTGCTCGCATCCCCGCATGCATCGACCGACGCTCCTCGCCATCGCCCTCCTCGCCCCTTGTATCTCGGGCGCCCAATCCCCCTCCCGCGAGCAAATCCTCGCCTTCTTCGCCGAGGCCAATGCCCCGGCCCATGCCACCGATCCGTCCGCGCCCGCGGCCCCCTCGCCCGCCCCAGACGCCCTCGAACCGATGCTCGCCGCCCTCGAGCAAATCGCCTCCAAATCGCCCGACCCCGACCTGCTTCGCGCCCTCTTTAACTACCAGCTGGCCCACCCCGGCGCCCACGACCCCCGCGCCGCACTCGCCATGGGCCGCCTCTATTGGGCCCAGCCCAAGCCGTTCCTCGCCGCGTTCCGCTCCCTCGACCCCCCGCTCCAGCGGCGCCTCGCCCCCTACCTCGAATTCGGTTGGAAACAGTGCATCCGCGGCAAGGTCAAATCCGGACGCCACTTCCAGCAACTCCAGCAGGACCTCGATCGCCTCGCCGCCTCCATGATCAATGCCCGCTAGCAGCCTGTCGGACTTGGCAAAGTCTCACAGGTTGCTAGCGTGGCGACCATGAAAACATCGGTCGCCCTCGCGCTCTGCCTCGTCGCCTCCGCCGCCGTCGCGGTCGACTTCCCCCCCACCTATTCCCGGAAGATCTTCTCGGACGACTTTTCCGGAAAGGAGTTCGGCCCGAAATGGGGCCACTACAAGAGCGGCAGCATCATTCAAGATGGCGTGCTCGTGGGCATCACCCCGGAGGGTTCCGACCACTCCGCGGTGGATAGCGTGCGCATCGAACCCGAGCGCGACCTCGAGGTCTCGGTCAAGTTCCGCTTCGCCAGCGAGAAGGCCAAGAGCTTCAATGTCTGGTTCGACGACAAGGACTACAAGGACTCCCATGCCGGGCACATCTGCAACGTCAGCATCAGTCCCACCGCCGTCTCCATCGGCGATGCCAAGACCGGCAACTTCCGCAATGACATCTACGAGAAACGGAAATCCCCCGGCGGCCTGAGCCCCGAGGATCAGGCGATGCTCAAGGCAAAGAACGCGAGCTTTCCGGTCAAGCTCAAGCTCCAGGACTGGCACAAGCTGGTGATCCGCACCCACGGCGACAAGATCGAGGTCGGCCTCGATGGCAAGGTGGCCGGCAAATTCAACTCCGAGGGCATCGCGCACGACCACAAGACCCTCATCAGCCTCACGACCAATCCCGTGGACGTCCACTACGACGATTTCAGCATCAAGGCCGCCGCAAAACGCTGACCTGAAACTTCAAAGTTCCGTGCACGCCGATGCGTGCCACAAGGACTCGGAATCAAGCGATTATGCGAATGCCGCCTGAAGGCGGCACCACGAGCCCAAGACATCCGGGATGTTCGTGGTGGTGCCTTCAGGCACTCCGCGACCCACCAGAAGTTTCCTACCGAGTAGTCCCGCGCGCTCGGGGGCGGGGCTGATTCGAGAATTGCCCATCGCCTCCCGTAGCCGAACGCGTGAGCGTTTGGCCGCCAATCGCCAGAGGCAATCGGCAACATTTCCGGCCGCCGGTGGCTCCGCCCGCCCCCGGCGCGTCACCGAACCCCGTTGCGCAGCATCTCCAATTGGCGGTCGCGCCATTCCGCAGTCCCCCAGCGGGCGCCGGGCACGCCGTCGATGCAGAGGGTGTCACCCGCATCCAGCAGCGCGCGCTGCACGATCACCGGATCGAGTTGCCGCGGCTGCACGCCCCTCTCGATCGCGAGCGCCGCGATGGCCCCCGCGGCCTGCCCCATGAGCAGCGTGTGCGGCTGCAAACGCGTGGCCCCGTTGACCATTCGCGACTGGGAGATGTTCTTCTCCGCCGGCAGGAACCCGTCGATCTTCTCCGGGATGAAACACTCGAATGGGATCGAGAATGGCCCCACCCCGTGGCCGCCGAACTTCTTCGGTATGTCGGACTCCCGGTCGAGGTCCAGCTCCAGATATGGCGCCGCGCAGGAGCCATGCATGTCCACCGGATAGTCGCCGATGGCGACCGCGTGCGCAAACTGCACGGGCCTCCCCGCCGTCCGGTCGATCTCCCGCGCCGTCAGCGTGCGGAGGCCGATGATCCTCCGGCTCTCTCGGACGTACGGGATGGGCGAGAAATGGTACAGGATGGCGCGAAAGGGCGCGAGATCGGGCTGCCCCGAGATCCACGCGTCGATCTCGGCGCGATTGTATGGCGAGTCGTAGCCCTCGTCGTTCGCCACGGACCAGTCGGTCTTGCCCAGCGTCTTCTGGATATAATACAAGAGGTGCAGCGTCTTGAGGCGCATCGCCCTCCCGGTGGCCAAGCGCGCGGCGGGGTCCTCCATCTCCGCGACGGTTGAACGAAAATCATTGTTGAAATTGAGGTGCGTGCGCGTGATCGGCGGCGCGTCGCCCTCGCGGGAGCTATCGGGCATGCCCCGGTAACCGATGAACCGCGCCCATGTCCACGGGCGGTCGTCCGTGCCGACCTTGTCCCCGTCGACCAGCGAGCGCACGAACAGGGCATGCACGCCATCGGTGTAGCCGGGAGGCTTTTGCCCGATGAGCAACTCCTCCGGCACGCCCCGCGGATACCTCTTCACGACGGCCGTCCACGTGTTGTCCTGCACCCGCCTCGAGGGATCGATCGCGTCGCTGGTGCAGTTCCCGGCCCGATAGCGCGCCCCCGTGAGGGGGATCACGTCGCCCCACTCGGTCGCGTCAATGAGCACCCGGCTGGCGACCCGATGGGTCCGCCTCCCGCCCACCCCGTTGCTTTCGATCTCGGCCCCGGTGACCGCATCGCCCTCTTTCGCGACCTTGACCACCCGGGCGCGCAACACAAGATCCAGAACGCCGCTGCCCCTCGCGTCGCCCAGCATCGTCAAGAGCAGCCGGCGCCCCACGCGCGGCTCCACGCACACGTGGCGAAAGCCGTAGGCCGTGATGGGGTCGATGCCCAATGGCCGATAGTGCGCGAAGATCAGCCCGCACAACTCCCGGTAGAGCCCACGCTCGCGCACGAGCGTGCCCCCTTCATCCATGGAGGTCACCGCCGCCGCCGCCATCTGCCCCCCGATCCAGTCGGTCTCCTCCAGCAAGAGCACCGACCGACCCAGCCGCGCCGCCTGCACCGCCGCCCCGATGCCACCCGTCCCCGCCCCGGCGATGACCACCTCATAGCTCTCCCGCATCGTCTCCGCGGACACCGGCTCCAGTGCCTGCGCCCCCTCCGATTTCGGCGGCTCCACCGGCAACCGCGCCGCGCACCGCCCCAGCACCGCGGCCACATTCTTCCCCGAGCAACTGCCCCCGGGCACCGCGTTCTGCGTCCAGTACTCCGGCGCGCCAATGACCCCGCGCGCCACCAGCAGCGCCATGGCATCCCCCGGCGCCCCCACCTTCTGGAATACGCCCGCCACCTCCTCGAGCATCTTCGCCACCTTGGCCCCCTCGCATTTGCCGCCCTCGACCGCGTGCGCGGCCCAATACGCCGGCTCGGAGAGGAAGCCCCTCTCCGCGAGCGCCGCGATGTCGTCATCCACACGGGCCGCCGAGGCCACTCCCAGCCCCCAGAAAACGACCCACGCGGACGCCCGCAGGATCCGGGCGACCCGACCCGCCATAGCCTTTTTCGCTCTTCGCCATCCGATGCCCGCCGCCATGAAGAGACCCTAACAGCCTGTCGGACTTTGCGAAGTCCGACAGGCTGCTAGAATGCAAAACCGCCTGATCGTCCTATCGTTACACTGGATGGGCTGTGGATGTGGCAGCGCTCCCGAGCAAGCGTCTGGAAACGGGATACTCTTCCGTAACTCCCTTGTTATTAAATAGAAGGCGGTTTTGCCAGAGGAGTTTGCCGGACGAAGTCCGGCAAA
>JADLBR010000374.1 GCA_020847615.1 Verrucomicrobiia bacterium
CGCATCGGCTGCGGGTGGACGGCATGGGCTGGTACCCGTAGTCCAGGGAGGCGAAGCTCAGGTTGCGCGAATCCACCTCCGGGCGCTCCCTCGCGATGTGTGCCAAGGCCTCGCGGACGAGCGCGCCAATATCCAACTCGGTCCGCGGCATCAAAAACGCGTTGGTCTGCGCGATGGCCAGCGCCGAGTCCATCCCCACAACCGCTTCGGCCTTTTTTGCCCTGACGGGTGATTCCGCCTGCCGCATCCGAACCTGGCAATCCTTCAGGTCATCCTGCGATCTCTCGGCAAAGAGGGCCCCCATTGCCACCGTCGAAATGATCGCGATACCCGCGATAGCCGCCGAGGCGCCACGTCCGTTCCCCATGCCCGAGAGTAGCCCGCGCCCCAGCCAGGCACAACAGCGTTCCGTGGCATCCCCACGCCCGCGGCTCGGGACCAATGCGCCGTTTTGCGTTCAGCGGAGTACCCCGGAGGCAGGACCAGGACCACCGGCGCTTGGGCCGCGGACTGACTCTGCGACGCTCCCGCGCCGAGTCACACCATCTCGCGAAGCACGCTTCGCGCCTCTTCCAACAAGTCGTGATCGAAGGCGCTGGCGTAGGCGTCCAGGGTAGAGGATCCCAACTTGAGACCGAGGGCCCTCCGACGCCAGCCCGAGACCGCGGTGACGACCTAGCGCAGGATCTCTTTCGCGCGGGCGTCCTTGAGCCCGAATCGCGGGGCCGCAGCCAAGGCTCCGGCGATGCCGGGTTCTGACTGATCCTCGCTGATGGGGGTCTTGCGGGTCCGGTGCCGGTCGATGGTCGGCGCCGTGGTCGGTCCGGAGGGCATCCCTTCCAAATGGGTCGCCGGCATCTGGGACTACCCTTGCTCCGTCGCCAACCTCCAGCGACTGGCCCGCGCGCTCGGCTGCGAGCCCATCCGGGTCTTGTGGCCTTGGATTGCGCTCCCGCCCAGGAATGGCCTGTTTCTGGCCGCGGTCTTGGCGCACGCCTGCCGGCGGATGTTGCCGCCGTATCGATCTGCCTCACAACGCGCCGGGCATTTTCCTTACGGATTTCACGGCCGTTTCATACGCGTTTCACGCGCGTGTGGGAAGGTGGGCCAACCTCAAACGAGAAAGGACCCAAACAATGAAATGCATATCCCGATCCCTGGCGGCCCTGAGCGCGCTGATGGCGCTCTCCGCAGCTTCGTCCGCAGCGCCCGAACCCAGTTGGGACGCCAGCGAGGGCGCAGAAAGAACCCTCGCGCCGTGTTTCTTCGTCAAGGGCGACCCTGACGATGGGGACACCATGCCGCTCAAGGCCACGTCGGTGGAGGCGACGGTGGCCGGCGTGATCGCGGACGTGAAAGTCCGGCAGATCTACGAAAACAACGGCGCCGCCCCGATTGAGGCGGTGTACGTGTTCCCCGGCTCAACGCGCGCGGCGGTCCACGGCCTGACGATGACCATCGGCGAGCGCGTCATCCGGGCCCAGGTTCGCGAGCGGCAGGAAGCCCGGGCCGCGTATGAGACGGCGAAGGGCGCTGGCAAGAGCTCGTCTCTGCTCGAGCAGCAGCGGCCCAACGTCTTCCAGATGAACGTCGCGAACATTCTGCCTGGCGACCGCATCGAGGTCGAGCTGTGCTACACCGAAGTGATCGAACCCGAGGAGGGCTTATATGAGTTCGTCTTCCCCACGGTCGTGGGCCCGCGGTACTCGAATCGGGCAGCCGAGGGTGCGGCGCCACAGTCGCGGTGGGTCGCCAACCCCTACCTGCGATCGGGCGCGGACAACCCGTCGACGTTCGACCTGAAGGTCAAGCTCGCCACCGGCCTGCCTGTGCAAGACGTGGCCTGCGACACGCATCAGACGGACATC
Source organism: Verrucomicrobiia bacterium (assembly GCA_020847615.1). Taxonomy (GTDB): domain Bacteria; phylum Verrucomicrobiota; class Verrucomicrobiia; order JADLBR01; family JADLBR01; genus JADLBR01. The sequence goes on from JADLBR010000374.1 coordinate 1,869, forward strand.
GCCTTCGACGATCCCGCGACGGCGCGCATATCACTGGCGGCCGCTGAGCGCGCGGGCAACAACCGCGATTTCATCCTCCGCTACCGCCTCGCGGGCGGAAAGGTCCAAGAGGGTCTCCTGCTGCAAAAGGGGGAGAAGGAGAACACGTTCCTGCTGATGCTGCAGCCGCCGGTGCGCGTGGCGCAGGCGCAGATCCCACCGCGGGAATACCTCTTCATCGTGGATGTCTCGGGATCCATGCGCGGGTTCCCGCTTGAAGTATCAAAGAAACTGCTCGCCGACCTGATCGGCTCGCTGAATCCGACAGACCTGTTCAACGTGCTGCTCTTTGCGGGTTCATCCAGTTGCCTGGCGGAGCAGTCTCTCCCGGGCACACCGGAGAACCTCCGCCGGGCACTGGGACTGATCGACTCCCAGGACGGCGGCGGGGGCACCGAGCTGCTGCCGGCGCTGAAAAGGGCGATGGCCTTACCCAAGGCGGAGGGTTTCTCCCGCAGCGTTGTCATCGCCACCGATGGCTATGTCGAGTGCGAGCCGGAGGCGTTCGAGCTGATACAGCAGCATCTCGGCCAGGCCAACCTGTGGGCGTTCGGGATCGGATCGGCCGTGAACCGCCACTTGATCGAGGGCTTGGCGCGCGTCGGTTTCGGCGAGGCCTTTGTGGTGACTCGCCCCGACGAGGCACCAACCATCGCCCGCCGCTTTCGGGAGTACGTCTCCACTCCCGTCCTAACCGGGATCAAGATTGCCGCGGAGGGTTTCGACGTGCGCGACGCCATCCCCGCGACGGTGCCCGATCTTTTCGCGCAGCGGCCGGTGCTGGTGTTCGGCAAATGGCACGGCGCATCCAAGGGCCGGCTGGTCGTGACGGGCACGTCGGGCGAGGGTCCCTTCCGGAAGGTCGTGGACGTCGCCGCCTCGCCCGTCGCGACGGATCTCCATGCGCTGCGCTACCTCTGGGCGCGCCACAAGATCGCCGAACTCGGTGATTTCCAGAACCTCCGCTATGGCGACGAGCGGATGAGGGAGATCACGACCCTGGGACTCACCTACAACCTGCTCACGGCACACACGTCGTTTATCGCGGTCGACGAGGTGATCCGCAACACGCAGGCCCCAGCGACAACGGTCAAGCAGCCCCTGCCTTTGCCGCAGGGCGTGTCCCATCATGCCGTCGGCGGCGTGCCCACGTCGCCCGAACCCGAGACGTGGGCGATGCTGCTGGTCGCGCTGTCGATACTGGGATGGACCCAGCGGAAGGCCACTGGTAGGAGGCTGGCGATCGCCCCGCCGAAGGGAGGGAGGTAAAGTGTCAGCGGGCGCGCTCGTTGCGCCCTTCGGCTGGGGACCGATCCGGTCCATCGCCGCAAGTGTCGCCTGGCGATGGAGCCTGCTGGTCGCGGCTTTTTGGCCGGTGTGGGCTTGGTACGTCACCCGATTGTGCGACGGGTCAGATGAGCCGCTGGGCATCGTCGCGCTCGCGGTTGCCGCGGCGGTCGTGGTCCGGCGCCGGCCGGCCTGGCGCGATCCCCTGTGCTCCGTGCCTGTCGCGGTTCTCCTCGCCGCCTACGCGCTCACCTGGCCGTGGGTGCCGCCTCTGGTCCGATCTGTGCTGGCGGTGATGACGCTGTGCGCGGGGCTCGGACGATTCCCGGGTGGGCCGGGGACGTGGGGTCTCGCGTTGCTCTCTCTGCCGATCGAATCCACGGTCCAGTTTTTCTTGGGCTACCCGCTGAGGCTGCTGGCGGGTGCCATGACTACGCGGCTGTTGGGCATCGGCGGCCTTTCGCTCGAGCAGCAGGGCGTGGCGCTCCTTTGGCGAGGTGAGACGGTCCTCATCGATGCACCGTGCAGCGGCGTCAAGATGCTGTGGCTGGGCGGCGTTCTCTTGGCGGGCATCGCCGCGTGGCGCGGCATCGGCCTTGGGCGCACCTTCCTCCTAGGGGGCGCCTCCTTGGTCCTCCTGCTGGCGGGCAATGCGCTCCGCAATGCGGCCCTGTTCCTCACGGAGACGAGACTGGTCCCCGCGCCGGAATGGTCACATGGACCGATCGGCCTGGCGATCTTGGGTTGTTGCGTGTTGCTGATGTTGCAGATCGACCGTCGATGCACAGCCGACCATCGAATCGTCACCACTCCCCGACCCCGCACCCATGTGGATGTCGGGGTGCGGACCGGATTCGCCGCAGCGCTGTGCCTGATCGCAGCCCTCATGCCCGCCTTGGCGAAGGAGGGTCCTGCGGAGCCGTCGGCCGATGGGGCCTGCGTGTGGCCACTCGCCCTCGAAGGTCGGCGCCTCCAATACCGACCCCTCACGGCGGAGGAACAGCGATTCGCACGGGGTTTCCCAGGCCAGATCGCCGTGGCGAGCATGGGCGCCAGGCGAATCGTGCTGCGTTTCGTCGCGCGACCCACGAGGCGACTGCATCCCGCCGCCGACTGCCTGCGCGGCATCGGTTATACCGTGAGGCCGTTGCCCGCTTGGCGCGACGCAGACGGCCACGTGTGGTCCAGATTCCAGGCGACCAAGCCATCCGAGGCCTGCGTCGTCCGGGAGCAGATCACCGATGTCTCGGGTCGCGCTTGGAGCGACGTCTCGGCCTGGTACTGGGCGGCGGTACTCGGACAAACCGAGGGACCGTGGCTCGCGGTCACCGCGATCGAGAGCGCTGCAGGGGCCGCCGGGATGAGATGACACCCTACCCGTTCGTCAGGCGCACCTGCCGCCTTTCACTTTGTCCAAACTCGCCCTCGCACGATTCCAATCCTGCCGGGTGCCCTTCCGGTCAAAAAGTGGATATTGTTCGTCCACCTCATTCAGGAACGCCTTCATGTCGGACGCATAGGTGGAATCGGACGCGGAGCCGCGATCGTCCCTGATTGCGGCATGCGCCAAGAAAATCGACGCGGCAATAACGATGACCCTGCTCATGTGTCTCACTCCACCTGTCCCGCTACGATCGAGAGCGACACCCCGGAGCGTCGGCCAACTGACGGAAAACACTCCGCTGTCATGGCTTCCGCTGGGTTTGTGATCCGCCTTTGGCCGATCGTTCGCTCCCCAAAAGTTTGGACTAACAGGCGGGGCCGGCCCGCACGAGCTCGCCCACCGGACTCCGAGCCTCATCAGGGTCTCGACGGGCGCAGCACGATATCGTCGACCCGGGTCGTGCCACCGTCCTGGACCTCGACCTGCTTCGGGGGCCCCTGCGTGAGTCCGCGGCCGAGGCCGGCCTTGCGGTCGGTCCGCACGAAGTACCGTGTCGGCCGCATGGGTCCGATGCGAAAAGTCCCATCGGCGCCTGTCGTGCCCCTGGAGCCGGAGTAGCTGGTGTCGCGGCGATCTACGGCGATCACCTCCACCTCGATATCGGGGACCGGTCGGCCCTGCTCGTCCGCGACGCGTCCCGCGACCCAGCCGCCCTCGGGCATCCTCAGGTCGAACTCGAAGGAATCGCCCGGTTTTGAGCTAAAGAACTCGCTGACGGCGCTCGGGGACCCCGGAACGTTCACGTATCCCCGTCCCGCGCAGAGGCCGTAATTGATGCCGTTGCCGGCGGGCACGTAGGCATCGAATGAGCCATCTTTCGCAATGGGAATGCTGAAGCGATGGCTGGCACTATGAGCTCCTTCGGGCTTCACGCTGACGATCGTGCCCTCCGGGATTTTCCCGTCGAACGCGCTGACCATACCGCGGACGCGGATGCCCATTTCCATTTGGATGACGGCGGTCTCGATGCCATCCCTGACGTCAATGACGATGTTGCCGGTGCCGTCGTTATCCGTGGGCGGCCGGGTCGCGAAATCGGCGGATGCCTTCCTGACCCAATCTCGCGCCTCCGCGGAGGTCCACCACCGCTGATAGGGCACCTGCGCGCCCACGAACTTGGTCAATTGCGACATCAAGGGTGTCATGCGATAGCATGTGATCTCGGTCTCGCCGGGAACCAGGGCCTCCCATACCGCTATCCCATTCTCATCCGTCGTCCGTTGCGTGCCCGGTCTTTCCCTTACATGATATGGCTCGATCCTCTCTTCGAGTGCGATGGGTATACCGGCGACCGGCTTCCCCGTCGCACAGTCCACGGCCTGGACCCGCAATGGGATCCCCTGCCGAAGCTGGCCGGGCAAAGCGGTGACCGAACTCTCCTGGATGCTTATGCCAGCGGCGACCGCCACCAGACCGCGCCCATTCTCCGCGCGCAGGTCGTAGGTTCCGGGCTGCGCGGGAAAATCGTACGCGCCTTTTTCGTCCGTCGTGATCCGAAGCGGGATGTGCTCGATATTGGGTCGCCCGCCAGATTCGCCCCCGAGGTGCTCGACCCTTGGGATGGAGGTCGTCAGATGCAGTTCGACTTTGCCGGGCGGCCCGCCGTCCGGCCCGACGAAGCGACCGGTGAAACGCGTCGCCTTGTCCAGCTGGATCGCGAACCCGCGTCCCGTGGGAAATTGGCTGATCCACCGTGTGGCAAACCCTTCCGCCTCGACCTGCAAGTACAGCATGTGACCTCTGATCGCCTTGGCATCGAATAGAAAGGCCCCATCGGCTTCGGTTTCGACGGCGCGCTCTTTCTGATCGCCGCCGGGCTGGAGTCTGACCCGGGCGCCAGTGACGGGTCTCCCGTCCCTATCCACCACCCGTCCCGCGACCTCATCGGACGCAACGCCGCCGGGGATCTCGGCGTCGCCCACGCCTGCTGGCGGCTTGTCGCCCGCGGCCAGCAGGACCATTTCGTTCTTCCCGCCGTCCGGCATGAGGCCCTCGGCCCAGAAGCGCCGCCCGTCCTCGGCGACGACGCTGACCCGAATCGGTTTCCCGGGCTGCGCCAGCGAAACCTTGTGCCGGTCGATCGCGAACCATCCGGCGTCGAGTCGCCGGACGATGGGCAGGGAGCCATTCGACCACCAGGAACCACCGGCGGTGGTCGCCCGGAAGTCGGGTAGCTCCTTCGTGTCGATGGCTTCGCCGTCGCCGCCGACGATGCGCACGCGCATCTGCGCGGCCACGGTGACAACGGGACACTCGGTGCCGCCCGCAGCCACCTTGGCGAAGTCGATCAGATGGCCGGGCCAACGGGCGTCCTGCGCGGGCGAAATCTCGAAAGGGATGCCCGGCAGGCAGCCCCTCAACTCCAGGATGCCCGCGTCGTCGGTCGTGGATTCCGAGCCGTACGGATTACCGAGGGAATTCTCAAGCCGCGCCCTCACCCGGAAGGTCTCTTTGCACCTCGGCTTCCCGTCGAAATCAACGACCCTCACACGCCGGACCGACGCCTTCTGAAGGCGGAACTCACCCAGTTTGAATTCCGCAGGAGGCATCGGGGGTAGATTCGTGATCCCCACATGGCCCGAATCCTCGGATTCGGCATAGAGCAAATACCCCAAACCGCAAGGCACCGACTCGCACCGGAAGTAACCATCGGTGTCCGCCGTGAACGGCCTGAGGCTTGTCCCCGACCAATTGCCTACTTGGACCATGACCCGCCCTCGGGCAATGGCCTGCAGCTTTGCCCCGGGACCGGGGCTGCCATCGGGCAAGCTGACCCGTCCCGAGAAGACCGTCAAGGGCCGCAGCCCGCTCGGGGCATAGAGTGTCACATCGCGCTCACCCGAGGAGACGCCCAGCCGCATCCTCGATGGCGGTGCGTTGCGGCCCCGCTCGAAATCCTCGACCGCGCACCAGCCGTGGGGCGGCGCCCCGAACCACAGGTCGACCTCCCCGCCCGGCACGCGCACATCGAATCTTCCGTCGAGACCCACCTCGATCGTCCGACCTCCCCCATCCGATCTGGACATCACCAAACCGCCTGGCACGGGCTGTTTGGTCTCTGGGTCCAGCAGCAGTCCGCGGATCAGGCATCCCGGCGAGGCCTCGATCCGCACGCCGTCAACTTGCTGCCCCATGTCGAGCTTCAGGCGTCGCATCGGCGCGGCCAAGCGGTCGTCGCGGATGCCGATGTCGTATTCCCCGGTCCCACCGCCCTTGGTCCAGCTTCCGCCCTTACCGTACAACCGATCCAATTCGAACCGCCCTTCCGCATCGGTCCGCGTCAACCAATACTCGGCCAGGGGCCACGCGGGACGCGCCCACACGAGCGCGGCGGGCACCGGTCGACCGAGGGGATCGACCACGGTGCCAGCGACCCGTCCCGCCCGATGGAGGGTGATCTTTATGTCCTTCACCTTGCCCGCACCACAGCCGCTCCAAGACGATGAGAATCCCGCCTTCGAGGCGGAGAATGAGCAGTCGGTATCCGGCAAATTCTCGATCCGGGCGACGCCGTTTGCATCCGTCAGCGCTCCGGCGACGCCGATGTCTTCGGTGAAATGCAGGGGCGTGCGAAATGCCGGGTCCGGGGAATCGGAGTCGCCACAGCGCGACAGTCGGACCGACGCTCCTTCGATTGGCCCGCCATCCCGGTCCGTCACCCGGATCGTGCGCGCCGCTGGCCGGGTGAGTCTCAGGCGGTATTCCGTGGGAGCGTCGGGCCTCGCGTAGACCGTGGCCCATCCCAGCGCAGAATCCGGCCGCGTGGCGACAAGAACATAGAAGTCGCCATCGCTATTTCCCCGGCGCGAGTCGAAAGCCATCTCGCCACGCAAGGCGAAGCCGCCGGCGGCGGCGCTGCGTGTCTCTTCCACCACGCCATTGTCGAGACCCCATTCGGACTTGCGGCGGTACAGCACGACCTTGGCGCCGACGACCGGAGAACCGACGTCGTCCACGACCGTTCCCCTGGGAGCCGGGAGGACCAGCACCGGCTTTTCGGTCGTCCCCGCCATCAGGGCATCACCGGAGCGTAGGGTGATGAGCGCCGACAGAACGAGCATGGTCATCGCCCCGCCGCCGGCCGCGAGGCGCCCTGCCCCGCGCGGGTCCGGGTCGGCCTCCCCGGCCAGCCGCCGGATTCGCCGCAGGAGCGACCCCCCGCCCGCCGCCACCGATGCCGCCACGGCTGAGCGCTGGATTTCCACCAGCCCGCTAAGCGCGCGCGCGTACAGGGCCCGGTCGCGGACCACCGCCAACGCAAGGTCATCGCAGCACTCCTCCCGCAACTGACGCATTCGCCGCCCCAGCCACCAGACGACCGGATGGTAGAACAGCACCGTCTCGACGAGCATCTGGAGCAGATTCACCAGATAGTCCTGACGCCGGATGTGCGCCAACTCGTGCGCCAGGATCGCCTCGATCTGCTGCGGCGGATACCCGGTAACCAGTTGCATCGGCACCAAGATCACCGGACGGATCCAACCGATCACCATCGGCACCCCCGCCTCCACACTGGCCAGCAGGCGCACGGAACCCCGGATCGCAAAACGTTGGCGCAGCCCCTCCAGCGACTCGTTCCAAAGCGTCCGGGTCATCACCGTCGCCGACCGGACCCAGCGCCGCGTCACCCACCATCCCGCGCACATCCGAAAACCCAAGAACATCACGCCCGAGAACCACGCCAGCACCACCCACGTAAGCATCGGTTGGATCCGACCCTTGATCTGCCGCCCGACATCACCCCACGATGGCCCATGCTTATTGGCGGGGTTTTCTCCCTCGGCATCACCGGGGCCCCCAAGCGTCCTGCCGCTGTCAGTCAAGCCACCCGACGAGACTGATCTAACCGGTTCTGGCACGGCCTGCACCACAAACACGGGGGCCCCGGCCTCGCGATGGGTCGCGGGTGCGTCACCCACAGCTCGTTCGGGTTGGACGGGCAAAGCCACGATCGTGGCGACCGGCGCCAGCGCGCACACGGCGAGTCCAATTGCCACGACCCCGTATTGCAGACCCGGCGATCGCCCACGCAGCCCGCGCCCGACGACCCCGAGCACCGCCCAAATCAGCGCCCCCTGCCACACGAAATGCACCAGGGCCCACCCCAGGCGCTCCACGAACGGAAACCCAAGCACGTACCACAACGCGTTCATCCTGTTTCCCCTTTCTCAAGCCGGTCGATGATCCGGCGGATCTCGGCCAGATCTTCCTCCGAAGTGCCCCGGCCCTCCAGCGCCCCGATCACCAAACGCCCGACGCTCCCGTCGAATAGCTTGCCGGCCAAGCGCCCCAGCACCCTCCGCTGCGTCTCCGCTTTGGTGAGCGTCGGCGCATACACGTGCGCACGCTCCCGCTCGTCACGCCGCACGAGCCCCTTGCCCGTCATGATCTGCAGCAGCTTCAGCACCGTCGTGTAACCTGTCCTGCCCCCCAACTCGTCGTTCACCTGCCGCACTGTCGCGGGTCCCACCACCCACAGCGCCTTGAGAATCTCCAGCTCTGATTCCGTCGGTTCCGGCAACGTGCGCCTCGGCATGCGCCACGATCTACGAAGTTCTTCGTCGGTGTCAACGAAAAGTTTCGTAGTGTGTCGGGTACCCCCGTCGGAAGATCACCCCAGGCGAACTGCTCCCCTCGGGTGCCCGGGGGCACGCCAGGTGACGATGTCGCCCTCTATCTCGAGGTGGCATGGCCAACGGCGTTTTGGCCACTGGCCGGCGTTGACCAGGAGGGTGTGCCCGATCCGGTAGTGCCAGTGGCCACCGAGATATTCCTCGAACGGCGCCTCGTGGATGTGGGCGCAGATCACCAGGTCGGGCCGGTGGCGAGCCACGAGTCCAGAGAGGAGGCGGTTGCCGTCCGCACCCGCGCAGATCGGCGTCCCTTCGGGCGGCTCATGATGGAGCACGAGCCACGGCGATCCCGTCCGGTCGCGGGCCGTCGCCCCCGCCTCGAAGACGGCGGCGACGCGACCCGGAGCGTTGACGCCGTCCACTACCGTGTCGTGGCACACAGAGAGAACCAGCGTCTGGCCGGCAATGCAGATCTCTTCCGAGAAGCCGGGCCACATCACCTTTTCAAGGCCGGGACCTTGACCCAGCCACCCGGGACGCGCCGCATCGTGGTTACCCTCTGCCACGGCCAAGGACCGCCCGGTCGCCGCCAGACGAAAGAGTCGGTGAAGAATGGACTGATGCTGGTCTTTGAGGGTGGCCCGCTCCGTGAAAATTTCGCAGAGGTCGCCGCCCAAGCAGACCAGATCAAAGCGGTGGGCATGGCGGTTCACCCACGCAAACCACTCCCAGTTGGCGTGGAGATCCGAGACGGCCAGTATGCGCGGAAACACGCCTCAGGATAGGCACCCCTCTGCGGGGCGCGGAAGATCCGATTCGCGAGCTTCCGGCGGGCCGAGGATCCACTTGGTCGCCTCGCTTGCAGAACCCGACCCTCGGGCGTAGTCGTGATGCATGGCG
>JADLBR010000375.1 GCA_020847615.1 Verrucomicrobiia bacterium
GGCGGCGTCCGCATAACCTGCCGATGCCATGTATGTTGTGACACACATCGAAGTGTCCCCAACGTTGAAGTTCCTGGCTAAACTTCATCCGGCAGCCGCCGGACCATCGGCTTGGAAAAATGCAGCCGAAGCGTTGAGGCTTTGTCGGCCAAACGCTGACGCGTTCGGCCACGGGATGCGTTGCGACAATTTTCGAGCTAGATCCCGTGCCCCGCAGACGGGGCACCACCGGGGGAGAAAATGTAGCCGAGGCCGTGAGGCCTTGGCGGCCAAACGCTCACGCGTTCGGCTACGGGATGCGCTGCGGCTATTTTCAAGTCAGCGCCCCACCAGCCGCGGGAGCCAGGTGGACATCGCCGGAAGGTACGTGATCAGCAGCACGCCCACGCCCTGAACGACAAGCATCGGCACGATCGACCGGATGATATCCGACATCGGTTTCCCAAACCGGTACGATGCCATGAAGAGATTCATGCCGACCGGCGGCGTCAGGAACCCGAGCTGCAGGTTCGCCATGAACACGATGCCCAGGTGCACGGGATCGATGCCGAAGGCCAGCCCCACCCTCACGACCAAGGGCACCACCACGATGATGGCCGAATAGATATCCATCAGGGAGCCCACCACCAGCAGAAAGAGGTTCAGCCCGAGCAGAAATAGAAGCGGGGAATGGATCGACCCCTTGGCCCAATCCACGATCCGATCTGGCACGCGCGCGTCCACCAGATAGTTGGTGAACCCCATCGCCACGCCCAGGATGAGCAGCACCCCGCCCACCAGCAGCCCGCACTCCGCCATCACCCGCGGCACGTCGCGGCGGAACCCCAGGTCACGGTACAGGAAGACCTCGGAAACGAAGGCGCACAGCGCCGTGAGCGCCGCCGCCTCCACCGGCGTCGCCAGCCCGCTGAACATCGCAACGAGCGCGACCGCCGGCAACGCCAGTTCCCACTTGGCCGCCGCGACCGCCCCCGCCGCCTCCCGCCACGAGAAGCGCTCCGCGGAGACCGCTCCCCTGGGCTGCTGGAAAATGCCCCACGCCATGGTCATGGCGACCAGGAGCAGTCCCGGCACGACGCCCCCGAGGAACATCTCCTGGATGCTCACCGTCACACCGTCCCTCGCGGTGATGTTGTTGGCCACGATGGCGTACAGGATCAGCGGCAGGCACGGCGGAAACAGGAGCCCCACCGCCCCCGATCCCGTCAGGAGCCCGAGCGCCTCCCGCTCCGGATACCGGTCCGCCAGAAGCACCGGCAGCAACAGGCCCCCGAGCGCGAGGATCGTCACCCCGGACGCGCCGGTGAACGACGTGAAAAAGGCGCAGACAAGCACCGCGGCGATCGCCGATCCGCCGCGCAGTCGCCCCGCCAATGCCCTGAACACGCGCACCAGCCGTCTCGAGGCCCCCCCTTCCGCCAAGAGATATCCCGCGAGCGTAAAAAGGGGCACCGCCGGCAGCGAGGGATTCACCACCATGTCGTAATGGCTGACGGCTATGGCCGCGATGGGTTCCCCTTTTGCCCAGAACAAGATGAGCGCCGCCCCGCCAAGCACCGCAAACAGCGGCATCCCGAGCACCGTGGCCACGGCCAACAGCACCCCGCAAGGGACCGCCATCCGCTCGGGGGCCACCGGGCACCATGCCGCTCCCGCCACCAGACCCACCGCCAGAAACACGGCAAGGAAGCGGCCCGCCCACCCATCCGCCGAACGCATGAGCACCCTCGCCGCGATCAGGCCAAACCCGAGCGGCATCAGCCCCAGCACCAGCGGCAATGGAATCCCAAGCGCGATCACCGACCCGGTCTCGATGGCCAGGTAATCGATGCTCCCCTTCGCCAGCAAAGCGCACGCCGCCGCCCCGCACGCCGCGGCAAGCACCCGCGCCCCCGTGCGCCATCCGCCCTTCAAGAATGCCGTCAGCGTCGACAGCGATAGCAGCCTGTCCTCGCGCGCGGCCACCGCCCCGCCCAACATGGCGACCACGAGCACGAGGTGCTGCGTCAGCGCGCTCGCCCCGGGAATCCCCGTCTGCCAGACACGCCGCAGCAGCGCCTCCGCCAGAGGCAGCGCCACCATCGCCCCAAGCGCCAGCGCGAGCGCCACATCCTCCGCGAGGTGCAGGGCCCGCAATAGCCGCGGCGCCCGCACCCCCACCCCCTGGCGACTTTCCGCTTCCGCGTCCATCGCGCTACTTCTTGCCAGCCCTGTACTCCCGCACCCACCCCACCACGTCATCCCAGATCTTCTCAGGCACCACCTTGCCGCGGATCTCGGGATATACCGCCTCGCAGGTGCCCCGCCACGCCTCGACCTCCTGCGCGTTCGGCCGGTACACCTTCAGCCCCCATTTGTCCCTCATCGTCGCCACCGCGTCATCGCTCTCCTTGCGCGACGACGCCTTAATCTGCTTTCCCGCTTCGAACGCCGCCTCTTTCATCCCCTTCTGCGCCTCGGGCGACAGCTTCTCCCAGACGTCCTTCTTGATCACCATCGCACCCACGAGCGGCGCCCAGTTCAGCTCGACCATGTGCTTCGCCGCCGTGTAGATCTGCGTACTCAGCGCATAGAACGGCGGCATGGCCACCACGTCGATCAGCCCAGTCTGCAATCCCGGCAGGATGTCGGCGGTCTCGAGCGCCACGGGATTGAAGCCCGCCCGCCTCACGATCATGTCCGACTCATCGCCTTTGGACCACGAGAACATCTTCATCTTGCGCATGTCGTCGGGAACCCTCACCGGCCCTTTCGAGAAATACTGAACCCAGCCCGCGTCCGTCCAAAACAGCACCACGAATCCCTTGGCGGCCAGCATCTCCTCCAGCGTCGGCTGCAGCTTGCTCCCGATGAAATCCACCTCCTCAAAGTCCCTGAACATCATCGGCATGCTCTGCAGCCCGGTGACCGATGGCTCGATGTCCGAAAGGCCCACGGCCGTTATCATGGCCGCCTGGATCTGGCCGATCCGCATCCGCTTGATCATCGCCGACTCGCCCCCCTGGATGCCGCCGGGGTAGATCACGAGGTCCACTTCGCCGCCCGAGGCCTTGGCCCATTGCTGCCCCATCTTCTGGAGCGCCTGATGGTAGGAGGAATCCTTCGGCGCCAGCGTCGTCAGCTTGACCAGTGTCTTGCCGCTCGCCGGCAGCGCCATCCCGGCCGCCACCGCCGCGCAGAATGCCCACCTCCCGCACCCGCCGCCGACACGCAAAAATTTCACAGAGCCCTCTTTCATGATACTGAACACCCTCCGGCCCGCCTCGCGCATCACTCTAGGAATAGCCGGTCCTTGCGCGACAGCAGCCACTTGGCCCGCCGCTGAAACACCGTGTTGGAGAGCTTCAGCTCCGGCCTGGCCTCCACATCGATCTCCAGCGCCTTGCCCAGCAAGGCCTCGAATTCCTTCTTGTCCTGCCCCGGTATCGCCACGGCCTCCGCCAGCGACAGGTATGGCGAGGCGTCGAGTCCCCCGCTCAGTTCCACCGCCCGGTCAAAGTGCTTCCGCGCCCGCTTCGCCGCCTCCGCCGCATCGCCCGGCTTACCCATCTCGTACGCGATGAAGAAGCCGTGGGCGGCGCCGTGGTCATACGCCTCGTCCAGCGCCAGCACCCGCCCCATGATCGCCTCGACGATCGGCAGGTCCGCGATCAGCGCCGCATCATCCTTGGCCAGGGAGATCGCCGCCCCCCAGGACGCCCCGGTCCAGTACA
>JADLBR010000376.1 GCA_020847615.1 Verrucomicrobiia bacterium
CCATCCAAAGGGATTCAGCCCATTTGCCAACGACCTCGGGGTTGCCACTGTCCATGTCATAGTCGGTCTCCTTTCTCTGAGAGCTCATGCTCTCGGTTTCTGTTGCACCTCATCAAGCAGGGGGCATGCCATGCATCTTTAAGACAGAAGTGGCTTATTATTAAATATTTATAAATTTTAAGTGGCCTTTGATGTGGTTGGAAGATGTGTTATTATGACACTTACGGGAACCAAAAAGCGTCATAAAGACCTCTGCGCCCTATTGGCGCGCATAGCACGAAGCATTTAGGGTTTGGCAGGCTCAAAGGAAAGCCGCGCTCTGAAATACGGGTCCCCGATCGGTTTTCGGCACTGGAAACGCGGCCAACAGTTTGTGATTGCGAAAAATGGTGTTTGGGGGCGCGCGTCTCCATCCCAACCTGTTGCTATCGCGCGGTTTTCCCAGAGCCCGGACACTTCACAGCCCGCGAGGTTGTGAAATGTCCGGGCTAGGCGGTGTCCGCATAACCTGCTGATGGCGTGTCTCTTGTGACACACACCGAAGCATCCCCAACTTTGGAGTTTCAGGTCAGTTCCCATCCGGCAGCCGCCGGACCACCGGGGTAGAAAATGTAGCCGAGGCCGCGAGGCCTTGGCGGCCAAACGCTCACGCGTTCGGCTACGGGAGGCGATGCGGCAATTTTCGAGTCAGTCGGCTTTGGCGAAGTCCGACAGGGTGCTAGGAGGGAGACGGCGTTCGAGCGCGGCCTCGAGGAGGGCGCGATGGGGGATATCGATGCGGGTGCCGGCGACGCGGATGAGACGGCGTTGCCGGAGGGAGGCGAACGTTCTTGAGAGGGTCTCGGAGGTGACGCCGAGTTCGAGGGCGAGGGAGCGTTTGGTGCCCGGGATCTGGACGGTCGAGGCGGAGGCACCGGATTCGCGGAGGCGCGCGATGATCCAGAACAGGAGGCGTGTTTCGACATCCTTGAGTTGGAGGTCATCGAGGCGCGAGACGAGGGAGCGGAGGTGGACGCTCATGGAACCGAGCATGCGGAGGGCCATCTCGGGCCGCTTGCGGATCAGTTCGATGAACGCCTGGCGGGGCACGAGGAGCACGGTGGAGGGTTCAACGGCGCGGGCATCGGCGGGGTAACCGCCTCCGCTGACGAGGGTGGCCTCGGCGAAGGAGTCGGGAGGGCGGAAGGTGTGGATGACCATCTCTTTGCCGCCCGGGCCGATGCGGTGGACGCTGATGGCGCCGGCCTGGACGACAAAGAAGCCGGTCGAGGGATCGTTCTCGCGGAAGAGGTACGCATTCTTCTCAAGGCGGATAGGGCGGGCGGCCAAGGCGAGTTGGGCGAGCTCGTCCTCGGAGGAAGCGGCGAAGATGGGGTTCTTGGACAGCGTCGCCGTGACCGCGGTCAGGCGAACCGGGGCGAGGTCCTTGGCCGACTGGCGCATGGGTGATGCTCGCGCGATGCCGGCGCCGCCGTCAACCGGAAGATGCGTAATGTTGGGTTGTCGATGGCCAGGTGTGACGATAGAAAGGGCTTGGCGGTTGGCGGGTTCAAGCCCGATCGACCGCGCGAGGCCATGAAGATTTTGTTTTTCGCGCAGGCGGAGGCCATCACGGGCTGCGATCACGCGCGGCTGGACATCGACAGGGCGATCTCGGTGGACGAGCTGTGGGACGCGGTGATCGCCGCGTTCCCGGGCCTGGGGCCGCTGCGCCGTTCGACGCGCATCGCGTGCAACGGGCAGTACGCGACGGCGACGACCCGGCTGGGGCCGGCGGACGAGATCGCACTGATCCCGCCGGTGAGCGGAGGATAGGGCATGCAGCACCCACCACCGCTGGTCGATGCCCGGCTCACCGAGGAGCCAATCCCGCCCTCGTTGCCATCGCCGCCGCCGCTGAACGAGTGCGGCGCCGTGCTGACGTTCAGGCGGGTCGTGCGCGGCACGCACGAGGGCAAGCCGATATCGGCGGTGCGGTACGAGGTCTACGAGAAGATGGCGCTGGCCAAGATCACCGAGATCGCGGAGGCCCTGGGGCGGAACCACGGGGCACTGGCCGTCACGGTGATCCACAGGCACGGGGTCATTAGGGTGGGCGAGACCGTCGTGTACGTGGCGGTGCGGGCGCCGACGCGCCGCGCCGCGGTGGGCTGCGTGGATGACATCATCGACGTGATGAAGCGCGACGCGCCCATCTGGCGGGTCGAGGCGATGCCGTGACCCGAGGTCCCTCGCGCTGGCGATTTTGGGCTTGAGGGCGGCGCGCGCGCCCGGATGCTTGTGCGCATGGTCACTCGATCGGCGTGGGGCAGGCTGGTCTGGCTGGGGGTGTTCGCGGTTGCGATGGGATTGCTGGAGGCGATCTGCGTGATCTATCTCAGGCGGCTGTTGCCGACCGATGGCGGGCCATACGTGGTCCCGAGCATTCTCAACCATGTCGAGGTCATCCGGGAGGCATGCACCATCGTGATGCTCCTGTCCGTCGCCTGGATGAGCGGATTCAACGCGCTGTCGCGAGTGACCTGTTTTTTCTACGCGTTTGGGATCTGGGACATCGTGTACTACGCGGGCCTGTGGTGGTTGGCCCACTGGCCCACTTCCATATTGGAGTGGGATTGCCTCTTCCTGATCCCGAAGGCGTGGCACGGTCCGGTGCTGGCGCCGGTGCTCATCAGCCTGTATTTCGTGGCGTGGTGCCTGTGGGCGCACCATCGTGAGATCACGGGAAGGCCGCTGCGCGCTTCGGCGGGCGTGATTGCGACGCAGCTGCTCGCTTTCCTGGTCTGGTATGGGTCCTTCGTGAAGGACAGCGATTGGATCCGGGCGCAGCAGGGCAGCTATGATGGGGTGAGCTACTCGTGGGGGCTATTCGCCGCGGGCCTCGCGATCGGCCTCGTTGGTATCTGGCTGGCGGGTCGGCGGCGCGCGCCTACCGCTTGATGCCGAGAAGGTGCTCGTCGAACCAGTCGGCGAGCGCGGGCAGGTCCGCTTCGATCTTGGGCCAGCCGTGGGCCGCGCCCGGCTTGGCGACCACCTTGGCCGTGGCGCCGGCCTCGCGCGAGCGCCGGGCGAAGGTCTCCGCCTGCTGGATCGGCACGAGCTTGTCGGCGTCTCCGTGGATGATGAGGCACGGGGGTGTCCTCGAGGATCTCGGGGATGGTGAACTTGGGCTGCGAGCCATGGACCACCGCGAAGACGGTATAGCCGCGATCGAGGTAGGTCGTGTACGTCGCGGGCTTGATGGCGGCGTGGTTGGAGAACCACCCGCCGCTGACAACGAAGATGATGCCCGCGCCATTCGGTCTCTCGGGACGGAAGACGTCCAGCGTTAGCGCCACGCCGAACTTGCGGCCATAGCTGTCTGGGTCAGAAGCGGATCTCGCGGTCCCCGCCGAACTCGATCCGGACGGGCCCGAGGAGGCCGGAGCGCTCGAGCGGATCGCGCGAGGTGAAGCCGCAATGCGGGCGCAGTTTTTCCGCGGAGAGATGGAGGGGCACGTTGGTCTTCGTGAGGCGCCTCTCGGGCGGTAGGGCCGCGTCACCGATGAGGCGATTCACCCAGAGGTTGGTCACCTCGATCTCGATGTCGTTGCTGCCGCCCCGGAGTTTTCCGGTCAGGTCGGCGATCCAGGGTGCGGTCCAGACGATGCCGAGGTCGTTGCCATTGGCGCGGATCCGGGCGATGTGTCGCACCTCGCCGAGACGCAGGCGCGACGGGCCAGCGGCGATACGCGGGTCGACCTGGAACGAGATCCTATAGGTGGCGGAGCCCGAGAAGTGCCGGATGCCCTCGTCGGGCGACTCGTCCCATGGCGCGAGCCGATCGAACGTGGCCGTCTCGGGCGCGCCCCAGCCCGGTGCGAACCGCACCTCCCATGGGCCCGCGAGGGGGATGGGTTCGGGCAGGCCAGATATGTCGATGGCCGCGCGTTTCCCATCGCGCCGCTCCGCGGCGCACGCACCATTCTGCCAGAATCGTGCCCGCGCGCCCGCGCCGGTCCGCCCGAGGATGTCCGAATCCTCCGCGGGAAGGCCCGTGAATGAGGCGAGGTCGCCGGGGTCCGCCGGGTGCCGAAAGACCACGAAGATCGAACCATTCTCCGGCAGGCGGATCGGCACGACCGTTGCGCCGCTGGCGGATGGCCGATAGGCGGCGGCGGGCGTGATCCTGCCGGTGACCGGGTCCCAGAATTCCGGGCGCCTGCCGCGGACACGAAACGTGCAGTCCGCGCTGCCCGAGCCCGCCAGGAAATAGAGGTCGGCATCGTCGGAAGCACGATGGATGAAGGTGAAGGGGCCATCGAAGTCGCGACCGATGGGATCATCCGCGCCCAGGAAGGAACCGATCGATGGGGCGACGAGCACCCGGCCCTTTCCGACGGGGCGGGATGAAGCGGTCGCCCCCGGCTCGCCCCAGAGTTCGTCGGCGAGGCGACGGACCTCGTCATCGCATGCGGGATAATCCCGAAGGCCGGGGCTCGCGGTGGGGCGGCGCCCGCCGAGCACGACGGTGGCGCCCTCATTGGCCAGGTCCAGGATCTTGCGGAGCGCCGCGGCGGGGGCCTCGTGCTCCTCAAGGTCCACGGTGAGCAGCCGGTAGCGCATGCCGTCGGGCAGGGCGAGCTGGCCGTCCTTCACCGAGAGGCGCCCCAGCAGCGCCTCGGTATTGATCAGGTCATAGGCCCACCCGGGACCCGGGGCCGGCTCGGGTTTCTCGGCCCAGCTGGGCCATCGGCCCCAGTGCAGGTAGGGGCGGTCGCCGCGGTAGCAGCAGATGTCGGCCACGAACTTCCCCTGGCGAAGCATGTGCTGGCAGCGGGCCAGATACTTTAGGAAATCGCCGGCGGAAGGCCACCATGTGACGTTGGGGTTGAGGTGCGTGCCCGCGAAGTACTCGATGCCGGGCCTTCCGAACTCCGGGGGCGAGCAGGTGAACGTGTGCCAGATGAAAAAGTTGCTGCCCTCGCAGAACGCGCCATCGGCATCGGGTTTGAGGGCGGCGGGATAGGCGGACCAATGCTGGCGCATGTGGGTGAACGCCTCCGTGGCGGCGAGCGGGAGGCCGTAGACGTGCGCGGCCATCGCGGCCGGGCGATTCATGGCCCTGCCGCGGAACCAGAATTCGCCCTGCGGCATATCGTTGCGCGCCAAGAAGGCGTACTGGTCCGCGTGCTCGAACGTGGGCAGCTTGCGGTCCCAGGGGCCGCCGGACTCGGAGTGCCACTGCAATCCGTGGCGATGGCAGAGAGCGCGCAGCGTCCCGTAGCAATTCTCCATAAAGCAGTCGGCGAGCGCGCGGTGGTAGTCGCGCAAGAAACGCGAGGTCACTTCCGGGCTCCTGACCGTGAAACCGGCTATCGCCGGCAGGAGGGGCCGCAGATCATAGCCGCGGGATCGCTCGAACTGGCGCTCGAACCCCGGGGTCCATGTCGGGATCGCTCCCTCCCAGCTCACGCTGTACAGGCGGGTGAGGGTCTTACCGACGAGGGGTCCCGCATCGGCGATGAGCGCGCCGCCCATCCGGTCGAAGTACCGGCGGACGGCGTCGGCGCTGAGGATGTCCACGTCGTTGGTGTGATCGGCCATCGTGGCACAGGCAAACCGCAGCAGCGTCCAGTGGCCGGAGGGGACGTCCCACGCGATATCGCCACTCGCGTCGACCCGCGGCGCCAGGTCCACGACCTCCTCGGCGACCCGCGCGCCACGGGCCGATGAGCGGACCGCCACGGTCGCGATGTCGCGGGCGCGCGGCTCGGCGATGGCCGGGGCGGGGCCGCGGAATGACGAGGGGCCATCGAGTTCCGCCGAGGCCCATACCAGCTTCTTGGGCGCGTCGTCGCCGACGTCCCACGGCCCCCGCAGGGCGCCGGCGCAACTGCTGAGGTTGACGCTCATCTCCAGTCCGAGGCGCGCGGCCTCGCGCATGGCAAACCCCAGCAACCTGCGCCACTCCGGGCCCATGAAATCCATCCGGCTCGGCGGCGGCGGCACGTAGCCCTCGTGGTAGCCGCGGGCATCGAACATGAGGAAGCCCGCGATCCCCATCTGCCGCATGGCCTCGAGGTCTCTCGTGATCGTTGGCTCGTCGACATTGCCCGCGACCCACCACCAGTACACCCAGGGCCTCGATGCGCCGGGCGGGTCGGCGAACTCGGCGGCGAGCGCATCGCGCGTCGGGGGCGACTCGGTGGGCAGGGCTGACGTGAAACGGCATGTCGTGGCCAGGGCGAGGGCGATGGCCGTGGCGAGGGAAGGGCGGATCCTGCGGGCGCGCATCACGCCCGAGGTTAACAGCGCGACGCGCTTTGGGAAGCCCCCCGCGCGAATGCCCGGACGGACGCGGGGCCAGAGGAGGTTGCCGGACAAAGTCCGACATCCTCCTACCGCTTCCCGGAGACGTCGTAGCAGACGACGGCCTTGCGGGTGCGGAGGAAGAGCCGCCCATCGGCGAATGCGGGGGAGCCGCACTTGAGGAAGTCGACGCGGATGCTCGCGAGTTCCTTACCGTTCGCGGGATCGAGGGCGATGAGGCCGCCCTTGCCCAGGCACCAGAGTTTTCCATCGGCCAGCACGCCGGAGGAGTAGCCATCGAGGCCGCGCTGGGACGCCCAGAGCAGGGAACCCGATGCCGTATCCAGGCAGGCGGCCTCGAAGGTGCCGGAATACACGCGATCCCCGGCCACGATGGGGCTGCCGCCCTTCGATCCCCCCTTCGGGGTCTCGGCGATCTTCTGGGCGCCCTCGGGCGAGAGCCGGAAGGCGGCGAGCCCGTGGCCGTGGGATATGGCCATGATGTCGCCGCCGATCGCCGGGGTGCTGGAGCCCGGCGTGGGCACGCGCCACGCGATCTTCCCGGTCACGGCATCGACCGCGCAGCGCTCCCTGGACTCGCCGCAGATGACATATGCCCTGCCGCCATGGCGCCAGATCACCGGCGAACTGCTGAATCCCGAGATCTCTTTGCATTCCCACAAGACCTTGCCGGTCGCGGCGTCGAGCGCGACCAACCGGCCCGCGAGGATGAAGAGTCGCCCATCCGCGAATGCGAAGGAGGAATTATAGCCGTTGCCCGCCTCCTTGGATCCGGCGATGGATGCCTTCCACCGTTCCGCCCCCGTGGCCGCATCCAGGGCATACGCGGTGCACAGCGCCCCGATGAAAAAGACGTGGCCATCGGCGACGCAGGGCGTCGTGGAGGAGCTCCATCGCGTCGACCGACTGGGCTGCGCGTAGCGCCAGAGCGTTTTCCCGGTCCGGGCGTCGAGGCAGAACAGCATGTCCTCCTCGGTGCGCTCGTAGTCGGGGATCTTTGATCGGATCTGGCGCCGCCAGAGCATCGGATCGATGCCGCTGGTGGCCGCCCACGCGTCGAGCGCGGCATCGTCGGCGAATTTCTTGTCGATGACCGAGGCGATCGTCTCGAGGGTTTCGACGGGCAGCGCGCCCTCGCCCCGGCGCAGGCGGTCGGTGACGTATTGGACGAGGCCCGGGGACTTCCGCTCCTCGGGCGTGAGATGTCCGGCCACCCACTTCTCCATCCAGCCATCGAGGTCGTCCGCGGGCACATCCTTGCGCTCCTGCGAGACCCGCGCGGCCTCGATCTCGGCGTGGCGCGCGTCGGAAAGAGCGGTGGGACGGCGGACGCCGATGTCGGCTAGGTTCTCCTCGCGGATGATCCGATAGGCGACCGGGTGCTTGGTCCTCCAGCAGGAGTAGACGTACACCTTGCCGCCCGCGACCACCGGCGAACCATATCCGCCATCGCGCTCGGCGAGGATCGGATCGCTGGTCCAGAGCGGCTTCATCTGGCC
>JADLBR010000377.1 GCA_020847615.1 Verrucomicrobiia bacterium
GCACCGCCGTGACCGGGAAATTATCCGAGGGGGTTCGCCCACCCCGGGCGACGCGGCAAGGCGGACTGTCTCGGGAGGCGCGCCGCGGTCAAAATGCCGCGCGTTCGCCCACCCACGCCGGGGTCCCAAACCACTCATGCATCTCCCTCGCGAACGGGGCAACGACCTCTGGCGGTTCCGACCACTGACCTCGATCACCCGTCTCCGCAATCCATGTGTCGAGTGCCGCGCGCAACCTCCCCAGCGCCTCACGATGCTCGGGGCGCGCGGATTCCACCAGATTGCGGATCTCGTGCGGGTCGGCCTCGGTGTCGTAAAGTTCTTCCGAGGGACCGCGCATCGCCATCAGCTCGGCCGGCGGCCCCGTCAGTTTTCCCTGCGCCTGAAGGTCCCGCATCAGGGGCATAATGGCAAAGCACTTCTCCTTGTACCGATTCAGCGACGCGAACGTCGGGCCCGGCGTGAAGTTCCGGATATAGCGGTAACGCGCATCGCGCGCCGTCCGTATGCGCTGGATCGTCTCGTCGATCCGGTCGCGGGCCGAGAAGGCGTATCGCCGCGGCGGGTCGGGACGCTCGCCCAGGAAAACGCGTCCCTGCATGAGGGCGGGCCGCGCATCCCCCGCGATCGCAAGCGTCGTCGCGGTCACGTCGATCAGGCTGATGATCCTGTCGTCCACGGAACCCGGCCTCATCTGCGGCGGGGCGGGAAAGCCCCCGGGCCAGCGGATGATCATAGGCACGCGCAGGCCGCTGTCATAGCACCAGTGGATCCCGCGAGGCTCCAGGCGGCCGTTGTCCCCGAAGAATATCACAACCGTGTCGTCCTCCAGCCCATCCGCGCGAAGGCGCTCCAGGACCCAGCCGATCCGGCGATCCATGCCCGAGACGGAATTCAGGTAGCGGGCCCATTCCTCGCGCACCACGGGATGGTCGGGGTAGTACGGTGGCGGAGAGACATTCTCGGGTGTCGCCACCCGCGGGTGCTCGCGCTCCCCCACCCACTCCACGCGTTCCTTCTTCGCGCTCTGGCGGTCATAGATGTCGTACTCGACCTCGTGCGAGTTCACCACCGCGAAGAAGGGTTGGCGCGACTTGAGTTCGGCCCAGTCGTCCGACATGTAGATCGGCCCCTCGTTCACAAAGTTGAGATCCAGCTTTCCGGTGCCGACGGGCCGATCGCCAATGGTCTTGATATTTGCGGTGAAGTAGCCGGCATCCCGAAGGCGGTGCGTGATCGGCCGGACGCCCTCGGGCAGACGGAAGCCGTCATCCCGGTGCGACCGCATCGGGTGAGTGTCGGTCGTCGTCTGGTACATCCCCGTGAAGAATGCCGAGCGGCTGGGCGCGCAAGCCGGGTTGGTGGAAAAGACCCGCGTATAGCGCACTCCCGCGGCGGCGAGTCCGTCCAGGTTCGGAGTCTCGACCCGCTTGGCCCCATAGCACCCCAGGTCGTGGCAGATGTTCTCGCCAATCAACCAGAGGATGTTCGGCCGACGGGGCCCTTCCGCGCTGAGGGGGGGCAACGCCAGGAACATCAGCAGCAACGCCCATCTGGCGACAGATGGGCCGCGGCGCTCCGCCCGAGCATCCACGGTCTCACGCCAGTGGCCACGGGCCGCCGCTCCTGGATCTGGCACCATGGACATCTCGTCCCTGTCACCTCGCGGCCCGCACGACCGCCTCACCGGGCTCCAGCCGCATTCTCTCGCCGCGAAACTCAAACGCCACGGGCCCCTCGCCGATGCATGCGAAGAGGTTCGCCCTCCTCCCATCCGCCAGCCGCCACGCGCCATGCAACACGGAGGGGAAGGACAACGGGCGCCGCGTCTTTCCATCCTTCTCGGTAAAGGCCATATCGAGCCTCGGGACATCCAGCTCGGGCGAGGCAACGCGTTGCCCGAAATTAAGGAATTCGCCCGCCGGGCCGCGCCAAAGCTCGATGTGCGCCCGCAGGAGACGGCGCTGGACCGGATCCATTTTTTCGGGATCGAGCCATCGTCCCCACAGGGCGACGGCGGGAATCTTCCCGCATACCAGGTTCATGCCGATCTGATACAGGGCCAGCTGGCTTGGCTTGTCCGAGACGTAGCAGCCCTCGCTGCCGTAGCCGGCGCTATAATCGTGGTACACGTGCGTGAACAGCGGCACGCCCAGAACGCCCGCCCCAGAGCGCGGCCATCGGCCCTGGTGCAGGTCGCGGGCGTGATAGGTATCCAGCAACGGAAGGTAGAACTCGTTGGGCTCCTCGATCGCAAAGGCAAACTGACTGTCGCGGGACCGCCCCTCCTTGCGGATATCCCCAAACACGCGGTACAGGGCCTCGCTGCACCAGGCACCGCCTCCCGGCGGATGGCCGTGCCCCGGATGATAGCACGGCCTCATCCCCCCGCCGACGATCTGGTCCACCTGCACGCAATCGATGCCCCGCGCCTGGCACCCCATCGACGCCCCGAGGAGGATCTCCCGCGCCAGAGGGGTCGAGGCGCAGATGGTCGCGTGCTCGCCGACGCCCTCGGTGGGCTTGCCGATGATCTCGGCGACCCCCTTCGCGTCACTGATCGCCGATTGCCTCCCGCGGCGCTCGAAGTCCTCGCGCTGGTCCACCAGCACGTGGGGCCGATCGGGCCCCGCGAGGTCCTTGCGCAGCGTCCAGTGCAGGCCGGAAAGAAACACCATCGTGCGGTGCCCGCGGGCATGCAGCGCCCGCGTCATCGCCGCGAACGCGTCCTCCCCACCAAACGGGGGAAAATAGTCCGGCGTCACCCACGTGTCCAATTTCTCCCAGGACATGATGAGGCAGGTGATCGGGGCGCCCACGATTTTCCCCCATCGGTCCGCCTGTTCGACCACGAGGGGGAGACGATTGCCCACGCGGCCATCGGGCATCAGGCCGCGCAGGGAGAAACACAGGATCATGCGGGGCTCGGCGAGCCAGGCGGGAATATCCCCGGCGGCCACGCGTTGCGCCGCGGTCTGACGGCACCATTGTTGTGCCACCGCCCACGTGCGATAGAGATCGGCCGCGGCCTCCCAGGTGATCTTATCCAAACCCCCCGAGGGCCGGAGACCCGCGAGGTCCACGTCGTAGCCCAGTTCCCACCGGGTTATCGGCACCTGGGGCAACAGGTGGGAAATCGAGAGATCCGCCGTCTTGCCGTTGGACCGCGTGACGAACGACTTCGAATGCCCCCCGGCATCTCGGGCCGCCATGTACACGCCCGCCGCGGGGTCGAATGCCGCAACCATCTGGAGCGAGGCCGAGCCAGGATAAGGCAACGCTCGTTCGCCCATGTTCGTCCCCGGTTGGCGCAAGACGACCCCATCGCATTCGGGCCTCAGGATACAGTCGTCTTCTCCATTCCCCGAAAACGGCAACCGCAGTCGCACCATCGGAAAGCGCACGTCCGCGATGGCGCGCGGCACCTTCGAGTGGACCGCCAGGCGGCCCAGAATGTGCGGCGAACCCTTCACCGCGCGAAACCGGCAGGTCACGGAGGCACCCTCTCGCCCCTCGTGAGCGGCCTCGATGGTCACGCTGTCGCCGTCGCTGCGGATGTCCACGGAGGCCGCATTGGTCGAGGCGAGAGGGGGCGACCCATCGGCAAACTGGATCACATAGATCGGGGTCCGGGCTGCCGGATCAAGCCACTCGCGGCCCGTCGCCTTGTCCTTTAACGAAACCAGTGCGCCGCCCCCCGCGTCCCATTCAAGGCGGATCGCCGCGCTCTCCAAAAAGGCGGTCGGCGCGGCCGAGGCCGCCGCCACCACGATCATGGGAACGAACGAACCTGCGAAAATGCTCATGGCCGTGGGGAGTGGCGAACCGATGTGAATACTGCTCACCGTACCCCCCGCACGCCTCCCGCGCAAGACTCGACCATGGACGTTCCCGGGAGGCGCGGGGATGGGCGCTGGGCCCCACCTCAATCTCGCACGGTCCCGGCGCCAACGGCCGCGTGATAGAACCGCCAGTTCTCCTGGCCCAGCGCACCGATGACCGCGACGGGGTTGTGATCGACGCCCGAGAGTTCCACGTACGCATGCGGGACGCGGAGCGCCGAGAGCCGGGCATCGAACGCGCGCACGTTGGCGATCATCTCGTCGCGGTCGCCGACCACCACGCGGATCAGCGTCTGATCCCGCAGCGCATCGGCATTCTGGCCCGCCAGAACCCAGGGGCTTTCGGCGCAGAAATACTCCGGGTCGCCCCCGAAGATCTCCCGCATCACGCGATCGCGCCCGCCGGGCCCGACGCGCGGCGCGTCCGTGAATTCGCGCTGGAGGGGTCCCCCCGAGAGGATCGAGATTGAACCAAAGAGCTCCGGGTACTTGAAGCCGAGATGTGCCGCGCCATAGCCACCCATGCTGAACCCCTCGATGATCCGGCCCTCGCGCGATGCGATCGTCCGGAAGGTCGCGTCGACATGGGGCACCAGCTCCTTGATGACGATGGTTTCCATCGGGATCCGCCCATCCTTGGAATCCACCCACAGGCTGTGGAGACCGTTCGGGAAAACCACGAGCATCGGCGCGATCTTCCCCGCGCGGATGGCCTCGTCGAAGTGCGCCGCCATGGGAGCGACGCCCCCGACGACCGCCTTCCCGTCGGATCCCCCGCCCCCGTGCAGCCAATAGAGCACCGGAAATCGGTGCCTCGCCTCGGCGCGGTACGCCTCCGGCACGTGGATATGATAGCTGACCCGCGTCGCCGCCACCGCGCTCTCGAACGTCCGGCGCTCGAGTCGCGGCGCCCGCACCAAGGGGCTGATCCACTGTAAATCCGGGCGTCCGCCCTCGTCATTGGCCGCGCCAGCCGCCGCGCCCGCCTCGCGAAGGCCCGCCAACCCACCCATCGCGAGAACGACGGCCGCCATGCGGCA
>JADLBR010000378.1 GCA_020847615.1 Verrucomicrobiia bacterium
CCTTCCTCCTTGACCGGCCGGTTGTCCCGGAACCAGTCCAGCACGCCATGCTCCTCGTGGGTGAAGTAATCGAGTTCGCCGATCATGGCTCCATACTGGTAGTCGAAGCCGCGCTGCCGCGGCCAATACTTCCTGTCGGCGTGCCCGAGATGCCACTTGCCGATGATCGCCGTCCTGTAACCCGCCTCCTTGAGGCACTGGGGCATCAGCCACTCGGCGGTGTCCAGGCCGTAGGCGGAAACCGAAGGGATCACCGCCGTCTGCAATCCGTAGCGAAAGGGATAGCGGCCGGTCATCAGGGCCGCGCGCGTCGGCGTGCACATCGGCTGGACGTAGAACTGCGCGAGCCTCGCGCCGCCGGCGGCGAGCGCATCGAGATTCGGCGTCTTGATATCCTGGCACCCGTTGAAGCCCACGTCCTTCCAGCCCAGATCATCGGCCACGATGTGGACGATGTTGGGCCGCGGCGCGGCAGGCGCGCCCGCGGCGGCGGCCAGCAAGGCGGCCAACGCGATCTCCCCGTATGGTGATGTCGTCATCTCGATTCTCCCCGTGTGAGGCCTCCGCCGGTCCCGCCCGCCAACGCGCGCGCGGCGGCAAGGACCGTGTCCTCGACGACCGGACGGGACTCTGCCAACGGGCCGAAACTTGGCGCGGGCCGCCCGACCCCGCCATTACACCTTGGTGCAATATCCGTTCGCCGACCGGAACTCCAGCCGGCATCCGCGGTCAGCACTCCCTGGCCGTGGCCAGCTTCTGCGCCGCCCGCACAAGGTCGGCGACCGAACTGACGCCCATCTTCCGCATCACCCGGCCCCGATGGACCTTGATGTTCTGCTCGCCGGTGCCCAGGTCCGCGGCGATCTGCTTGTTGAGCTTTCCCGCGACGACGCCCCCCATCACCTCGCGCTCGCGCGGCGTGAGCCGCTGGAAGCGCGCACCCAGGACCGCGGCCTCGGCGATGGCCGCCCGCCTCTCGTCGGCCTCGCGGAGCGCCGCGCGCACCGCGCGCAGAAGGTCGGAGTCGTTCACCGGCTTGGTCAGGAAATCGACCGCCCCGGCCTTCATGGCGCGAACGCTCATGGGGATGTCCCCGCGCCCGGTGAGAAACACGACCGGCAAAGAGATGCCCGCCTGCGCCAGTTGCCGCTGCAACTCCATGCCGTCGAGTTCCGGCATCGACACGTCCAGCACCAGGCACCCGTCCTCCCCCGGTCGATAGGCCTCCAAAAAATCCCTGGCGCGGGCGAACGGCCGGACGTCGAACCCCTCGGCGCGCAACAGCCGCTCGAGCGCCTTGAGCATGCCGGGCTCGTCGTCGAGCAGGAAGACGATGCCGGGACGATCTTTCACAACGCCACCTCCCCCGACACCGGCAGGGCCACGTGGAACACCGCGCCGCGATCCGGATCGGGTTCCGCCCAGATCCTGCCACCGTGCGCCGCGACGATCGAGCGGCAGATGGCGAGGCCCATCCCGAGGCCGTGGCTCTTCGTCGTGAAGAAAGGCTGGAAGATGCGCTCTGCGTCGCCGTCGGGGAGCCCGCACCCACGATCGGCCACCGACGCGCGCACCATGGCGCCATCCCGGGCCGTGGCGACGGTCAGCGCGCGCCCGCCGGGCGGCGTCTCCGCCATGGCGTCGCAGCCGTTGAGGATGAGATTGAGCAGCACCTGCTGCAGTTGCACGCGATCGCCAAACAGCGGCGGCAACCCCACGGCGAAATCGCGATGCACCGCCACGCCGCGCGCGATCAGGTCGCTGCGCGCCAGCGCCAGCACCTCCTCGATCACATCCCCCACCGCCAGCGGTTCCCGCCTCGGCTCCCCCCCCTTGAGCAGGGCGCGGAGCCGGCGGATGACCTCGCCCGCGCGGCGGTCCTCGGTCACGATGTCCGAGAGAATTTCCCGCACCTCGGCGAGATCCGGCGGGTCCTTGGCGAGGAACCTCTGGGCCGCCTGCGCGTTGCTGAGTATGGCCGCCAGCGGCTGGTTGAGCTCGTGGGCGAGGGAGCCCGATAGCTCGCCCAGCACGACCGCGCGGGAAATGTGCGCCAGCTCGCCGCGCTGCTGCTCCAGTTGTCGCTCCGCCTGCTTCTGCCGGGTCACGTCCTGCGAGACGCCAAGCATCCGCGCGGGCCTCCCCGCGCCGTCGAACTCGACGGATCCCCGCGCCGCGATCCACCGCATCGGCCCGCCGCCGGGCGACGCCACCCGGTGCTCGTTCTCGTAAACGCCGCCCCCGGCCAACGCTCTTGCCACCGAGACGACCACCCCCTCCCGGTCTTCCGGATGCAGCCTCGCAAGGAACGCATCGAGGTTCACCCGCTCCGACCGGTCGAAACCAAAGAGAGCCCGAGCCTTGTCCGTCGCCCAAATCTCGTCGCCAGGGATGTCCCAGATCCAGAACCCGAGCCCGGTCGCCACGGCCGCCAGCTCCATCCGCTTCTCGCTTTCGCGCAGCGCCAATTGGCTGGCCTCCAACTCCCGGGTGACGCGCACGGTCCTGAACAGGTCCTCGCTCAGCTCGTGGCCCATCGCGGCCAGTATCGGCAGGAATGCGAAAGTCACCATGAGCGGCGACCGGACCACGCCGGCATGCACCAGCGCGGCGTGGCCCGCGGCCACGAGGATGAAAAAGACCATCGACCCGCCCACGACCACCGCGCGGCGGCGGTCATCCCGCCCGCCTCTCCGCCAGAGAGAAAGCGCCGCATCCGCCACGAACACCAGGACGAGCATCGAACTGATCTCGCTCACCCTCGCCATGGGATTGTGCACCGCCGAGGCGATCACGGCGACGCGCCCGCCGAGGAACTCCATGTCCCGCAGCGACGCGATCTCAAGGTACTCCAGGTTCGCGCCCGCGATAAAATTCAGGATCAGGCCCACCAGGCGCACCCCGCACGACGCGATGCCAAGCCATGCGCGGCCGGTGCCGAAATAGAACCAGACGAACCCGACGATCCCGGCGTTCAGGAAGAAGATCGGCACGTGGATCCAGCGCCCGGCCGCGGCGAAGCTCCCGACGGTTGGCGCGTGCATCATCGAAAGCTCGCAGGCGGCGATCGCGGCCACGGAGGCCGCCGACACCGAAAAGGCGAGACCGGCCCAGGCCGCGCGGTCCTTCCACCACACGGCAAACTGCATCGCCGCCAGCGTCAGGCACGCCGCTGCCGCGGCGGCCCAGGCGATGACAACCCAGTTCATGACCCCCTAAACAAACCGTCACCCCACCATAACACAAGCGTGAGGTGAGGGACGTCGGCACCGGCGGTTTCCCCGAGATTGGAAACCGCGAGACGCCCTACTGGCGCTTCGTGGACCGCCACTCCGATTTCTTCGGGGCCAACCCGCGCATGGCCATGATGGTGAAAATGAAGGAACCCAGAGCCGCGGGAATGTTCGTAGTGGTGCCTTTAGGCACTCCGCGACCCACCAGAAGCTTCCACTTGAATGACGCGGCGCGTTCTCGAATCAGGTCAGCCCCGCCCCCGATCACCGAATGCACCAACCGCACAGATAACGCTTTGCCGTGAGGTGGGTTGTGGCGATGGCCGTGAGGCCGACATTCCTGTCTGCCCCCGACCGCCCAGGGCCATCGCCGCAGGCAAGAATGCCTGCGCCACGAGGAGAAGTCGAACCCCGAATCGTCCGGCGCCCGCTCGTGCCACGCAGCCCCACGCCAAGTGGGGCAATGCCGAGCCCACTGGTCCACATTTTTTACCAGTGGAAGGACACTTCCCCATGCCGCCGCCCCGCCTATGTTGGCGCGAGGAGCACACCACGTGAGCACGACCCGCGCCATCACCCGACATCGGCTCCGCCGGCGAATCCTCACCAGGCGCTGCCTCATCCTCTTCGCCACGTGGATTCTAGGCGGGCACGCCGGCGCTACCCAGCCACGAACCATCGACTCCGACGTCTGCGTCTACGGCGGCACATCCGGCGGTGTCGTCGCCGCCGTGCAGGCGGCCCGCATGGGCAAGCGCGCCGTGATCGCGGAACCGGGGCGACACCTCGGCGGCATGACCGCCGGGGGCCTCAGCGCGGTGGATATCGGCGACCCGCGCAGCGTCGGGGGCATCGCGCGCGAGTACTTCACGAAGCTGGCGGCGACCGTTGGCACGGTGCTGGCCTGGGACAAACCCTTCGAGGGCAAGGGAGGCGGGCCCGCGACCGGCGGGGCCTATGCCATCGAGCCGCACAAGGCGGAACAGCTCTTCAACGAAATGGCGCGCGGGGCGGGCGTGGAAACACATTTGGGAACGCGGCTGGCCTCGGTGATTAAGGATGGCGCGCGCATCGCGGGGATCGTGACGGAGGACGGCACGGTCTTCCGCGCCAAGATGTTCATCGACGCCACGTACGAGGGCGATCTTATGGCCAGGGCCGGCGTGAGCTACACGCTGACCCGCGAGGGCAACGCGAAGTATGGCGAGACGCTAAACGGCATCTACTACGGCGAGAAGTTCGCCCCCCGAACGAACCACCTGAAACCCGGCCCACACGGGCGCGTGCCAGGTGGACAGGGCGTCTGGGACCGCGATTTCCCGCTCGATCCCTA
>JADLBR010000379.1 GCA_020847615.1 Verrucomicrobiia bacterium
AACAGTTTGTGATTTCGAAAAATGGTGTTTGGGAGCGCGCGTCTCCATCCCAACCTGTTGCTATCGCGCGGTTTTCCCAGAGCCCGGACACTTCACAGCCCGCAAGGCTGTGAAATGTCCGGGCTAGTCCGATCCGGTCAGGAATCGCGTGACGATCATGTGGGCGACGGCGAGCGCGAAGGCGATGAGAATAACGCGCCCGACGATGCTCCCCGTCCTGCGCCATCGGACGAGGGTCTCGCCCGCGGATCTGCCGATGGGGCCGCCACATCGCTCGACGAGGGCCAGCGCCTGCGACGCGAGCCATAGCAGGACCCATGCCGCCAAGAGCAGTTTCAGCAAGACAGCCATCGGAGGCCAACATTGACCGTGGCGGAACGCCGTGGCAACATGGATCGATGTTCGAATCGGGAGGAGGTTCTCTATGAAATTGTGTGATGCGACGGGACGAGCGCTGCTGTTCGGGTGGGTTCTGGCCACGGCCGGTTCGCTTGCGACGGATCGGGCGGGTGCGGCCGACTGGCGCGAGTGGCACGGGCCAAACCGCGACCTGATTTCTGAAGAGGGCGGGTGGAAGGCCGACGGGGCGAAAGAGGTGTGGCGGGCGGAGGTGGGCGTGGGCTTCTCCTCGGTCTCGGTGGCGTCCGGGAAGGTCTACACGATGGGCAATGTGGGGGGCGAGGACGCCGTGTGGTGCCTCGATGAGAAGACGGGGAAGGTCATCTGGTCGCACAAGTACGCGTGCGAGGTGGGCGCGCACAAGGGCCCGCGGGTGACGCCCACGGTGGATGGCGACCGGGTGTACACGCTGAGCCGGCGGGGGGATCTGTTCTGCCTGAATGCCGCCGACGGGAAGGTGGTCTGGGACGCGGACATCACGAAGTTGCTGAAGGCCAGGCAGACAAAACACAATTGGGGGTTCGCGTGCTCGCCACTCGTGCGGGGCGATCATCTCATACTGGACGTGGGGCCGGTGGCCGCGCTGGATAAAAAGACCGGCAAGAAGATCTGGGACACCGGAAGCGCGGAGGCGGGATTCTCCTCGCCACGGCTCATGAAGGATGGGACGAAGGAATACGTCCTCGGTTTCAATGCCGAGGGGTTGCTGGTCGTGGATGCCAGCGGGGGCAAGAAGGTGGACGAATACAAGTGGGACACGCAGTACATGGTCAACTCCGCCACGCCGATCCCATCGGGGGGCAAGATCTTCATCTCGTCCGGGTATAACCGGGGCTGCGCGCTGCTGAAACTCGAGGGCGGAAAACTGAAGAAGGTCTACGAGAACACCGAGATGAGAAACCACTGCAACAGCTCGGTGCTGTACAAGGGCCACCTCTACGGTTTCGACGGTCAGCAGGGGAGCCGCGGCGCGCTTAAATGCATGGAGTTTGAGACCGGCGAGGTCAAGTGGCAGAGCCCCCCCTTCAAGATCGGCTCGCTCATGATCGCCGATGGCAAGATCATCGCGATGCTGGACGGTGGCGAGTTGATGGTCGCCGAGGCCGACCCTGGCGCGTTCAAGGAGCTATCCCGAAAGAGCGTGCTGTCCGGCCAATGCTGGACTTACCCCGTCCTCGCCAACGGGCGCATCTTCTGCCGCAGCAACGAGGGCGCGACGCTGGTGTGCGTCAGCGTGGGTGGCTGATCCGAAAATTGCCGCATCGCATCCCGTAGCCGAACGCGTGATGCGTTTGGTGACCAAGGCTTCACGGCCTCGGCTACATTTTCGGTACCGGTGTCCGGCGGCTGCCGGATGACATCTAACTCGAAATACCAGCGCGGGCGTCCTCTGCCGTCTTGCGGGTGCGGGTCTCGTTCATGGGTCGGCCTCCAACACGAGCACCCAATCACTGCCGCCCGCTTCGTTCTTGCCCGGCGGGTTGAAGGTCGCCGCAACCCGGGCGTCTTTCAGCTCGCCACTCGTTGGGTCGAACCACCGGGCCGTCAGGGGCTGCGCCAGCTTTGCGGCGTCCGCGGTGATCGGCGTGCCGTCCATGCTGTACGCCAGCGCACAGCGGCCGTCGGGCGAAGCGGCAGCGGAGGTCGCACCGGCGAAGAGGTTGGGGGCAGGCGCGAGCCGGTGCCAGGGCAACGTCAGCAGGAATTCTTTCGCGCGACCGACCTGCGATGACCCAGGCAGGTTCATCGCGTCGCGCCATGGCGTGCCGCCCCAGTCGTGGCCGCCGGGCGAATTGCCGAAACGCTTGCCGGGGAGGTTCACCTGCCAGACGCCGTTCGCGCCGTAGGTGTGGCCGGCGCACCCGCTGTTCAGCAAGTGCGCCCAGAATGCCTGCCGCGCCTCGGTGGCGCGCAGAGACAGATAATTGATCGGCCCGCCTCTAACTTCGCCCGGTTTCGGCCATGAGGTGGGCACATCGAGGCCCTCGTAGCGCGACTCGCCGGAGATCACCGGCGCCCACGGCGGGCGGTTCCACGCTTCGAGCGCGGCCGCGGCGTGCTGATCCGCCGGCCGGCTGTGACCGGTCTGCTGCATCTCGAAATCCACCAGAGCGGGATCGAGCAGTTCGTCCCGGGCGTTGCGCCGGGGATGCGTCGTGACAAGCCGGTGGAATGGGTCCGTCCCGCGGATGAAACGGATGACTTCGGTCCACTCGCGGCGCAGCTGCTCCGTCTCGGCGGGCATGTTGCCGGAGCTATACCAAGGCATCGCCTGTTCGCCGGCCGCGCACCACACGACCGGCCAGGCGCCCCAGCGGGCGATGAGGTAACGCCAGTGCTGTTTCATCTTCTCGACGCCCAGCCACGGCAGGTGATAGCCCCAGCTACCGAGCACACACGGCATCAGGCCCTGCTCGAGCAGATGCTCGACGCGCCGGTCCGCCGCGTCGAAGTATTCCGGCCGGATGCGCGCGTAGAGGCTTTCCCACGGGAGTCCGCCGTCACCGAGGCCCCGCTCGTCGAACGCGGGCATGTCGGGATACAGCCCGGCCACAAACTGAACGACGGTGAACCCCTTGTCCCGTCGATCGGCCGCGAGCGCGCGGAAATCCTCCGGCCACTGCAGTCGCTTCACCAGGCCCATCCACCACGTGTCGCCCAGCCAGAAAAACGGGGTCCCATCGGCGTGCGCGAGGTGCCTCCGGTCATCCGCGATTCGCGCCGGCCCGTGGCGGAAGAGCGGATTGTCGCCCCCATAAGGGCGCACCTCGATCTCCCCGCTGACGCCGTGAAGGGCCGCGTTCGCCGTGTCGCTGCATTCCGTGCGATAGGTGTGCCTGCCCACCACCGGCGACGCGTAGCGGACGCGCCAGCTCCCAGCCCCCGCCCAGAAGGCTGGCATGCGCAGCAACCGCCCGTCCGGTGTCGTGAACACGGCGTCGAGCGTGACATGATTGAACGGGTCAGCGTAATCCTTCGCCGAAGTGAAGCTCACCTCGGCCATGCGGTTGGCCTCGATGCTGAGGGCGTCGGCCGGGGCGCCCGACAGAAGCGATAGGGCGGCAGATAGAAGCGAGGCGATGGCGTGGGGTCTCATAGTGGTTTTCCCGGCGGCGTCAATTTCCTTGTGGCGTCATCCAAGACCAGCACCCAGTCGTGGTTCTCGCCTCCCGTCGGCGGCGTGAACTCACGTTCGCCGGAGTTGGGAAACTCCCCGACGGCCGTCGGCTCGCCGGTGCGAGGGTTAATCCACCATGCCTTGATCTGTGCGCCGGCGATGCGGTTCATCCGGACTTTCAGCGGTCGGCCTGTCGGCGTGTAGATCATCGCGTACCCGTCACCGCGCAGGGCGAGGCACATCTCCCACGGCTTGACCTGCTCGAACGCCAGCAGCGACAGGTCGGGGCGCTGCGTCAGAAACGGGCGCGATTCGACGAGACGTCGCAGGCAACCCGCCTGCCGGGCGCTCGGGGCGTCGAGCGCGTCGAACCAAAACTCCTTCGGCCCGGCCACGCCCGGGTATATCGGCGAGTGCATCTGCCAGATGCTGTGATGGCCGAAGGTGTGGCCCGCGGCGCCGGCAAACACCGCCCAGTAGGCGGCGCGGCGGGCGTCGTCGTCGGTGGCAATGGTGGGCGGGCGTCCGTGCCGGAATCCGGGATAGCTCGTTTCCAGGTCGATCACCGGCACCGTGGGTTTCATGCCGTAGGCGTGTTCCACCATCTGCCAGTTCAGGACCCAGCGTCCGTGGCCGGATTGCAGGCCGTGGAAATCCATCCAAGGCTCATTGTTCAGGAACCATGCGGTGCTGCCCGGGCCGCTGGTGTGATACGTCATCAGCACGCTGCCGTAGTCCTCTCGCCCGCTGGTGCCGATGGCGATGCCACGGGCCATGGCCCGCCAGATGGCCCGGGAGGCGTCGGTGGGCGCGGCCCGGTCGCCGCCCAGAATCCACACGATGTTGCCCAGGTCTTTGAGGCGGGCGCCGATGAAGCGCCCGTACGCTTCGGCGTTCTCGGCCGTGAAGAAGCCGTCGACGAGGCCATTCTGCCAGTTGGAGATCACGTGTTTTCCCCACGTGGGCAGCAGGCCGACGTAAAGCCCATTCTCGTCCGCCAGCCGGATGGCGCGCTCCACGTCGTCCCAGTAGTCGTTGTCCGGGCCGGGCTTGACGAGCGGGCGGTCGGGGCGCTTCGGCTCGATGGGCAGGTGACCAAAGGCGTTGGGGGTGTGACCGCGTAGCTCCGCCAGCGCCACGGTCTGGACAACGGTGAAGCCCTTGTCGCGACGGTCCGCGAAGTAGTGGCGCATCTCCGCCTCGTCGAGGTCGTGGAGCAGTTGCCAGGCGGTGTCCGCCAGCCAGAAGAACGGCTTGCCGTCGGCGGTTTCGAGGAACCGGCGGTTGGCCGTGACGCGCAGCGGCGGCAGGTGGACGGCGGCAGGAGGCGAGGGCGGGGCGGTGGTGCGGAACGAGAGGGACGCTCTTGCGTCATCCGCCCGGCTGCCGAACAAGGTCAGGTCGCGGATCTCGCCGCGGAATTGGCGGTCGAGTCCGGCGCCGCGCAGGGTGGCGTTGAAGTTGCCGATGGCCAGTGGGCCGATGTCACGTCCGACCGGGCCGGCGGCATGGCTCGTCGTGCGGTCGGGGACAGGAATCGCGGCGGGGTCGGGGGCGTCGAGCGGTGCCGAGAAGGACCACCGCACGTTGTCGCGCTCGCGCGTCCCATCGTAGGCCACCGAGATGAGGGTCCAGCGGCCGGGCACGAGTTTGCCGGGCGAACTGTCGTTGGAGATGCGGTCGGGCCACTGGTTGACGGCGAGGCGCAGGCGGCCATCGGTGTGGCATACGAGGTCGATGCCGTCGCGGTCATGGTTGAGGCAGAAAAGGATCCGGTTGCCGCCGGCGCCAACGGCGAGGCTGTCGGGCTTGAGCCAGCCCCCGATCGTGAAGGAGCGCAGGCCGCGAAGGTCGTCTACGACACCCGTCTCGGCCCAACCCCATGGCGCGCCGTCGGGGAAGCGGAAACCGCCGGCGCCGGTCCGTTCCGCGGTTCCGCTGAGTCGGAGCGCGTGTGTCTCGCCCCCGGGGAAGCCCAGGCGCAGCAGCGGCGCGGACGGGTCGCGGTCGACCGCCACCTCGCGGACCGCCGTGGCGCGCCCGTCGTGCGCGTCGGTTACGGTGAGTGTCACCACGTAGAGGCCGGGCTTGGCGAAGACGTGCGCTGGGGCGGGTTCGTCGCTGACCGAGCCGTCCCCGAAGTCCCAGCGTGCCTCGAGTCCGGCGGGCGCGGAAAAGCGGACGGAGAGAGGCGCGCGGCCCGCGTCCGGCGCGGCGTCGATGGCGGCTTCGGGGCGCAGTGGTTCGTCAGGCGCGTAGGGGACGAAGCGGTACACCATATTGGCCTGCGGCGGAGCGAAGTCCCGGGCGCCCGGCCGGGCGGTTCCGAGTGGCGAGATCACCATCTCCCAGGGGTCGATGCGGTCGACCTTGTATGGACGTTCGCCTCCGAGGTCGAGCGCCTGCGGTTGCGTCGACCGCGCGTAAAGCAGGTAGTATTCGGCGGGCTTCGCGAGCAGGAATCGGCCCTTATCGTCGCCCGCCGGTTGGAAGTCGTGAAACGGCGGGGCCTTGGCCATGAAGTCCCTGAGCCACTGGATGCGTTCGGCGCTCTTGCCGTGCAGTTCGCCGCCCTTGGACCACCAGAGGATGTCCTCGGGATGCAGGTAGGTCTCGCCGTGGCCGACGTAGCAGCCGCCCAGCGTGCCGAGCCAGAAGCGTTGCATCATCTCGCGGGGCGTCAGGTTCCCCCACCCCTGCGGCACGTCGCCCTCGTACTTGCACTCGTCGTAGATCACCGGTTTCCCGAACTGCGCACGGAAGCGGATGCCCGCGTTCATGTCCGAGGTCTGCAGGCTGGCGTGGGTGACCCAGGGCCGGGTGTGGTCGTAGAATCCGCGGCAGTTGTGGATCGAGCGCAGGCGCTGGTGGGGATCCTCCTGTTGGAGGATCTGGAAGAAGCGGTCCCAGTCTTCCATTGTCTTGTTGCCCCGGTGGCCCTTCATCGCACCGGGGGCCATCAGGTCGTATTCGTTGGCAAGCGACCACCAGACGTTTCGGAAGGCGGACAGGCGCGCGATGGAATAGCGGAGATACCGATCATCCTGTTCCTTGAGCATTTCGGAGAAACCCCAACGGTCGTAAGGGTGCCAGAGGATGATGTCCGCTTCGATGCCGAGTCTCTGGAGATCGAGGATGCGGCCCTCGAATTGCCGCCAGAAGGTGGGGTCGGGTCGGTCGAAGTCGAATGTCCGGTCCGGCCGGCGCGCAAACGGGACGAGCGATGGCTCGTTCGTGTTGTAGGCGTAGCTCTTGGGGAATACGCAGAAGCGGATCTTGTTGAAGGGCGCGTCGGCCAGCGTCCGGAGTGTCTGTCTTTGGAGCGCATCGGGCTGGTGTGTCCACGCGTAGCAAGTCGTCCCGAATTGGTGATACGGCGATCCATCGGCGTATCGCAGGCAGGAGGTCTTGAAAATCTGGACGGGGCCATGGTTGGTTCCTGCCGGTGCGACCGCCGTGAGTTTTCCGCGCCGACCGTCCATCTCCGGTCGATTGCTGCCCGTGACGAAGCGCCACTCGCCCTCCTCGGGTGGGCTGAACCGGATGCGGTACGTGTCGCCGCCGTCCCAGAAGCCGGGGACGATGATCCGGCGATCGCCCCGCTCGAAAGTCGCGGTCAACCGGACTTCGACGTATGGGTTCCCGTTCGCCGGGCCGTCGAGAGTCATATCCCACAGGCCCCATCGTTCGACGTGCGGGGTGGTATCGCCCGTCGCGCGCGCGGCTAACAGAATCAATAGGATGCCAATGGCGGGCGCCAGATGGCGGTTCTCGTCAGGCATCCGATTTGCCATGGTCACGATCGTGAGAGGATTTTAGGCCCGATTCTTCCTTTATTGGTCTGATTTTCTGCGGGATAGTAAGGTGCGTGACGCGTTTTGACGACAGGCGGGAAGATTTCGCGCCGTACGGGTTCACCTGTGTCCGGTGGACTCCGACGCGGATGCGGCGATTTGACCGGCACAACGAGATCGAGGCGAATCTTCTGGAGCAGGGATCACTCACCTACCTGCTGGGCGGACGCCGGATCCGCATCGTCGCCGGACGGTTGGCGCTTTTCTGGGCGGCGGTGCCGCATCGGATCGTGGATTTTGATCGCTGTCCGCCGTATGGGGTCATGACCATCCCGCTGGGCTGGTTTTTGCAGTGGCGGCTGGGCAAGGAACTGGTGGATCCGATCCTGCATGGCCAAGTGGTGATCGAGGCGGATGACAGGTGCCGCGAGCCCGACCGGATGCGGTTCGACGCGTGGATTCGGGACGCGGGGTCCCGATCGGAGGAGCGACGCCGCATCTGCCTGTTGGAAGTAGAGGCCCGGCTGCGGCGGCTCGCCTTGTCGTTGCGAAAGTGCCAAGGGGTTCGGGGCGGTGGGCGCGCGGCGAGCGGCCTGGGCGAGGGGGCGATCGGGCGGGCGGAGGAGATGGCGGCCTTCATCGCCCGGAACTACGCGGGCCGCCTGACGCCCGACGGGATCGCGCGGCATGTCGGTTTGCACAAGAACTACGCGATGGCCGTATTCCGGCGGACCTTCGGGACGACCCTTCTCGACCACGTCATTCAACACCGGTTGTCCCACGCGCAACGGCGCCTGGTGACATCGGAAGAGAAGGTCGTCAACATCGCGTTTGAGTCTGGATTCGGGTCGCTCAGCCGGTTCAATGAGGCGTTCCGGCGCGCCTTCGGATGCACGCCGCGGCAATACCGTCGGCAAAACACCGCCGCGTGAAGCGGCGGGCGCCATCGATAGATGGACATCCTAAGGCGTTGTGCCACCCGGGGTCACAGCCCGAACTCTTTCAGCTTGGGCTCGATGGCCCTGGCCCAGCGCTCGTAGCCTTCCTCGTTGAGGTGGAGCAGGTCGGGCATGATATCCTTGGAAAGGGTGCCGTCTTTTTCGAGGAAGACGCCGGAGATGTCCATGTATTGCACCCGTTCGCCATCGGCGAGACGTCGGATGAGCTGGTTGATCGCCACGTTATTGAGCCGCTTGAGGTCCCAGGGGGTCTCGCCGCGGGGGAAGATGCCCAGAAGGAGGATCTTTGTTCCGGGGGTCTTCTGCGTTAGGATATCGAGGATCTGCCCGACGCCCTGCGCGACCTGTTCGGGGTCCTGGTCGAAGTGACCGGTGTTGTTGGTGCCGATCATGACCACCGCGGCCTTGGGTTTCACGTTGTTCCACTGGCCATGCGTGAGTCGCCAGATGACGTGCTCGGTGCGGTCTCCGCCGATGCCGAGGTTGATGGCGTTGCGATGGGCGTAGTACTTTTCCCAGACAACCTTGCCCTTGCCCTCCCAGCCCTGCGTGATCGAGTCGCCGATGAAGGCGAGGTCGTAGCCACCCCTCTTCGCGTTCTGGGTCAAGAGCGCGTCGCGCTCCTTCCATTTGGGCTCGTCACCTCGGGTCGAGGGGATGACGGCCGAATTGACGTCGTAGAGATCCCTGAGGTCGGCGCAGCGCTTCTGGAGGCCCGCGAGTATCGCGGCGTGGTCGGGGTCCTCGTGCAGGCTGCGCATCTCCATCGGGTCCCGGGCGAGGTCGAAGAGTTGCCATTCGCGCGTCCTCGGGAACCACATGAGCTTGTATCGGTCGGTGCGGACCCCGTCGTGGACCGGGACGTTGTGGACGGCGGCGTTCTCGTAATAGGCGTAGTAGATCGCGTCGCGCCAGTCGGCCGGCGGGGTGCCGCCCGAGCGGAGAAGGGGGACGAGGCTGCGGCCCTGCACATCGGCGGGGATGGGCGCGCCGGCCATCTCGAGGAAAGTTGGCGCGTAGTCGATATTTTGGATCAGGGCGGTGGAGCGGGTGGCCGGGGGCACGACGCCCGGCCAACGGATCAGGAATGGCATCTTCAGGGATTCCTCGAACATCCAGCGCTTGTCATACCAGCCGTGCTCGCCGAGGTAGAAGCCCTGGTCCGCGGAATAGATGACCACGGTGTTCTTGGATAGGCCGGAGGATTCGAGGTAATCGAGGACGCGCCCGACGTTCTCGTCGACCGCCGCGATGCACTTGAGGTAGTCGGTGATGTAGCGCTGGTACTTCCAGCGGACGATGGCCGTTTCATCCATCTGGCCCGACTTCATCTTATCGAGGAAGGCCTGGTTGAGGGGCTCGTAGTAGGCGTCCCAGGCCGCCCTCTGGGCGTCGGTCATGCGCCGGTATTCCGCGTTGGGCGTGCCGGAGGCGAAGTGGTTGGTGTACAGGTTGTCGCCCTTGAACTTCATGTCGTGCTGCCAGTGCATGTGGCGCGCGACGGACATCTCGTTCTCCTTCAGGAGGGCGCTGCGCCCCGAGTAATCGTCGAACAGGGTCGCGGGTTCGGGAACGGGTTTATCTTTGAAGAGGTCGAAATGGCGCTGGGCGGGGGCCCAATTGCGGTGGGGTGCCTTGTGCTGGCACATGAGGAGGAACGGCTTGCTCTTGTCGCGCTTCTCTAGCCAACCGATGGCGCGGTCGGTGATGATGTCGGTGCAGTAGCCCTCGTAATGCTTCTTGCCGCCGCCCATCTGGAGGAAATCGGGATTGTAGTAGCTGCCCTGATCGGGGAGCACTTCCCAGTAATCAAAACCGGTGGGATCGGTGTTGAGGTGCCATTTGCCGACGATCGCGGTCTGGTAGCCGGTGGCCTGGAGGATCTTGGGGAAGGTGGGCTGTCCGCCATCGAAGCGATCCCCGTTGCGCCGGAATCCGTTGATGTGGCTGTGCTTTCCGGTGAGGATGCAGGCGCGCGAGGGGCCGCAGATCGAATTCGCGCAGAAGGAATTAAGGTATACGGCCCCATCTTTCGCGATCCGGTCGATCTGGGGCGTGGTGTTGATCTTGGAGCCGTACGCCCCTATCGCCTGGACGGCGTGGTCGTCGGAGAAGATGAAGACGATATTGGGTCGCTCGGTCTGGCAGAGTGCCCACGTGGCGACCAGGCAGCAGAGGAGGGTGCAGAGTCGGCGCATGGCATTTGTCTAGCGTCGAAAGGCGGAAGACGGAAGGGCCGAATGGGGGGATGGCCGCGGCGCTTTGCTGGTGCGGGCGGCCGGCCGTGGGCTTTGTGGGCGCGCGAGTCTCGAATGGACGACCGGAAAGCGCGCCCGTAGCCTTTCGAAATGACGCGCGGGGCACGGATGACTATTGCTGTGATACTGATGTGTGGCGGACTCTCGCCCGGGGGTGAGCCGACCAAGATTCGGTTGTGGGCGGACGGCGCGCCCGGGGCCAAGGGGGGCGAGGACAAGGACCAGCCCTTTCTGCTGGTCTGGCCCGCGCCGAAGGACAGGGCGAACGGCGCGGCGTTTGTCGTGTGTCCCGGGGGTGGCTATGGCGGGCTTGCGTCGGATCACGAGGGCACGCAGGTGGCGAAGTGGTTCAATGGCCTCGGTGTCTCCGCGTTCGTGCTGCACTATCGCCTGGGAAGCCAGGGCTACCATTTCCCCGCGCAGCTCCTCGACGTGCAGCGCGCGATCCGGTATGTGCGGGCCAATGCGGCGCAATTCGGCATCGATCCGGGGCGCATCGGCATCATCGGGTTCTCGGCGGGCGGGCATCTCGCATCGATGGCGGCCACCATGTTCGAAGAGAGGCCCGCGGGCACGACATCGGATGCGATCGACGTGGTCAGCGCGCGACCGGACGTCGCTGCGCCAACGTACCCCGTCATCTCCATGTGTGATAATTTTGGGCACAAGGGCTCCCGGAAGAACTTGCTCGGCCCGAGCGACAGCGAGGAACTGGCGCGCCATGTTAGCACGCATGAGCGGGTGACGACAAACACGCCACCCATCTTCATTTTCCAGACCGACGAGGACACCGTCGTCCCGGCGGAGAACGCCGCGAGCCTCTATCTGGCGTGCCGCAGGCACGGCGTTCCCGCCGAGATGCACATCTATCGGCCCGGCCCGCATGGCGTGGGTCTCTGCCTTGGGCATCCCGTGCTCGGGACATGGAGCGGCCACCTGCGCGACTGGCTGCGCGATCAGGGGTTCCTGAGGCCCGCCGCGCGCGCCGGCGTCAGCGGCAGGGTCACGGTTAATGGTGCGCCGGTGAGTTGGGGGTGCGTCGTTTTCACCCCCGAGGATCCGGCGTCACCGGTCGCGTGCGCGCGGGTCATGAAAGGCCAATTCAAGCTCCCCGAGCAGGCGGGTCCCGTGGTCGGCAAGGTGGCGCTGACCGTGCAGTATAGTGCCGCGGATGTGCCGGGCCTGGAGACCGCCGACGGGACGGTTGCGACGAAGGAGCAGCGGCCGGGCGCGGGTGCCTGGCTCGTGGATATCAAACCGGGAACGAACAGCCTCGCGCTCGAGGTGTCGCGCTAGCCTGCATATTTCGCGCGCATGCGCGAAATATGCAGGCTCAAAGGAAAACCGCGCTCTGAAATACGGGTCCCCGATCGGTTTTCGGCACTGGAAACGCGGCTAACAGTTTGTGATTTCGAAAAATGGTGTGTGGGAGCGCGCGTCTCCATCCCAACCTGTTTCTATCGCGCGGTTTTCCCAGAGCCCGGACACTTCACAGCCCGCAAGGCTGTGAAATGTCCGGGCTAGGAGTTTGCCGGACATTGTGCGGTCCAGCGGCCCGGTCATCGCGCCGGTTTGACGCGCTGCTCCCAGGCGCGGAGAAGGGCGCTGAGATTCTTGGCGTCGGCGGGGCGTGCGCCCAGGAGATTGCTGGACTCGCCGGCATCGGTCGCTAGGTCGAAGAGGAATTCTTCGGTTGTCCGCGCATCGGTGAGCGAGACGAATTTCAGGTCTCCATGGCGGACGGCGCGCCAGGTTCGATCGCCGCGACGCCCGCGCCAGAACAAGGGCCTGTCCGGCGGGCTCTCGCCCGAGGCGACGCACCGCAATATGTCGATGCCGTCGAACGGGCGCTCGGGGGCGGGCGACGCGCCCCCGGCCGCGGCGAACGATGCCGTGAGATCGAAGAGGAGGGCGGGATGGGGGTAGGTGGTCCCGGGCGCGATGGTGCCGGGCCATCTGACGATGCAGGGAACGCGGATGCCGCCCTCGAAGGTGGTCCCTTTCTGATCGCGGAGGCCGCAGGGCAGAGAGCTCTTGGTGCCGCCGTTGTCGCTGGCGAAGACCACCA
>JADLBR010000380.1 GCA_020847615.1 Verrucomicrobiia bacterium
GCATTCCGCCGTCTTGCAGGAGGAAGTGGGGGGAAGCGCATTAGTTCAAACGGAGAATCGTTCGCGGGCCGAGATGCGATTCGTGGACCAGTCGCTCATTCGCCTGGGGGCAAATGCCATGTTCTCCATTCACGGCGCCGCCCGTGAGATGAACCTCGACGAAGGGTCGCTGTTCCTGCAGGTTCCGAAGGGCCTGGGCGTGGGGACGGAGATTCGGACGGCTGCGGCGACCGTGGCGATCACCGGTACGACATTGGTCATTTCGGCGACGCGGGGTGGCGACTTCTCGATCGTGGTCATCGAGGGCAGCGTCGAAGTGCGCTACAGGGATGGCGGCGTGGTGCACTGCAAGACGGGCCAGAAGACGTCGTGCAAGGCCGGGGGCGCGGCATCGGATGGGGCCTCGCGTGAACCGATGAAGATCGACCTTGCGGAATTCATGGCCACGTGCCCGGTGATTGTCCCGTTCCAAAACAAGCCGGCGCAGGCGGCAGGTTCCAAGGGCGCGTCCAATAACACCGAGGATTGTGATGATCATGGCGATGTCGTCCGCGACAACGTGAGGGACACGGCGCGCGCGGTCGTCAGGGACACGACGCGAGACACAGTG
Organism: Verrucomicrobiia bacterium; assembly: GCA_020847615.1. Lineage (GTDB taxonomy): Bacteria > Verrucomicrobiota > Verrucomicrobiia > JADLBR01 > JADLBR01 > JADLBR01. The sequence continues at coordinate 611 of JADLBR010000380.1, forward strand.
AAGGAGAACGTCCGGGACACGGTTCGAACGATCACGAGGGAGAACGTGAAGGAGGGCGTGAAGACGACCACCAAGGAGACGTCCGCCGACGGATGCAAAGACGCGGTCCGCAGCACGGCGCGCGCCAACACGAGCGATAGCTGCCGAGGTGGCGCCTGCAGGTGACCGCGCTTTGCGGTGAAGCGGCCTTGAAGCCCGACCGCAGATCGGATGGAATGGGCCATGCCCGCGAGATTATGCATCTTCGGTTGCGCCCTGCTGCCCCTCGCAATCCTCGCCGCCCCCGCCCAGGTCGAGGTCCTTTCGACGGGGGGAAGGAATATCTACCGCCTGGGCCCGGCCGAGTTGGATGGGCGGTCGGCTTCGCGCGAGATCGTCGGTTCGACGTACGACAATCGCGTGTGCGCGTTCGACGCGCAAGGGCGACACCTCTGGGATGCGGGCGTGGGGGGTTTTGTTTTTGACGTGGCCGCCGGCGATCTGGATGGCGACCGCAGGGACGAGATCCTCGCGGCGTGCGCGGATGGCTTTGCCTACGCGTTCGGCGCCGATGGGAGGCTCCTCTGGAAGAGGGATCTCGGTGCCCCCGTATGGCAGGTGACGACGGCCCGGTTGGGGGGCAAAGGGCGCGCCGCGCTGGCGGGGGGCATCAGCCGACAGGTGTTTGCCTTTGCCGCCGACGGTAAACCGCTGGGTGCCCCTCGTCCGATCAACGGCGCCGTGCGTCTGCTGCGCGCGGGCGATTTCGATGGCGATGGCGCGGACGAGGTGGCGGCGTTGCCCGTCCGCGGGCAGGCGCACGACCTCGTCTTCCTCAAGGATTCCGCCCTGACCCCGATGAAGGAGCGCATCGTTTTCGAGAGGGTCCCTTGGGACACCTCGTCGCCCGAGGCGAAGCAGGCCGGCGAGCGATTTCGCAAGGGCAAGCAGACGTGGACCGCCAAGAGCCTCCTGACGGCAAACGGCACCGCCGCCGACCTCGATGGCGATCGCGCCGAAGAATTGATCTACAGCCCGGGCGCCTATTCCCTCAAGGGAGGGCTGAGACAGACGGTCGCGCTGCCAGAGAAGTTCAAGACTCCCAGCTATGACCAATTTTATAACATGCGACTGGTGGCGGCCGGAGACCTGACGGACGCCCCCGGCGCCGAGATCGTGCTGTTGGAGGGGGCCGAGATCCGCGTCTACGGCGGCGACGGGAGACCCTTGGGCGCCGCGAGCGCGCCATTCGGTTTCACCGACGTGGCCTACGTGCCCGGCGCGCCCCGGGGCCATGTGCTTCTGGGTTCGAGCCCCAACGGAGACGACAATATCTACCGCCTCCGATTCGAGGCGGGCTGGGAAAAGGCCGTGGCGGGCCTCGGGCGCCGCGGCTTCATGGCCGGCGTCGGCACGAACCTCGGCCAGCTCGCCGAGGCCGTGGCCCGATGGCGGGGCGAGCCCATGAGCGGCGCTCCCGCCCCATACGATGTCGTGGTGGATCACCACATGTGGAGCGGGCCGGATCTTGAGAAGGTGGATTCGTGGATCGCGGGGGTCCGCGCTTATGAGAAGGAGTTCCCGTATCCCAACCTGCGCTTCTCCACGTGCTTTTGGCCGGGGGAGGATGCGCCGTTGCTGCGCCCCGATGGCAAGCCGTGGGGCCGCGACACGCGCCTCGCGCACGACCTCAAGCGCACGGACATCGTCGCGGGGGCCAAGAGATTCGAGGCCGCGAAGTGCCACTTCTGGGTGCAGGTGGGCCACGGCTGCGACCCGCACTGCGAGGTGGCCACCGCCACCGCCATCCTCGAGGCCGCGCCGACCACCTGCCTCGGGTTCGTCAGCGCCGAGGACGAACAACTCGATGCGGTGACCTACTATTTCGAGCACCACATCCGGCCCATCCTCGAGCTGTGCGTGAGACACGGGAAGCGGTTCATTCCGCGAAACAAGGATGTCTGGTGGCTCCACTGGCCGGCCGACCCGCGTCTGGAGCAACTCATTTTCGATGGCCGGTACCGATCGGTCATCCTCCCGTGCGTCGAGGACAGCAACTCGAGGACGGCCGACGCGCAGCTGGCCGCGCGGGTGGGCCTCTGGCTCGATGGCCGGGTGGACGACTGGTGCTGCCGCATCAGCGCCGACTGGTTCTGCGCCAGCCGCTCGTGGGAGTGGGAATACGTCATGACGGGGCACCCGCACCTGCGCTACCTCGCCTCGCAGGCGGCGCTCGGCGCTCGGGCCTTCATGTTCCTCGGGGGCGAGCGCAAGCGAGGGGACGCCGGCTGGACCCGCGTCGGTCAAGAGGGTGCCGCCAATTTCCTGCACCTCGTGGGCAAGGGCATCCTCGCGCCCCCGCGCCGCGAGCAGTTGCGGGCCATCTCGCCGCTCGCGCTCGTGCTCCAGAACCCCACGAAGCGTTTCCAGGAACACGGCGCCAACGGCCACCACCCCGAGTACTGGAATGCCGACGGCAGCGACTCGGGAACCTGGGCTTTCGACCGGCTCGCCTGCTACTGGGCCATGGCCCCGCTGCCGCAGACCGACGTCTCCACGTACCTCTGGGGACGCACGCGCCGCACCGCCGAGCATATCGTCACCACCGCCCCGCACGGCTTCGTCTGCGTCCTGCCCGGAACAGGTGCGAACACCGCAGGGCGCTGGACGTCCCTCTGGACGACGGATGGGGACGTGCTGGCGAAGGGAGGGAAAGCAGCGCCCCTGGACGAGGCTCGCGCCACGATCGCCTCGGAACTCGCCGCGGGCGCCAAGGCATTCCCCCTGCGGGTCGAGGGACGCGTCTTCCACCAGATCATCGAGCGGGCCCCGGGGCGCTTCGTGGTCGCACTGATCGACCCCGGCTGGCTCGATCCCGCCGACCGCGAAGTGACCATCGCCCCTGTGGCCGGGGGGCACTGGACTCTCGGCGACCGGATCACCGGGGAGAAGCTCGGTGAACTTCGCGGGCCCATGGCCCTGCGCGTGCCCGGCGGCGCGCTGCGACTGCTCGATGTTGAGCGAAACTGATCTCGGTTGGGGGGCGGGGTCCTCGCTCGACCTCCGGCGCCCCCGTCTGCTACGGTATACGCATGGTGAAACGGCTTCAGGCGGGACTGGCAGAATCGGTGAGGGTGATGGGGGCGGCCCGTGCCCGCAGGGCTGCCGAAAGTAGATTCCTATCCGTCGCGGTCGCGGCGGCGTGCGTGGCGTTCGGCCACTCGGATACGCCGCGGCCCAACATCCTCTTCGCGATCGCCGATGACTGGTCGCACCCGCACGCCGGCGCGTATGGCTGCTCGTGGGTGAAGACGCCCTCGTTCGACCGCATCGCCCGCGACGGCATCCTCTTCGCCAACGCCTACACCCCCAACGCGAAGTGCGCCCCCTCGCGCGCGTGCATCCTCACGGGCCGGAATTCCTGGCAACTGAAGGCCGGCTGCAACCACGTGCCGTTCTTTCCGGCCGAGTTCAAGAGCTACGCCGAAGCGCTCGGGGAAAATGGGTACTGGGTGGGCATGACCTGCAAGGGGTATAGCCCGGGCATCGCGAACGACGCGCGAGGCAAGCCCCGCCAGATGACCGGGAGACCTTTCAACGCGCGCACCGCCGAACCGCCCGCCGAAGGGATTTCCAAGAATGACTACGCCGCCAATTTCGCGGATTTCCTGGATGCCGCGCCCGCCGGACGCCCGTGGTGTTTCTGGTATGGGGGGGTCGAACCGCACCGCGAGTACGAGTACGGGAGCGGCGCCGCCAAGGGCGGCAAGAGGGTCGCGGACATCGATCGGGTGCCCGGTTACTGGCCCGACAACGATGTCGTCCGCAACGACATGCTGGACTACGCGTTTGAGGTCGAGCATTTCGACCGCCACCTCGGGCGGATGCTGGCCGAGCTGGAGAGGCGCGGGCAACTGGACAACACGCTCGTGATGGTGACCGCCGACAACGGGTTGCCGTTCCCCCGCGCGAAAGGCAACGAGTATGAGGCCTCCAACCACATGCCGCTCGCCGCGATGTGGAGGGCCGCCATCCGCGCGCCGGGCCGGACGGTCACCGATTATGTCAGCTTCATCGATTTCGCGCCGACGTTCATCGATGTCGCGGGCCTGCGGTGGGCCGACACCGGCATGGCGCCCGCCGCGGGGCGCAGTCTCTCGGAAATCTTTGCCTCGGAGAAATCCGGACGCGTCAACCCCGCGCGCGACCACGTCCTGCTCGGCCAGGAGCGCCACGACGTCGGCCGCCCGCACGACTGGGGCTATCCGATCCGCAGCATCATCAGGGACGGATGGCTCTACATCCGCAACTTCGAGCCGACGCGATGGCCCGCCTGCAACCCCGAAACGGGATACCTCAACACCGACGGGGGCGCGACGAAGACCGAGATCCTCAACGCGAGGAGGAAGAACCCGGGCGACCGGCACTGGGCCCTGTGCTTCGGGCTTCGCGAGGGCGAGGAGCTGTACGATCTCGCGCGCGATCCCGATTGCCTTACCAACCTCGCCGCGCAGGAGGCGCATGCGCCGCGCAGGGACGCGCTCCGCGAACAGCTGTTCGATGCGCTCAAGGCGCAGGAGGACCCGCGCATGTTTGGCAACGGCGGCGTCTTCGAGGCCGAGCCCTACGCCAACGAGGGCCAGCGCAACTTCTACGAGCGCTTCATGCGGGGCGAGAAGGTCAAGGCGGGCTGGGTCAACGACACGGATTTTGAGA
>JADLBR010000381.1 GCA_020847615.1 Verrucomicrobiia bacterium
AAGACGATGACGGGGAGCGGCTGCATCAGCGGGGCGCGCTCGGACTTCTCGGAGGCCATGGCCTTGCGCACGCGGCCGGCATCCCAGCCGGGTTCCTTGGCGAGGACGAAGGTGGCGAGCTTCTGGGGTTCCTCGACGCGCACCCAGCCGCGCCCGATATCCAGCGCCGTGGATTCGAAATCGGGGTCCCTCTCGCGCCCGTGCAGATAGATGGCGAAATAGTTCGGGACCATGAATTTCACCTGGCCGAGCGGATTGGCGCGCCCGGGTTTCTGACGCAAGAACAGCTTGCCCTCTTGGACTTGCGCGAAGTGGGCCTCGTCGACGGGGTGGACGGCGGCGCCGGGATGATAGTCAGAGACGATCTCGAAACCCTGGCCCTGGAACCACGCGGGATCCTTGCGCGCCCTGGCGAGGATCTCGCCCTTGGCGACGTGGGAGGGCACGCTCCAGGAGGGCGCGAATTCGAGATACTCTAATTTGTCGGCAAAGGAATCGTTGGCGAGGGCGCGGAGCGCGGGACCGTGATTGACGCGCATGCGGAATGCGGGGCGCCGCCGGTCGAAGGCGACGAGTTCGCGCTGCGGCAGCAAGATGGCCAGGCCCCGCTCGGGCGGCTGCCGCTCGCCCCACCGCCAGCGCTCCAGGTTGATGCGGATCTGGAGGATGCGCGCCCCGACGGGCTCGTTGAGCGCCTCGCGGGTGATCGGGCCGACGATGCCATCGACCTGGAGGGCGTGGCGCGCCTGGAATTGGCGGACCGCGTTGTCCAGGGCGCCATCGAACTGCTGGTGCCACGATGCGGGTTTCTCATCCTTGCGCGGGGCGAGGCGCTCGGGCAGGTCGCCCTCGGAGGCGAGGCGCTGGCGCAGCGCCACCACGGCGCCGCCCCGCACGCCGATCTTCAGGGAGCGACCGATGTACGGCACGTCGGGCCAGCCGCCGGACGCGGCGATCTCGCGATAGCGCTTGAGCGCGGCCTTGAGCGCGACGTAGCCGTCCCATGTCGGCTCCATGGCCGCCAGACGGCCGGCGAAATCGCCGTTGGCCAACGCCGCCTGCAACTCGGGCACGAGGTCGGGCACCGCGGGTTGCCACTGGACCGCCGGGGGATCCGCCGGTGGCCGGGCGCGGCCCACGCGCAGGTCCCGCGCCAATTCGAAAAATCCGGACGTCAGATCGACGTCCCGCCGGGCGATGGCATCGCCGTCCCCGGGCGCCGCCGCGGCACCGAAGTCCGCAGGGAGGTAGTCCTTGGGGTTGAGGCCGAGTTCGCCGACCCTGCCCACGCTGTCCACAAAACGCGCGATGGCATCGCCCCCCACCCACGCGGGCTCGTGCTTTCGCGCGCCATAGAACCGGACCACCGCATCGAACACGATGGCGTCGTTGGTGATCGCCCCTGGGGTTTCCCGAAGGAGCCTCTCCACGGCAGCGGCTCCGGTGTCCGGCCCGGCAATGGCGCCCCCTACCGGGCCGACCGGCGACGGTTGCCCGCGCGTCACCGCGGCCAGCACAAACGAAACCACGATCAGAGACCCGCGCATCATCCAAACTCTATCACAGTCGGTCGCAATGCGGGAGGGGGAATCATCGCGCCCCTTTGCGCATGGGCTGGCCCGGGAATTCCCGTCGCCGACGCGCCCTCCGCAGCCGAACGCGCGAGCGTTTGGCCGCCAAAGCCTCACGGCTTCGGCTACATTCTCGGCGCCCGTAGCCGAACGCGTCAGCGTTTGGCCGCCAAAGCCTCGCGGGTTCGGCTACATTCTCAGCGCCGGAGGTGCTTGTCGCGGCGGGCATGGCGGCTGGCCCGGGAAATCCCCCCATTGCCCAAAGCACGGCCCGGATGTATGGTCGTATGCATGAGGCGCGCGCCGCGCATGTTGCGACGAGGCATCCTGCTGGTTCTCGCGGCAGGCGTGGTGTGGTGTCTCCTGCGCGGGATCGAGACGCGCCGCGGTTGGCTATCGGCCATCGGGCCGGCCGGGGCCTCGGTCGACAACTGCCCCCCGATGCTGGATGACTCCGCGGTCGCTTTCGTGCAGCTGCACCGCGACCTGGATAGCGCCGTCAAGAGGGGCCAGCTCGCGCGTGTCCGCGAGGACTCGGCCGCGCTGGCGCGCCACCTGACCCCCGTCGATCCCATCGCCGCCGCCGCGGCATTGCACCTGGCCGAATCGGGAGATCTCGCCACCGCGCGCCAGCGCTTCGAGCAGATGGATCGGCTGTTGCGCGACCCCGCCCGGCCGCGCGCCTCGGACCACGATCAGCCCAGCGTGATCGTGGCGCCGGCGATCATCAATTAGGAGGCTGTCGGACTTCGCCCGGCAAACACCTAGGGCGACACCTTCAGCTTCTCGTCCGGCGACTCGGCCTCCATGAGGACGCCCTGCTCCTTGTAGGCCTTGAGCATGAAATGCGTCGCGGTGGAGAGCACGCCCTCGAGCGTCGCGAGTTTCTCGGACACGAAAGTGGCGACCTGACGGAGCGTCTTGCCCTCCACGATGATGAGGAGATCGTACGACCCGCTCATCAGGAAACACGAGGTCACCTCGGAGAATTTCGCGATCCTCGCGGCAAGGCGATTGAATCCGCCGCCGCGCTCCGGGGCCAGTTTCACCTCGATCACCCCTTTGACGAGGTCCGAGCCCGCGCGATCGTCATCGATGATCGCCTTGTAGCCGAGGATGACCTTGTCCTCCTCGAACTTCCTGATGCGCGCGCTGACCTCGGCCTCGGTCAGATTCAACATCTGGGCGATGGTCGATGGCTTGGCGTGGGCGTTCTCTTCCAGTATGCGCAGGATCGGGTCCATGGGGGGAATTAAAGACCCCGGTGGGCGCGAATTCAACGCCAACGATCGATGCCGCGCCGCTATGGAACGGCGGGATCGAACCCCTCGACCATGTCCAGGATGACATCGGCCACGTGGGGTTCGGTGCCGATGGCGGAGGTGTACCAGAGCCGGCGGTCGCCGATGGTGGCAGGACCCCGCCCGAGGTCCGCCTCCCGCAGCGGGGGTTCGTCGCCCGAGCGCAGGCCGAGCGCGGCGGGGATATCCTCGAGGCAATGCTGCCCATTGCTGATGAAGAAGGGCACCGCGACCACGTCGGGCCGGGCGGTCAGTTCCCGCCAGCGGGCCAGGGCGGGCTCCTGATCGAGAAACGCGGCGCGCACCTCGCCAAAAATACCGAGCGCGCCCAGCGCCTCAACCTGCCGCCAGATGGCCGCGGAGGAATTCGCGTCGCGCCCGGTCCCATGGCCCAGGACCAAGACGCATGCCCCGGCGGGGTCGGAGTGGGCGCCGAGCGCGGCCAGCGCGCGATGCCGAAGGGCCGATGTCATCGAGGGGTGCGAGCCGACCGGCTTGCAGTAGCAGAGCCGCCGGGCCCCGCGCACCGTCACGGCGCCCTCCAAACCGAACTCGCGCGGAAGCACCGTGCGCGTGAAATAGCCCTCGCTGATGAAGTTCGGCACGATGTACACCTCGCTCGAGCGCAACGATTCGAGCACCCCCCGCATCGGCGGGCCCTCCTTCCAGAAAGCCGCGGCCACTTCGGCGAAGATCCCGCGCCGCCTCAATGCATCGGCGTGCCGGAGCGTCGGGCGACTGGAACCCGCGTTCCGGCTCGAGCCGTGCGCCGCCAGCAAAAGGGCGGCGTGTGGCCGGGGCGTGTGGCGCATCGCGACCAATGTAGCCCAACTCCGCACGGCGTCCCGCCACAATCGTCACCCCGGCGCGCATGGGCCTACGGCGCCCCTCCCGCGTCACCCAACCGAAACCGAACCTTAACTTGCGAAATTGTCCGCGGGCGCTATCCGTCTTCGGAAGTACCATGGTCGCGCTGGGCAAGGGATTGATCGCCCACACGTTCCGCATCCGCGGCGACGTGGACGCCAACGCGCCGTTCGATGTGCCCGAGGGCTGCGAGATCGACGGCTCGCTCCAGGCGCGCCGCGTCCTGGTGGGGGGTACGGTCCGGGGGTCGGTGTCCGCCCGGGACGGCATCGTGGTGCTATCGACGGGCATCCTCGATGGCCACATGAAGGGCGGGACGATCGACGTGCAAGAAGGCGCCACGTGCCACGGCAAGTGCCGCGTCGGCCGGCGCTCGGTGGGTCGCAGCGAACCCCCGCCGGTCGTGGTCCCACCGGAGAGTCAGAAGTGGTTCTTCCAGCGGTGAGTTTTCCCGAGCAGGTGCGGCGGTGGATCGAGCCGGCGCCGGCCAATACCGTCGTGGCCTGCTTCGAGTGCGGGCATCGCGTCGAGATCCTGAAGGAAGTGGTCTCCCTGTTCTGCCCTTCGTGCAACGCGCCCATCGAGATCGCGGCGTACGACGTGAAGGGTCTCGAGACGCACGTGATCCGGACCCGGGGCTCGGTCGTGATCCAGACGCGCGCCCGCTACGACGGGCCGAAGCTCGTCGCGGGTCGCCTGGAGGTCCACGGGGCGCTCGCCTCGGAGTACGCGTGCGAGGATCTCGTGCTCGGGCGCCTCGCGAAACTGGAAAAGCCCGGGACGCAGCGGCGGCTCCACGTGATGCCGGGCGGGCGCGTCGAGCTGGGTTTCCCGGTCCAGGTCGTGGATGCCTGCGCGGGCGGGGTGCTGGAGGCGCCCTCGATCGAGGTGGCGGGGACGCTCTACATCCCGCGCGGCGGCGCGGTGATCGCCGACCGCGTGAGCGCGGGGGGCCTCGTGCTCGAGAAGGGCGGGCGCCTCGAGTGCGAGTTGGACGTCTCGCCGCGGAAGCGGCCCGAGGATCCCATGGCGGACG
>JADLBR010000382.1 GCA_020847615.1 Verrucomicrobiia bacterium
CCGGCAAATTCCGCCAACTGCAGTTCAAGCTCAAGCCCGGCGAGGCGATGAAGCAGTTGGTCCTGGATCGGCACATCGAATACTGAGCCACCCGCGGCGGGGCACCACCGCGGGTGAAAATGTAGCCGCACGCGCAAGCGTTTGGCGCGTGGGCCCTGGTGGCACGGGCCAAACGCCTTGGGGCGTTCGGCTACAGGAATTTTCGAGCGAGTGAGCAGACTACTTCCTTTTTGCTTGCGTTATGTAACCATTGTGGAAGTCTTCCCCCAATGGGTACCCTCGTCATCAAGTCCTTCCCTGAGGAGATCCACGCGCGGCTCAGGCTTGCCGCAGCGGCGCATCGGCGTTCGGTCACACAGGAGGCGATCCACCTCCTTGACCGCGCCCTGCATGCCCAGCAAGGCGAGTCCCGCCCCGCGCTTTCGGAAGAACCCGCCCCGTATTGGGCGCGCCGCGAGATGCTTCCCGCCTATCGGGCGCTCCTCGAATCCGGGGCGCTCTCCGGCGGCACGGATTCGGGCGCCATCCTCTCCGAAGAGCGCGACGCGCGATGACCCGGCTCTATTTCGACTCGAGCTACCTGTGCAAATTGTACTGGCGGGAGGGTGGCTCATGCGAAGTGGCGGCCCTTGCGGCGGGGGCTGATGAGATCGTGTGCGGGCTGCACGGCCGGGCCGAGTTCTATTCCGTCGGGCACCGCAAGCGGCGCGAGGGCGTCGCCGATGCCGCCGCCCTCAAGTCCGTCTTCGCCCAATTCGAGGCCGACCGCGCCGCCGGCGGCCTCGCCCTGCTGCCGCTGACCGAAACCATCCTCGACCGCGTCGCCGTGGCCTTCGCCGACGCACCCCCATCCTGCTTCCTCCGCCCCGCCGATGCCCTCCACCTCGCCACGGCCGCCGAGCACCGCTTCTCAGAGATCTACTCCAACGACCGCCACCTCATCGAGGCCGCTCCGTTCTTCGGCCTGCGCGGGATCGATGTGATCCCCTGATGCCATGACGGATCACGGCAGAACGCCGCCGCTCCAGAATCGGTGTCCGACCACGTGAGGCAAAGGCTCCTGTCTCTCGCCTCGCGAATCCTGCACCACGCTGGCGACCCCTTGCCAAAGGCCAGTCTTATAGTATCTGATGCGCACCATGAGTCGCCATTCGACCCTCTCCGCCATTCTCTGCGCCTTCATCTCGGCGTCAGCCACCCTCCTCCATTCCCAAGAAGTCCGCACCGCCCGGGTGGAATTCCCGCGTGGCCAGAGCGGGACGACGGTCAACGGCACCATCACCGGCTACGAGGTCTTCGACTACCTCCTGCGGGCCAAGGGCGGCCAACAGATGACAGCGGAACTCAAGACCGATCACGGCGCGACGAGCTTCAACATCTTCGCCCCCGGCACCAAGCCCGGCGAGGATACCGCCATGTACATCGGCGAGACCAGCGGCAATCGCTTCGAGGGTGCCCTGCCGGCGGATGGGGAGTATCGGATCCGGGTCGGCATGATGCGGAGCGCCGCCCGGCGCAATGAGACCGCGGGCTATTCACTCGCCATAGCCATCGGGCGCTCCGCCGCCGCCGCATCCGCCGCCCGCAGTGGCGGCTACGACCTCGGCCGCACCAAAGGCTATCAGGATGGCGCGGGCGGACTTTCGCGCACGCCCGACCGGCACGCCGCGGAGTATTCCGAGGCGGACCGGGCCGATTTCTTCCGCGGTTACGAGGATGGCTACAATCAGGGCATCAAGCCTGGCGCGAGGCCCCCGGCATCCTTCGGGCAACCGCTCACCGCCGTCAACGGGCAGGGCACCGTGACAATCATGGAGGGTGATCGCACGGTGGCCGTCTGCCGCACCGCCTCGCCCAACATCGAGCAGACCCGCTTCATCAGCGAGCAGCAGCAGATCGTCGTCAAATCCCGCGGCAACCACGGCCCCGCCACCGTCCAGCTCTTCGACTCCCGGAAGGGCACGGAACTGGGCAAGGTTATGGCCTACGCGATCCAGGACGGCCAGCCCCCCTGGGCCCAGGGGATGGGGGATTGACCCGCCGCCCATGAAAACGATCCCTGCTCTCCTCGCGGCGATCTACCTGATCCTCGTGCTATTGGCGGTCATCCCCATCTTCACCGGCAAGGATGCCCTCTCGGGTATTTTCGCCGTGGCGCTGACGGCCCCCTGGAACTCGCTGCTGGGCAGACTCCTCCCGGCGCACCTCGCGGACACAGATCGCAACAAGTCATCCGCGCCAGCGCAGCGGCGGCGCGCAAAGCGGGAGGAGAATCACTTGCCCTTGAACAGGACGCCGATCGCCAGCACCACATAACCGGCGAGCAGAAGCCAATACGCATTCGGCGTCATGACCGGGATCACCGCGAAATACCCGAGAATCCCGAGAACCGCGAGGATAACACTCACAATGAAGGCCAATCCCACACGAGTCCCTTTGGGAGGGACGCCGGCCCCGGCGTCCGCCATCCACCCGAACGCCCCCGTCGCCGTGGCCATCGCGGCCCGCGAGGCCGCGGGCCCTCCCAAGCATCACTTGACCGAGCGCCATTCCGTTCCCAGCCCTTCCTGAGTTCGTGAGTTCCCGATGAAACCGTCGATCTCCCGTGTGCCCATCGTCCCACCGAAAATGCAGCGGATCGCCTCGGGCGATTGGTGGCCAAACGCTTACGCGTTCGGCTACGGGTTGCGCTGCGGCAATTCTCGAGTCACTCCCCGATCCGGAATCCTTCGTCTTCGTACAACGGCCCCTCGCGACCAATGACATGGGTCTCCACGAACCGTATCCGGAGTTCCAAACTCGTCCCGTCCGGTGGCACCGGTAACCCGCGCTCCATGGCCGCTACCTGCGCCGCCGTGGGCGGATGGGGTCCGCGCACGACCGCCCTGACGATGGTCTTCCCCTCAAACCCATCGCCGCGCGCCGTCTCGAACCGAACCTCGGCCACATGGCATCCTGGCGAGGCGTCGATCTCCCGGTTCAAGGAAAACCGGATGGCGGTCTCGAAGAACTGCCGCTCGAGGGTCTTGTGAAGGCTGCGCGTCAGCACGACGGCCAACACAACCAGGATGGCGATGCTGACGAAATTCCGGCGCAGCAGCGTCTGCAGGGACAAGCCCGACATGCGGGAGGCCCTGCGAAACCCCGACATCCAGAGAACGACGGAAGAGGCGAACTGGATCGCCACCATGTTGGTAAATGTCAGCAGCAGGGCGCCGAGACCCAGGCCGACGTACCCATGCGCGAACAGGATGCAGGCCGCGCAGAGCGGAGGTACAAGGGCCGTGGCGATCGCGACGCCGACGAACGCGACCCCCAGCCGGGACGAGATCGACGCATAGGCGCCCGCGGCCCCGCCCGCCAGTGCCACCATCAGGTCCAAGAGGTTGGGCGCGGTCCTCGCCATGATCTCGTCCGTGATGGGAATGCCATTGTGGATCAACCCGATGACAAGGGCAATGGCCATGACCTCCGCCGTGCCGGCCAGGACCGTCATCAGGCTCCGAAACAGCAGCCTCGGGTCGCTGTCCACCAGGGCCAGGGCAACCCCCGTGATAGGCCCCAGCAGCATGGCGACGATCATCGCGCCGATGATAATGGCGGGGCTGTTGGCGAACAGGCCGTAGCAGGCGATCGTGGCCGCCAGGGCATTCATCAACAGGAAAGGCACGTCCAATTCCGCGCCCTGGCGGATGTTCCCGCGGACCGTCTCTTTCCAGCCGCCCTGCGCCGCCATGGCAGTCATCTGTTATACCCTCCCCGGTCGCACGCACGCCATGGGCATCCGATGCGCCGATCCGCCCAGGGCAACCTCACGCCCCCTCTTGCGTCATGACGACGAAATCGTGGCCGGTGCGGGTATCGGGATGCGCGGGCATGTCGGTCATGACGAGGACCATGCCGGGATGCATGCGCGCCTTCATCGCCTCGACCACGCCCGGGTCGGCGCCGACGCGCCGGATCACGTCCTCCTCGGGCCTGGCGAAGCCCGACGCCTGCTCGGCATGGTGCCCGATGGCGTGCCACGCCAGACCCCGCTGCTCGTCGTGCGTGTCGGATAGAATGAACACGTGGGAGCCGAGGGGCACATGGGGATCCCGGATCGTGGCCACGCCCTCGGCGACGATCTTGCCGCTCTCCAAAACAAACGCGCGCTGATCGGCCCGGCTGATCAGGACCGACGTCGGCGGCGTGGGATTGTCGGCGTGGTCCGTGGAGGGCACCGACTTGCCCTTGAGCTTGGCGACGACATCCTCGAACTCGTGCTCGGCGTACTGGCCCAGGACCAGGCCCGGGTGGACGACCTCCGCCGGGTCGTGATGGCCGCCCGCGATGATCACGGGCGTGCCGACATGCGTGACGCCAAACAGCCGCTCCGAAAACTCCATCGGCAGCCGCACGCACCCGTGGGAGGCGGGATAGCCCGGCAGGTTGCCCGCGTGCAGCGCCACGCCGCTCCACGTGAGCCGATTCATGTTGGGCATCGGCGCGTTGTTGTAGGTCGACGAATGATGGTGCTTGTCCTTCTCCAAGACCGTGAAAACCCCGGTCGGCGTCTCGTGGCCCGGCTTCCCCGTCGAGCACGTCGACACCGCGATCCGGACCCCATTGCGATAGACGTGGACCCGCTGATCGGGGATCGACACGACGACCGCCACCGGCCCCGTCGGCGCCCGCTCGGGGTGCCAGGTGAACTCCCCGGGCTTCAGTTCGTGGATCTCTTTGACCACCTGCCCCGCCACGGCCCGCAGAACCGCCGCTCCCCCAAATCCCGCCGCAGCCAGCAAGCGCAGGAAATTACGCCTCCCGTCCATTCCGCTCGCGATCTGATCCATCCAATACCTCCTGGCTCTATCCCGCGGGCTCTGCCTCGACCGAAGCGGCACACCCACAGGCAATTAATCCGCACACCCATTACATAGGCTCCGGGTCCCGTCAAATGCCCCGCGTGGCAGGACGAGTCCACATGCCCCCACAAGCTCAACAAATGACCACGCGCCGCTCCCGAATCCCAACCCGCTCCCGCAGGCCCCAATCATCCTCACCAAAAATACCAATTCCCGGTGGCCACGACCCAGACGTACAGGATCAGATTGGTGACGCCGTGGGCCAGGACAACGTCCCAGAGGCTCTTGGTGCGCACGACCCACCAGCCGTAGATCGCGCCGGCCAGCAATGCCACGAAGACCTGGGGATGCACGAGGGCGAAGGCGACGGTCGTGATCGCAAAGGCCTTCGGTTGCCACGCGCCGATCTGCAGTTTCGTGAAATCCTCGCGGATCAGCCACCGCATCAGCCAGCCCCGCCAGAAGAGTTCCTCGGCGACCGGCACCGCGATGGCCCCGCCCAGGATGCGCACCGCGACCCATGCCCACGACAGCGCCGGCGGCGCAATGGCCGACGGATCGATGCCACCCGCCCTGGGCGGGAATGTCAGCCGGGTCCCATCGAGCCACGGAAGGAATGGGTCGAGGCCCACCCACAGAAAGAACACCGCGACACCGACGCCAATGCTCCCGGCGGGGGCCTTCAGACGAAAACCGGGCAACCGTCGCCACAGCCATGCGACCAGCGCGAGGACGCAGGCCGT
This sequence comes from Verrucomicrobiia bacterium, assembly GCA_020847615.1. Classification (GTDB taxonomy): domain Bacteria; phylum Verrucomicrobiota; class Verrucomicrobiia; order JADLBR01; family JADLBR01; genus JADLBR01. The sequence continues at coordinate 5,591 of JADLBR010000382.1, forward strand.
CTTGACCGGATACAGCGGGATGCGCCCGAGCGGTCCCTCGAGGGCCAGAAAAGCCATGAACGCCGCAAAGGGCGCCACGAACGGAAACGCCGGATGCGCCACCCATCTTCTCGCCATTCCGCCAACTTGACCCCATGGCCGCACGCCGTCGAGGCGGAATTCGCTACACCGCCCACCCCGTGTATGTTAGCTTGGATTTTTCCCGAATGTCCGATTGGAAGATTCACGGCGTGGCCAACTCGAAAATTCGTGGCCACGGTCGCCAGACCGTGGACCCGCGGGCGGATGGAACGATCCCCGGCAGCCAGATGCGATCTGACCCCGTCAATCCCGCGCCGGCGACCAGGATTCCCGAACCGTGAGAACGTTCATCGCGACACTGCTGGGCGCGCAATGCGGCGTGCTCGCGGCGCACTGGCTCGGGCGCCGGTGGGGCGCGTTGCCCGTCGGCCTGCTGCTCGGCTGCCTCGTGGCCGGCGGGGCCACGCTGCGCTCTTGGCAGGTCCTGTCAACCGACCTGGCCGCACCGATGCTCGACCCCCTCGGCTCCGTCCTCTGGGCCAACGCGTGCTTCGCCTTCCTGCTCATTTACATCCACGACGGCTCCCCGCGCGTCCGGTCGCTCTTCCTCGGTTGCCTGTTCGTGTTCGCGGCGGTCGGTTTCGGCCACTGGACCCTGATCCACAGCGGCGCCGCATCGAACCCCGGCATATGGCCCCTCGTGCAATGCTACGTCGCCCAGGCGCTCGCCTTCGCGTGCGTCCTGGTCGCCGCCTGCATCCCCTACCAGTTGCTCGCCAACCGGGTGCCCTTCATACCGAGATGGCTCCGTTTCTACGCCGCGCTCGCCGCGGCCTCGTGCGTCGGCGCGGTCGTCCTCGGCGCCTTCTTCGAGGGGGCCCGCCCGGCCCTCGGCGAGGCCATCCGCCGCGACATGGCCGAGTTCGTTTTCTCAACCGCCCTCCTGATCCCGCTCGGCGAGATCTATCTTCGCCAGTTCTCGATGCTGCGCGTTCACCCGGAACAGCGCAGGCACCTCTTCGACCTCGTCCGCTGGATGCCAAGCTACCTCGCCCGCGAGCACACCGAGGACCGCCACCTCAACCTGCTGCGCTCGCTGCCGGATCTCGCCTTCGTCGTCAATGAGAGCGGCCACGTCATCGAGGCGCTCAACGCCGAGGACGCCCAGCTCCAGCCACCGCCCTCGTCCCTGAGAGACTGCCATCTGACCGACGCGTTCTCACCCGAGGTCGCGGAGCGCTTCCACGACGCCGTCCGCGACGCGCTCGCCTCGGGGCGCACCCGCGAGGTCGTCTTCACCCTGGAGGGGGGCGCGCGTTTCTTCTCGGCGCTGGTCTCCGCCTACCACGATCCCGTCGCCCGCGAGAACAGGGCCATCGTACTGGTCCACGACCAGACGGGCGCGCGCCACGGCATGCAGTCGCTGGAGGCCGAGGCGCGCCGGTTCCGCGAGGCCTTCGGCTCGATGCCCGCCGCCCTTTTCGTCGCCGGCGACGACGGACGGATCATCCAGTCCGGCGGTTCCGATGCCGCGGCGATGCGGTTCTTGCCCGCAGCCGGCGACGCCCCCGAAGCTTCGGGCGCCCTCGCCAAAGCGATCGCGGAGTGCCTCGCCCGGGGCTCGGCGTGCCACCAGCTCAACTCGCCAGAGCCGCAGCCGGGTCGCCGCTACGCCCTGGTCCTCCGCCGCACCGGGGCCCGCGGCCAACGTGAACATCCCGCCATCGCGGGCCTCATCGCCGACATCGACCATCTCGCAGGGACCTGGGAAGAGCGGTCCGACCGGGAGAGGCTCGACAGCCTTTCGGCATTCGCGGGGCGCGCCGCGCACGACATCAATAATCTCCTCGTCGGCATCATGGGCCACGCCTCCCTCGCCGTCAGGAATATCTCCCCGGTCAGCCGGGCGCGCCTCAACGTCGAGCAACTCCTGAAGGCCGCCGAGCAGACCGCGGACCTGACCCACAAACTGCTCTCCTATGCCGGCCGCGGCCAACCGCGCCTCAGGGCCATCGACATCAGCGACCTCGTGCGCAACGCCAGGCCCCTGCTCGCCCGCGCGCTGCCGGACGGGTGCTCCCTTCAGATCAACACGGGGGCACGCGTCCCGCCCGCGCTGGGCGAGCCCGGCCCGATCGAGGCCGACCTCCGCGCGCTCGTCGATAATGCCGCCCAATCCTACGGCGAACGCAGGGGCACGATCCGCGTCCTCACCGGTTCTGGTGACCCTCTGCCCGAGGGCGCACGCTACGCGGGCGAACCCATCGACATCCAGGTTGCCGCCTGGATCGAGGTCGCCGATGACGGCGAGGGCATGCCGGCGGATGCGATGCGACGGATCTTCGAGCCATTTTTCACCACGCGCCCCGGCCACCAGGGCCTCGGCCTCGCCAGCGCGCTCGGCCACATGCGCACCCTGGGCGGCGGCATCGCGGTCTGGAGTTCCCCGGGACTCGGAAGCCGCTTCAGGCTCTGCTTCCCCCCGCACCAGCCGCCCGTGCGCCCCCCGGCGCCCGACACCACCCCCGGCTTCAAGGCCTCGGGCCTCGCCCTCGTCATTGATGACGAGGAGGCCGTGCGCGCGGTCGCCGCAGAGATCCTCGAGGAGATGGGTTTCGGCGTCCTGACCGCCGCCGACGGGCGACAGGGCATCGATACCGCCGTGGAACACATAGGGGAACTGAGCATCGTCCTGCTGGATGCCACCATGCCCGTCATCGGCGGGGGCGCGCTGTTCGATAGCCTCCGCATGCTCAAACCCGACCTCCGCATCGTGCTCTCCTCGGGATACCTCGAGGCCGATGTCATGCGGGATCTCCAGGCTTCCGATGCCACCGGATTCCTTCAAAAACCCTACACGGCCGACGAGCTCGCCGCCACGGTCGCACGTCTGTTCGCCCCGCCCCCTCCCGCCGAAACAACCCCGCCATGAAGCCGGTCGCGCCCCCCTGGTTCGTCTGCCAGCGCTGCGGCAATTGTTGCAGGTGGCCCGGCTTTGTCCGGATCGATGCCCCGGCCATCGCCCGCATCAGCGCGTTTCTCTCCATCCCCCAGGAACAGTTCGTCGCCACCTACACCGAACTCCTGCCCAGCCGCTCCGGGCTCACCCTGCGCAGCCGCCCCGACCACTCCTGCGTCTTCTTCGACGGCGCCGGTTGCGCGATCCAACCCGTCAAACCCAGCCGCTGCCGCTCATTCCCGAACGGCTGGAATTTCCCGGGCTGGCGCGAGCAATGCCACGCCGCGGAAACCGGGGGCTGATCCGCTTCGGCAATCTATTGACACCCGTCCCAAAGGCCCTAGCAAGGTACAGGGAATCATTCCAATGGCTTTCATCGACAACGTGTTTGCGAAACTCGCGCGCCATCCCAAGCGCATCGTGTTCCCCGAGGGCACCGAGGAGCGCATCGTCCGTGCCGCGGGCGAATACGTGAAACGCAAGCTCGGGCCAGCCATCCTCCTCGGCAAGCGCGACGAGATCGCGGATGTCGCCCGCGCCGCGGGCGTCGGTCTGGTCCGCATCCACGTCATCGACCCCGCCGAGGCCGAGGATCTAGACCTCTTCTGCGCCCGCCTGCTCCGGCTCCCGCGCTTCAAGGACATGGCCCCCGAGGAGGCCCGGAAGATGCTCCTCAACCCCAACTATTTCGGATCCATGATGCTCCAGGGCGGCCAGGCCGATGCCCTGGTCAGCGGCGCGTGCACCGCGTCGGGCTCGTTGCTCCGGCCCCTCTTCAGCCTCGTCAAACCCCTGCCCGGCTTCACCGCCATCTCCAGCTGCATGGTCCTCCAGTCGCACAACACGCGGATCGGCGACGGGGGCCTGTTCTTCTTCGCCGATTGCGGCGTCATCCCGGAACCCACCGTCGACCAGCTCGCCACGATCGCCGTCGAGACCGCGCACGTGTCCCGGCAACTCACCGGGCGCCGCCCCAAGGTGGCCATGCTCTCCTACTCCACGCGCGGCAGCGCGCAGACCCGCCACACCGAGCGCGTCGCCGCGGCCACCGCGCTGGCGCGAAAGATCGCGGCCGACAAGGGCCTCGAGATGGACATCGATGGCGAGCTCCAGGTCGACGCGGCCCTCATCCCCGAGATCGCGGCGCGCAAAGTCCAGAATAGCGCCGTCGCCGGCCAGGCCAACGTCCTCATCTTCCCCGACCTCAACTCCGGCAACATCGCCACCAAACTCGTCCAGTGGCTCTCCGGTGCCGAGGCCTACGGCAACATCCTCATCGGCATCTCCAAGCCCGCGGTCGATGTCTCCCGCGGCGCCACCGCGGAGGACATCCTGGGCGTGGCCGCCATCCTCGGCCTGCGCTGCATCGCCTACCGCGAGCTGTACCCCGAGCAGGGCGCCGGCCACCATGACCCCACGGAAATCTCGCCCGCCGGGTCCTGAGCGGAGCCAGCCTCTGCTCAACAGGCTGACGCCCCGTCTCTTCATCGCCGCCACCCGGCAGGACGAGGGCAAGACCACCGTCGCGCTCGGCCTCTTCCACGCGCTCAAGAACCGCTTCCGCGAGATCGGCTACATCAAGCCCGTCGGCCAGCGCTGCGTCGACGTCAATGGCCTCAGCATCGACGAGGACTCCCTCCTGATGGAGCGCACCTATGGCGTGCGCGTGCCCATCGAGGACATGAGCCCGCTGGCCATCGGCAAGCAATTCACCCGCCGATTCTTGGCCTCCGACGCCACCGAGCACCCCCTCGTGGAACGTCTCCACCGCGCCTTCGACCGGGCCGGCTGGGAGAAGGATTTCGTCATCGTCGAGGGCAGCGGCCACGCGGGCGTCGGAAGCGTCTTTGGCCTGAGCAACGCACGGATCGCCCACATCCTCGATTGCCCCGCCGTCATCGTCACCCGGGGCGGCATCGGCGACCCCGTCGATGACGTCAGCCTCAGCCTCGCCCTGTTCGAGAAGCACAACGCCCGCGTCATCGGCGTCATCTTCAACAAGGTCCTTCCAGACAAAATCGATGTCGTGCGCGAGTTCGCGGGCCGCGCCCTGCGCCGCATGGGGGTCGGCCTGCTGGGCATCATCCCCGCCGAGCCCCTGCTGGCGCAACCGACCGCCGCACAGGTCGCCCGCGACATCGGCGCGACATTCCTCGCCGGCCAAGAGCACGCGCGCCGCCGCATCGCAGCCATCCAGTTCTGGGTTGGCCAGCACGGCCCACCGTCCCCGAAAAAGGCCGGCGCCCTCATCGTCCACGCCGGATCGTCCTCCGGCGCCGCACCCCTCTTGGCCGCGATCGAACGCGCCGGCGATTCCCGCGAGATCGCCTGTGTTGTCTTCTGCGACGGCGAGAGACCGCCCGATCACGTCGCCCCCAAGCTCGCGCGGCTGGGCGTCCCGTCCCTGGCCGCGACCACATCCGCCTACGAGACCGCCGAGGCGATCCAAAGGATGACCGTCAAGACCGAGCCCGACGACCAAGACAAGATCCGCCTCATCCAACATCTGGTGGAGAAACACGTCGACATCGACCGCATGCTCAAGCACTGCCGCCGGGCCGGGTGAACGGGGCGGCGTGCACTAGCAGCCTTGTCGGACTTGGCTAAGTCCGACAGGCAGCTAACTCGAAAATTCCCTCATCGCTTCCCGTAGCCGAACGCGCGAACGTTTGGCCATAGACCCACCCGTGGCGACGCGGGCTATGTCCCGCCCTCCGTGAACCGCTGGCGCAGGACCACCGGGCGCTGCGCCTTTGCCCTGGCCGCCGCCCGAAGGTTGAGCATCTCCACCCCAAGCGAAAAGGCCATCGCTGCATAGATGTAGCCCTTGGGCACGTGCTGCCCGCAGCCCTCCAGCACCAGGGTGAACCCGATCAGCAGCAGGAAGCTCAGGGCCAGCATCTTGATCGTGGGATGGCGATTCACGAAATCGCTGATGGCGCCCGCGCACCACAGCATGATCACCAGCGATATCACGACCGCCGCTATCATGACCGAGAGGTGGCGCGCCATCCCCACCGCCGTGATCACCGAATCCAAAGAGAAAACCACATCGAGGGCCAGGATCTGGGCGATCGTCTTCCAGAACCCCACGCCCCGCCCTCCCGCCACGTGTCCCTCCTCACCCTCCAGGCGCTCGAGGATCTCGAAGGTGCTCTTGCCGATCAGGAAAAGCCCGCCCACCACGAGGATCAGGTCCCTCCCCGACACGCCGTGGCCGAATACCGCGAACAGAGGTGCCGTCATTCCGGCCATCCACGAGATCGTGCACAGGAGCAGCACGCGGGTCACCAGCGCCAACCCCAGCCCCGTCCGCCATGCCGCCGCCCGTTGCGCCTCCGGCAGCTTCCCCGCGAGGATCGATATGAACACGACGTTGTCGATCCCGAGGACGGTCTCCAGCAGCGTCAGCGTCGCCAGCGCCACCCAACCCTCTGCCGTCATCATCCAATCCATCCGCCGCTTTTAGTCCCAACGCGCCCGCAGTCAATTCCCCACGGTCATCGGATGCCGGCCGACTGACGGGCGCGGGTCTCGGGGCGCGTTGGCGAGCGCCTGTCCGGGAATGTTGTTGATCCTGCGTTGGCCGCCGGCGACCCTCCCGAGATGGGCACCGTCGAAGTCTCGATCCACGACTCTCAGTGGCCCTCCCGCTGGCAGAGGGCGCTCGGCGCTTGTCTCCGCAATCGGACCGTCGATGCGCGCTTCCATTACGAGTCGCCGGCGCAAACCGCCGCCTGGCTCGCGCTCCATGAGTCCCATTCGCCCGCCCGCCTCGATCCCGCCGTCGCCAAGATCTATCCCGACGCCGTCTCGCGATGCCTCGCCCGCGGCCCTAGGCCCGCCCGCCTCGCCAGCCTCGGTTGCGGCGGCGGACAGAAAGACATCGAAGCGCTCCGGGCATCGGGCGCTTCGGCCTACGCCGCGATCGACGCGTCGCCCGGCATGGTCATCGAGGCCCTCGATCGCGTCCGGGCCGCTCTGCCCGCGGTAACCGCCCGCGGCCTCGTCGCGGACCTTCACGCCACGGGCGACATCGCCTCGTGGCTGGGCGAGACCCTGCCCCGCCATGAGCCCACACTGTGGCTGGGTTTCGGGATCGTCCCCAACCTCCCGGCACCCGAGATACCCCACCTGCTTGGCTCCCTGCTCCGCCAGTCCGATGACGCCCTCCTCCTGGGCGCCAACCTCATCCCCGGCAGAGATCCCGAGGCCGAGATGGCCGCCATCCTCCCCCAGTACGACAATCAACCCACCCGGCGATGGCTGGCGCTCCTCCCAGGATCCCTCGGCATCCCCGCGGCGCCCGCGGACCTCCAATTCTCCCTCCTTGCGCCCGATAATGGACGCCCCTGGCGCGTCGCGGTAGAACTTCCCATTCGCCTCGACTGCCGCGTCCCCCTTCCCGGCGAATCCATCACTCTGGCGGCCGGTGAATCCCTCACCCTTTTCGTTTCCAACCGATTCACGCCGGACGATATCGCCAGCCTCGCCGGAATGGCGGGTCTTCGGATCGCGGCCTCGATGATCGCGCCGTCCGAAGAAGAGGGCGTCTTCGAGATCCGATCCGCCGGTCCCCCAACGGCTTTCGGGTTGCGGCGCCCGGATTCCCCGCGATGATCCGACCATGCCCCCGCCCCGCGAGAAAGTATCCGCCGCGCGCAGCAACACGCCGGCGCGTGCCCCCGGGCGCACCGCCCGCCTGACGGCGTGCCTCGTGATGCTCGTTGCCGCGGCACCCGCGGCCGACTACGTCGCAATCGCCAAGGGCACCGGCGGCGCCTGGTGCTTCCAGCGGGGCAGCGAGAAGTTCTTGTCGATGGGCATCTGCCACATCGCGGAGCGAGAGGACGCCCGGGGGGGAACCGGGCGCTTCTACGACGGCGCCACTCTTCGCGGCGGCGCGCCGGCATGGGCCTCTCTCGTCCAGGAGCGCATGTCCGCATGGGGCTTTAACACGGCCGGGGCCTGGTGCAGCGAGTCCGTCTACGAGAAGGCCAATTGGCAGACGCGCTATGTCTGGCTGGGAGCCGAAGTCGGCGGCATCCGAGCGCGATTACTCAATGTCTTTTCCGAGGGCTACGGGGAAAAGGTGGACGAGTTGTGCGCCAAGTTCGTCGCGCCACACAGGGACGAGGCCCGCCTCGTCGGCTGGTTCCTGGACAACGAGCTTCCGTGGTATGGCGAGTTCGGCTGGTTCACCGACCCCGACCGGAGCCTGCTGGACCTCGCCCTGGCCCTTCCCGCAAGCGACCCGAATCGCGCCGAGGCGGTCGCGTTCTTGAAGCTCCATTACATCGACTTCGCCAGATTCGCGGCCCAGTGGGACTGCGCCGCCCGATCCTGGGAAGATCTCGCCCGGGGGGGCACCGCGCGGGCGACGACCAGGCGCGCCGACGCCGCCAAGGACCTCTGGGCCGGCCGAGTCGCGGAACGATTCTTCAAGGTCTGCACCGCCGCCGTCCGCAGGCACGATCCCAACCATCTGATCTTGGGGTGCCGCTTCGCCGGCAACGCCCCGGGCCCCGTGATCGCCGCCTGCGCAAGGTACTGCGACGTCGTATCCATCAATCGATATCAGAAAGACGGGCATTTCGACGCGCCCTGGTGGGATGCCCTTTACGCGATCGCGCAGAGACCCATCCTCGTCACCGAGTTCTCGTGGCGCGCGACCGAAAATCGCTCCGGCAACCGAAACACCCTCGGCGCCGACGTCACCGTCCCCTCGCAAGTCGATCGCGCCGAGCGATACCGGACGTACGTGCGGCCCATGATGTGCCTCCCCTACATCCTCGGGATGCACTGGTTCCAGTGGGCCGATGAACCCGAAAACGGGCGCTACGACGGCGAGGACTCGAACTACGGCCTCGTGGACTGGCGGGACGAACCCTACGAGGAGTTGGTCGCCGCCGCGAGAGCGACGCACGCTTCGATGCCCGCGCCCGACGCGCGCGGGGGCGCACTGCCCCCCGCCGGCGATCCCGCGGACCTCCTCCGCTGGACGGCCCGGCCCCTGGCCTCGTTGCAGGAGGGCTCCCTCGCGGACCCCTTGGAACTGGCGCGGGCCGACGCCGCGCCGTCCATCTCACTCGATGAAAAGGCCGGCACCCGCGCCACGGCCAGCCGCGAGGGCGATGCCTGGCGCATCGGGTACGACAGCGGAACCGGCTGGGGCTTCAACGCCGAGTGGCCCATCCCCCCCGGGACCGCCCTCGCTGGCGCACAGACCCTCCGCCTGCGCGGCGGCGCCACGCCGGGCGTGAAGTGCCATGCCATCCTCTTCGAGCAGGGCGACCACGATCCCCAACACGCCGCCACCGACAAGGCCGATGGCGAGTGCTGGATGCTCGGCCCCATCGACGCCGCCCGCCTCGCCGGCGGCATCGCCCTCGACCTCGCCGAGGCCGAGCTCAACCTCTACCACGGAAACCAGCGCGGCAATCGCCGCATCGACCTCGACGGCCTCCGCGCCGCCGGTCTCTACTTCTCCTCTGGCCAGGGAACCGGATCGGTCCAGATCTCGGCCTTCACCTTGGCCGAATAAACCCTCAGAGGTTCCAGCCGCCACCCACCACGATATTCGAGCCGTTCACGTAGCCGCTCTCCGGTCGCACCAGAAACCGGATCGCCCCGATGACATCCTCGAACGTCCCGAGCCGACCCGCGGGAATCTCGGTCGCCCCATCGGCATCGACGCTATTCTCAAGCATGCCCGGCGAGACCATGTTGACCGTAATGCCATGCGGGGCCTCCTGTCGGGCGAAGGACTTCGTCAGGACGGCCACGCCGATCTTCCCGATGTGATAGGACACCGCCAGATCCCGGGCCGACACTCGCTCGCACGCCGAGTCGCCTATATTCACGACCCGCCCGCCGGGGCTCTGGCGCAGCATTGGCAACGCAGCCCGTGTCGCGAAAAAGCACGCGCCAACCGTGCTGTCCAGCCCCTCGCGCCATTCGTCCTCCCGCAGTTCACCCAGGCCCTTCCGGTGATAGATACCCGAATTGTTGATCAGCACATCGAGCCGACCAAACGCCTCGTTAACCCCCGCGATCACCGCGCTCGCCTCCGCCTCACGCGATAGGTCGCCGCCCAGCGCCACGCCCCCCAGTTCGCGCGCGAGTCGCGCGGCGCCCTCCCCGCTCGTGTGAAAGTGCACCGCAACCCTGAACCCGCCACCGGCCATCGCCCGCGCGATCGCCCCACCCAGCCCCCCCGGCCGCCCGGCCCCCGTCACCAACACCACCCGACCCCCCCCAGCCAAGCCCTCTTCATTTCCTCGCTTCACCTTCACCCCTCCCCTTCACCCCCGAAACACCCCATGGCCCTCGCCACGCCGCGCACCTTCGTCACCTCGTGGGTCCGCAGCAGATCCGTCTTCCCAAGGATCGCCAGCACGGCGAAGAACGCCTCCGCGGACCGCACCTCGTCCTCGAAGTACTCGAACGCGTGCGGCAGCGCGTGACACGTCGGCCATCCCAGCTCGCGGAGCCGGAAGGTCTCCAGAAAGGTCCGCATCTGGTACCGCACCCGCTCCGCGGAATCCTTGAGGTTGCGGTAATAGAACCCCATGCCCGGATCCAGCCAGATGCGCCGCACGCCCGCGCCCTCGGCCAACTCGATCCGACGGCCAAAGTACTCCCTCAGCACCGCCCCGTGATCCGCCGCGAGCCGAAGGTCGCCGACCCGCCGCACGTTGCCGCCCTGGACAAAGCAGATGATCGCGGCCGCGTCATGGTCGGCCACCATCCGGAATATCTCGCCGGCTCCCTCGTCGCCGGTGATGTTGACGACCCGCGCGCCCGCGCCCAGGCACGCGCGCGCCACTTCGGGGCGATACGTCTCCGCCGAAACCAGCAGCCCCGCCGAACTCAGTTCCCGTATCACCGGCAGCAGCGCCGCGCGCTGTCCCTCGTCATCCACGATCCCGGCGTGCGGCAGGGTCGACTCCGCACCCACGTCCACGATCGCCGCACCCTCGGCCGCTAGGCGCAAGCCCCGCCGCACCGCCTGCTCCGTCGAAAGGCACACGCTCTCCCGGTACCACGAGTCCGCCGAAAGATTGATCACGCCCATGAGATCGGGCCCGGTCCCAGCCGCGAACCTCTTGCCCCCCAGTTCGAAGGACCTCACCGGGGCGTCCAGCGCACCCCCGTGCCGATCGATCAGCGCCTTCAGCGTCCCAAGATCCAGCATTACCCGCCTCCGGCGCCCATCGCCCAGCACAGCGCGAATGCCGCGCACAGCAGCGCCGTGACCGCCACGCCAATCAGCGCGAAGACCCCCCACAGGCGAACCCAGACGCCACCGCAATTCTCGCGCTCGTCCCCTCGTTCCATCTCACACCGCCTTCGGCCCGCCCTTCGTCGGATCGTAGAGGATCTCCACCTCGGGCTGGGCCGGCCCGAGTATCTCCTGCGCCCGCTTCAGCGCGTTCCGGGTCGCGACATTCGGATTCTCCGCCGACCCCATGAAGAAGTTTTCCCTGCCCAAGACGTCGAGCAAACCCGAGTTCCGAACGACCTTGTACACGTCCTTCCGCGCCCCGCTCACGATCAGCGCCCGCCCGGTCTCTCTCATGTACCGGATCAGCTCCTCCAGCGCCAGCACGCTGGTCGCGTCCAACCGATACGCGTTCCGCATCCTGAGTATGATCACTTTCAGGTTCGGGTCCTCGCACACCCGCCGCGCCTGGTCGCGGAACAGCTCCGAGGCCCCGAAGAACAGTTCCCCCTCGACGTGCACGATCGATATCTTCGGGTTGGGGCGTTTTGCCGCGCCCTCGATCTCGTAGAGGTGGCCCTGCTCGTTGAAGCTGTACTCGACCAGCTCCGGCGTGCTCACCTTCCTGAGAAAGAGAACGATCGAAATCAGCGCCCCCAGTATGATCGCAAAGTCCAGGCGGACCAGGAGCGCGGAGATGAAGGTCGCCAGAAACACCGCGGCGTCGGACTTCGTGGAGCGCATCACGATCCGGATGACGTGCCGGTCGATCAGCGAGAAACCGATGAAGATCACCAGGATAGCGAGCGCGGGCTTCGGAACGAACTTCAGGAGGGGCCCTATCAGCACCGCGCCGACCGCGCACAGCGCCCCGGACACCATGGCGGCGACCGGCGTTCGTCCCTGGCTGTCAAAACAGAGCTGCGACCGGGTCAACGACCCGGATGCCGGCATCGCGCCCCCCCACGCGCAGGCCAGGTTCGCCATGCCCATCCCCAGCATCGCCTGGTTTGTGTTCAGGCGCTCCCCACCCCGCGCCGCCAGCGATTTTCCGATCGACGTCCCCTCCAGGACGCACAGGAACGCCAGCACCATCGCCGACCCGGCCAGCTGGCTGATCATCCCATAATCCGGGGGCGGGGGCACGAACCGCCATCCCCGGAAATCGATGCCCCCCATCACCGCGACGCGGTCACCAAGGAGACCCCCAAACCCGGTGCGGGCCATCACCAGGTCCGCGATCACCGCCAGCACCGAGACGGACACGATCGTCGCCACCACGGGCGGCACGCGGGGCACTCGCCGGACAAAAAGCCAGTACCCCAGCCCCGTGATCACCGCCACGGCCGCCGACGACACGTGCGTCTCCGGCAGATGCCCCACGGTCATGGCGACCACATCAAAAAATGTTCCGCCCTCCGGCATGTCAAACCGTATTCCCAGCACCACGCGCAACTGATTCACCACGATGTAGACGGCCGCGGCGCTGATATAGCCCGTCACGACCGATCTCGATATGTACTGCAACAGGTTCGACACCCGCACGAGCGCGCCCATCACCAGAAATGTGCCCGCGAGCGCCACGAGCACCGGCAGCGAGGCCACGCGCGCCTCCGGCCCGTACCCCAGTCCCAGGAAGATTCCAAAGAGCAGCACGGCCGTCGCGTTCGTCGGCCCCATCACGATGAACCTCGTGCCCGAAAACAGGGGTCCCACCAGGCCCGCGATGGCGGCGCACAGAATGCCCGTCTCGATCGGCAGCCCGGCCACCATCGCGTAGACGATGGCCTGCGGGAAATCGAGAAGGGCGAGGTTGCCCCCGGCCCTCAGGTCGGCGCGCCCTTTCTCCGCCGAATATCGGGCCAGTTCTCGCCGCAAGGGCAGCGGGTCCAGCGCGCTGGCCTTCGCCAGCGCCCAGAGGGACCCGAGACCCCGCCTCGCCTCTCGCCAGATGGTCATCGCCATGCGCGGCGGCCGCCGCGCCTCTCACACCATACGTCCCCGCCCCGGTCCCCGAAAGACCAAATGCGCCCGGGCCGCATCGCGGTCACCCCCGGGGCGCGCGCGCCATCATGGCCATGACCTCCGCCGGCGCACGCCCCGCATCCAGCAGCCTCGACATCGCCCGCATGTGCGGATCGATGTGACGGAAGAACCGCTTGTACCCCGCGCACAGATAATTCAATCCCGGCTCGCCGTCCGGCGCCCTCAGGAACCGGTGCTTCGGGCACTCGCCATGGCATGCGAACCTCACATCGCACTCCCTGCAATGCCGCGGCAACCCCTCGCGTTTATCCAGCCCAAACTTCACCTGACGGGCAGAATTGACCATCTCGTCCAGCGTCGCCGACACGACATTGCCCAGCGGAAAGCCCGGATACACGTAGTGGTCGCAGGGGTAAACGTCCCCGTTGTGCTCGATCGCCAGCGACGAGCCGCAGACCTCGGAGAAAACGCATGTCCCCGCCCCCGACCCACTCCAGTTGCCCAGCGCCGCATCGAACACATTCACGAACACCCGCCCCACGTCCTTGCGCACCCACTCGTCGAACACCGCGATCAGGAATTTCCCGTACTGTGCGGGCTGCACGCTCCACTCTGTCACCGGCGCGCCATCCCCCCCTGCGGCCCCCGGGCCGGGCGGCATCGCCAGCCCGAGCCCCGCGGCCCTCCTCTCCACCAGCGGGATGAACTGCAGGAACCTGGCACCCATCCCCTTCAGAAACTCGTATACCTCCAGCGGGTGCCTCGCGTTGAGACGGTTGACCACCGTCATCGCGTTGAACTCCACCCCGTGCCGGACCAGCACCTCCAGGCCGCGCATCACCCGCTCGAATGTCGCCGCCCCGCGCTTGTCCACCCGGTACGCGTCATGCAGCCGCCCCGGCCCATCCACGCTCAGCCCCACCAAAAAATCATTCTCCTTCAGAAACCGCCCCCACCCATCATCCAACAGCGTGCCGTTCGTCTGAAATGCATTCCTTATCGTCCTGCCCCCCGAATACCGCCGCTGCAACTCGACGGCCCTGCGGAAAAAATCCACCCCCACCCGCGTCGGCTCCCCCCCCTGCCACGCGAAATGCACCACGTCGCCATCCTGCGACCCGATGTACTGCCGGATGAACGATTCGAGCACGCCCTCCCCCATCCTGAAGGACTCGCCGATCGGGAACAGGGCCTCTTTCTCGAGATAAAAACAGTAAGTGCAATTCAGATTGCATATCGGACCCATGGGTTTGGCCATCACATGAAACGGCGCCCGCCGCCCCTGGGGGCGTCCCTCCGTCTGTCGGCCCTCGGCCATGCGCGATCGTTACGCCATCCCGCCGACGGGGTCAATGCCCCGGCTCGAGCCCCGCAGGGCGCGGACTTCTCAAATGCCGCCCGCGTGCTACGGAATCTCCGGACAACGCCATGCCGGTCAGGCTCAACATCTCCGTCAAGGGATTCGTCGAGTTCGTGCTCCGCTCGGGCGACCTGTCATCGGGCTCCTTCGGGGGCCTCTACCGGGCGAGGGAGGGGATCGAGGGCCACCGCCGCATTCGCCGATCGCGCCCGGAGGGCTACCGCTCAGAGGTCCCGGTCCGGCGCACTTTTGGCGAGGGGGGGGACGCATGGGAACTGCATGGCCGGATCGATGGCCTCTTCGATGACGGCGGACGGCGGGTCCTGGAGGAGATCAAGACGACGCGGGAACCCTTCGATCTCCTTAGCGCCGATGACCCCATGCACTGGGCGCAGGCCAAAACCTATGCCCACCTTCTCGTCCTGGCCGAGGGCTTGGGGGAAATCGGCATCCAACTTACGTACCTGCACCTCCCCTCCGGCGATATCCGCACGAGCCGCGGCTCATTCTCCTCGGATGATCTCGCGGCGTTCTTCGCCCCCCTCGAACAGAAATTTTCTGCGTGGGTCCGCCGGATCGCCGCCTGGCGCCACGGGCGCGGCGCCAGCATTTCGGGACTGCGATTCCCATTTCCCGAGTGGCGCCCGGGGCAGCGCGACATGTCCGACGCCGTCGCCCGCGCCATCCGGGTGGGAGGGCGCCTGTTCGCCGAGGCCCCCACGGGCATCGGCAAGACGGTCTCCGCGCTGTGGCCCGCGGTCGGCGCGCTCGGGGATGGCTCATGCGATGCGATCGCGTTCCTGACCGCCCGCACGACCGGGCGCGCCATCGCCGAGGACACCATCGCGCGCATGCGCCAAGGCGGCCTGCGCGTGAAGGCCCTCACGATCACCGCGCGCGACCGCATCTGCTTCGCGGAATCGGGGCAATGCGATCCCACCGCGTGCCCTTTTGCGCTCGGATATTATGACCGGCTTGCCGCCGCAAGGGATGAGGCCCTCGCGACCGACAACTGGGACCGCGCCGGCATCGAATCGATCGCGCGCCGCCACAGCGTCTGCCCGTTCGCCCTATCCCTCGACCTCCTCCCCTGGGCCGACATCACCATCTGCGATTACAATTATGTCTTTGACCCCAGGGTGGGCCTCGACGCCCTCGCGGGCAATGGCGCCGCCGGCAGGTTGCTCCTGATCGATGAGGCCCACAACCTCCCCGACCGCGCCCGCGACATGTTCTCCGCCGAGATCCGCGACGCGGAATTCGCCGCCCTCGTGGCCCAGCTGCCTCCCGCGGCCCGCGGCCTCCGCACGGTCGCCGCAGCCGTCCGCCATGCGATCGCCAAGGCCTCGCGCGACCAGTCGCCCACGACGGGCGACACCGTCCCCCCAGACCTGCTGGAATCCCTCGAGGAATTCATCAGCCGCGCCAACGCCCGCCTGATGGAGAATCGCCCCGAGCCCTTCCGTGACAGCCTGATGCAGGCCTGCCTGGGGGCGTTCGATTTCGTACGGACCGCCGCGCGCTTCGGCCCGGACTACGCCACCCTCGCGAGCCGCGACGCCTCCGGCCCGCGCTTCCGCCTCCTCTGCCTCGATCCCGCACCCCGCATCCGGGAGATCGTCGGGCGCTTCAAGAGCGCGGCGCATTTTTCGGCGACCCTCACGCCACCCGACTTCTTTCGGGATGCCCTCGGCGGCCAGCCCGCCGACCCCATCCTTCGCCTCCCCTCGCCGTTCCCACGCGAGAACCTGGGCCTCATCATCGCGTCGCACGTGAGCACCGAGTATCGCGACCGGGCCGCATCCGCCGACCAGGTCGCCGGCCTGCTTGCCCACGCCGCCGAAACCCGGCCGGGCACCCATGTCGCCTATTTCCCGTCATACGAGTACCTCAGGAAGGTCCGCGAGGCCTTCGTCGCCGCGCATCCCGCCATCCCGGCGCCAGCCCAGCAGCCCGCCATGGACGAGGCGGCCAAGGCCAGATTCCTCGATCTCCTGGCATCGCCCCCCGAAGGCATTCCCACCGTGGCGTTCGCGGTCCTCGGCGGCCTATTCGCCGAAGGGATCGACCTCCCCGGTGGTCGCCTGGCGGGAATCCTCATCGTCGGCGTCGGGTTGCCCCAGTTGTGCCTCGAACGCGACCTCATCCGCAGGCGCTTCGATGCCGCGGGGCACGACGGTTTCGCCGCCGCGTACGCCTTCCCGGGCTTCAACCGCGTCCTCCAGGCGGCCGGTCGCCTCATCCGCTCAGAATCGGATTCTGGCACGGTCGTCCTGATCGACCGCCGTTTCTCCCGCGAGGACTACCGCGCCTTGTTCCCCGAATACTGGCATCACGCGCGCGTGGTGAAATCCTCGGACGAGGCGCGCGACGCGATCGCGGCCTTCAGACGGGCCGGCGCGCCACCTTGAGCCTCGAGGTCGAGAACCCCCTGACCCGAACACAAGTCCCGTAGCCGAACGCGTCGCTTCAGGAGGACTGCGACCAATCCACGCCGCGCATGTTGCCCGTCTTGAGAAACTGCTGATGCAGCGCGTAGGCGGAACTGAGCGTCTGCGGGGTCTGCCCACACTTCACCCGGTCGAAATAACCGTGCAGCTCCGGACGGAAATCCGGGTGGGCGCATCTTTCCACGATCAGCCTCGCGCGCTCGTGCGGCGTCTTGGCCCGCAGGTCGGCCACGCCCTGCTCCGTGATCACCACCTGCACCGAATGCTCGCTGTGGTCCATGTGGCTGCACAGCGGCACGATCGGGCTGATCTTGCCCCCCTTCGCCAGCGACGGGCACGTGAAGATGGAGATGTAGGCGTTCCTCGTGAAATCGCCCGAGCCCCCGATCCCGTTCATCATGTCCCGCCCCAGCACGTGCGTGCTGTTGACGTTGCCGAAGATGTCCACCTCCAGCGCCGTGTTGATAGAGATGATGCCCAGGCGCCGCACAAGCTCCGGGTTATTCGAGATCTCCTGCGGGCGCAGCACGATCCGCTCCTTGAAGAAATCCAGGTCGTCGTAGATCTCTTTCAGCAGCCCGCCGCTCACCGTCAGAGATGTCCCGCTCGCAAACTTCAGCTTCCCCGACCTCATCAGCCCGATGACCGAATCCTGGATCACCTCCGAGAACATCTCGAACGGCGGGATGTCGGGATTCTCGCCCATGGCCCCGAGCACGGCGTTCGCGATGTTGCCCACGCCCGACTGGATCGGGAGGAACTCCTTCGGTATCCGGCCCACCCGCAGCTCGTTCGCGATGAACTCCGCGACGTTCTGGCCGATCTTCTTCGTCACCTCATCGGGGGCGTCGAAGGCCCCGCTCTCGTCGGGACGGTTCGTCCGGACCACCCCGGCGATCTTCGCGGGGTCCACCTTGACCACCGGGCTGCCCGCCCGATCCGACACCCGGTAGATCGGCACCTCCCGGCGATGCGGCGGCAGATCCTGCTCGTAGATGTCGTGGATGCCGTGCAGCGCCGCAGGGTGAAACTCGTTCAGCTCCACCAGAACCTTGTCCGCGCACCGGCAGAACGTGGGCGAGGCGCCGACCGATGTCGTCAGGGTGATCTCGCCCTCCGGGGTGATGTCGCACGCCTCGACGACGGCCCATGCAAATTTGCCCAGGAAGCCGTAGCGGACGTGCTGCGGCAGCGTCGAGAGGTGCATGTCAAAGAAGCGCGTCTTGCCCTCGTTGATCAACCGCCGCAGGTCCTTGTTCGACTGGTACGGCGTCCGGAAGGCGATCGCGTCGGCGAGCGCCAGCTCGCCGTCCAGCGACTGCCCCGTCGAGGCACCCGTGACCACGCCGATCTGGAGGGGCCGTCCCGCCGCGTGCTCGGCCTTCGCGCGCTTGGCCAACGCCGTGGGTATCTCCTTCGCCGCGCCCGCGGGCGTGAACCCGCTGAAGCCCACCGTGTCACCATGGCGGATCATCGCCGCCGCCTCTTCCGCCGTAATGAACGGCAGCGCGCGTCCGCCCGTCCGCCTCGTGCCCCTCTCCTGTTCCGCCATCGCCTGACTCATCGCTCCTTCTTCTCGCCTCTCTATGCTCTCGACCGGCCATGCCGCCGCTCCGATAAACCAAATCGTCTCCCCAGATCAGTGCCCCGCGCCCCCGCCCAGCGTCGCGATGAAATACCCGGCCGCCACCGCGGTGCCGATCACCCCCGCCACGTTGGGCCCCATCGCGTGCATCAAAAGGTAGTTCTGCGGGTCGTACTTCTGGCCCTCCACCTGCGACACCCGCGCCGCCATCGGCACCGCCGACACGCCCGCTGAACCTATCAGCGGGTTGATGGGATTCGTTCGCCAGATGAGATTCATCGCCTTGGCCATCAGCACGCCCCCCGCCGTGGAGAAACCGAAGGCCACCACGCCCAGCAGCGTGATCGCGATCGTCTTGGGCTGCAGGAAATTCTCGCCGTTCATGGTGATGCCCACGCTCGTGCCCAGGAAAATCGTCACGATGTTGATGATCTCGTTCTGCGAGGCCTTGACGAGCCTCTCGGTCACCTGGGACTCCCGGAGAAGGTTGCCCAGCATCAGCATCGCGATCAGCGCGGACGCGGCGGGGACCAGCATCACGCATAGGGCCGTGACGACCAGCGCGAAGATCAGCTTCTCCAGTTTGGAGACATCCCGCAGCCGCGTCATCCGGATGCGGCGCTCCTTGTGCGTTGTGAGCAGCCGCATGATCGGGGGCTGGATCAGCGGGACCAGCGCCATGTAGCTGTACGCCGCCACCGCGATCGGCCCCAGCAGGTGCGGCGCCAGCTTGTTGGTCGTGAAGATCGCCGTCGGCCCATCGGCCCCGCCGATGATCCCGATCGACGCGCCCTCGCCCGCCGTGAAACCCAGCCACGGCAGCTGGGTCGAGCAGAAGAAGGTCACGAATACCCCGAGCTGCGCCGCCGCTCCCAGCAGCAGCGTGCGGGGGTTGGCGATGAGCGGCCCGAAATCCGTTAGCGCCCCGACGCCCAGGAATATCAGCGGCGGGAACAGCTCCAGGTGGATGCCCTGCTGGATGTAGTAGTACAGGCCGCCGGGGTTCACCAGTTCGCCGCCCGCGCCGAACACCGGCGCGTTCAGCACCCCCTGCGTCGGCAGGTTCGCCATGAACGCGCCGAACGCGATCGGCACCAGCAGCAGCGGCTCGAAGCCCCGATAGATGGCGAGATACAGCAGCGTCAGCACGATCAGCCACATGACCGCCATCTGCCACGTGACGAGCGGGAAGCCCGTCATCTGCAGGAAGGACTGAAATGCCTCGATCATCGCCGCGCCCTTGTCCCCTATCCGGTCAGCCGACCGTCAGAAGGACGTCGCCCTCCTGGACCGCATCGCCCGGTTTCGCGCTGATCGCGGTGACCTTGCCGGAGCACGTGGCGAACACCTGAGTGTTCATCTTCATGGCCTCGAGCGTCACGACAAGCTCGCCCTCCGCGACCTGCTGCCCCACCTTGGCGTGGATCTCGACGATGCGCCCCGCCAGCGGGCTCGTCACGTTGCCGGATCCCGCCGCCGCGACCGTGCGCCTCGGCGGAGCCGGCGGTGCCTGGACCGGCGCCGAGGCCACCGGCGCGGGCGACCCGGCGGGGGCCGCGCCCTCGTCCAACACCTCGACCATCACCTCGAAAACCCTGCCGTCCACCGTGACTCTCAGACGTTTCATTTGTCCTCCTCCGATTATCTCACCTTGTGCGATTGAAAATGCTGCCGCCTGCCCTCCGCGGACCACGCGGCTCCCGATCCCTGCCGGCACGGGACCACCGATACCACCCTGTGCCCGGGCCCCAGCGCCGCGTGCACGGAAGACACCACCGCCGCCCGCAACGCCGCCTCGTCGCCCCCGCCCGCGACCACCGGGGGCGCCGCCGCGGGCGGAGCCTCCGCGGGGGCGGCCGACACGATGCGGTGGCCGGGCCCCAGCACAGCGTGCACCGCCGCCATGATCGCCGCCCGCATCACCGAATCCTCGGCCTCGTCGTCGAACACGTCCCCACCGCCGAAGGAGGGCACCTCCTTCACTCTCGAGGAACGAAAGGCCGCGCCCACCAGCTCGCAGATCAGCCACAGCATCGCCAGCGCGAACAAGACGACGATCAGGCCCACCAGCTGGAATTCGAGACACTGCATGACCCCGGGATGATCCGGCAGCATCCGCGCCGCGAGCGGCATGAGGGGGGGCATCATAGCGGGATGTTCCCGTGCTTCTTCTGCGGCCGGGTCGAGCGCTTGCCCAGGGTCTTGCGCAGCGCCAGCGCCACCGCCGCCCGGGTTTCCGAAGGATCGATGACGTCATCGATCATCCCGGACCCCGCCGCCTGAAAAGGCGACGCGAATCGCTCGCGATAGTCGGCGATCAGCTCGGCCTCCTTGGCCTTCGGGTCCGGCGCCGTCTCGATCTCGCGCTTGTAGATGATCCGCGCGGCCCCCTCCGCCCCCATCACCGCGATCTCCGCCGTCGGCCACGCGTACACCACGTCGGCGCCCAGGTCCTGGCAGCACATCGCGATGTAGGCACCCCCGTACGCCTTCCGCATGATCACCGTGACCTTGGGAACCGTGGCCGCTGAGTACGCGAAGAGCATCTTCGCGCCGTGCCGGATGATGCCGCCCCGCTCCTGGGCGATGCCGGGCATGAAGCCCGGGGTATCGACGAGGGTGACGAGGGGTATGTTGAAGATGTTGCAGAACCGGATGAAGCGCGCGCCCTTGTCAGAGGAATCGATGTCCAGGGTCCCCGCCCGCACCGCGGGCTGGTTCGCGATGATCCCCACCACGACGCCCTCGATCCGCCCGAATCCCACCACGATGCTCTTGGCCCAGTCGCGCTGGACTTCCAGAAAGCGCTCCCCGTCCACCAGCCGCGCGATCACCCGCTTGACGTCGAAGGTATCCTTGTGGTCCGCCGGCATCACCTCGTTGATCGCCGGGTCGGGATCCATCGCGATCTTGTCGGTCGGCGCGTGCGGCGGATCCATCATGTTGTTCGACGGCAGATACGACAGCAGCTCCTTGACCAGCGCCACCGCGTGCGCGTCGTCCTCCGCCACGAAATGGATGTTGCCGCTCACGCAGGCGTGCGCCGCGGCGCTGCCGATCTGGTCCATCGTCGTCAGCTCGCCCGTCGCCGCCTTGATGACCTCCGGCCCGCAGATGAACATGTTGGAGGTGGACTTCGTCATGATGATGAAATCCATCAGCGCCGGGGAATACGCGGCCCCGCCCGCGCAGGGACCGCAGATCACCGCGATCTGCGGCACCACGCCCGAGAGCAGCACGTTGCGGAAAAAGATCTGCCCGTAGCCCGCGAGCGACGCGACGCCCTCCTGGATGCGCGCGCCGCCGGAATCGTTGAACGCCACCACGGGCATCCCGTTCTCCACCGCGAACTCCATCAGGTTGGCGATCTTCTTCGCGTGCACGCTGCCCAGCGAGCCGCCGGCCACGGTGAAGTCCTGGCTGTAGGAGGCGATCGGCCGCCCGCCCACGAATCCGGTCCCGCTCACGCAGCCGTCCGCCGCCAGTTCCCGGTTGTCCATGCCGAAGCCCCGGACGGCGTGGCGCACGTGCATCCCGGATTCCTGGAAGGTGCCCGCGTCGAAAAGCGCGCCCACGCGGTCCCGGGCCGTCATCTGCCCCTTGTCGCGGCGCGCCTGCAGCTTGTCCGCGCCACCCCCGGCCAGGGCCTTCTCCCGGCGGGCCTTCAGTTGATCCAGCAGCTCTTTTCGGATTGGCATGCGCGGAGACTCCTTATCAGTGCGCGTGGCCGCAGCAGCAGCCCCCCGACTTCGGCATGCAGAACTCCGTCAGCACGCCGCGCGTCGACTTCGGGTGGAGGAACGCGACCAGCTTCTCGGCCGCCCCCTCGAAAGGTTCCTCGTGGATCAGGCGCACGCCCGCGCCCGACGCCTGGGCCAGCTGGGCCCGGATGTCGTCCGTGGCGAAGGCCACGTGGTGGATCCCCTCGCCATTCTTCTCGATGAATTTCGCGATGGGGCTCTCGGGGTCGGTGGCCTCCAGCAATTCGATGTGCACCTCGCCCACGCTGAAGAACGCGGTCCGGACTTTCTGCGAAGCCACCTCCTCGCGTTTCTCGCACTTCAGGCCATAGGCCTTCTCGTAAAGCGCCACCGCCTCGTCCAGCGATTTCACCGCGATGCCCAGATGATCGATCTTCTTCAGCATTTCTCTGCCCTCGCCCCTCAGCCGCCGCCCAGTCCCAGCCGCTCGTTCAGTTGCTCGAGGATCTCGCGGGCGGCCACCGGGAGCACCGTCCCGGGACCGAATACCGCCGCGGCCCCCTTGCTATAAAGGAAGTCGTAGTCCTGAGCCGGGATGACGCCGCCCACGACGACCATGATGTCTTCCCGCCCCAGTTTGCCAAGCTCCTCCGCAAGCTGGGGCAGGAGCGTCTTGTGGCCGCCCGCCAGGCTGCTGATGGCCACGACGTGCACGTCGTTTTCCACGGCCATCCGCGCGGTCTCCTCCGGGGTCTGGAAAAGCGGTCCGATGTCCACGTCGAACCCCATGTCCGCGTACGCCGTGGCGACCACCTTCGCGCCGCGGTCGTGGCCGTCCTGGCCGATCTTGGCGATCAGGATCCTGGGCCTCCGGCCCTCCTCGGCGGCGAACGCGTCGGTCATGCCCCGAATCGCCCCGATCTCCTCGCTCTCGCCAAACTCGGTCTGGTACACGCCCGAGATCGACCGGATCTGGGCCTTGTGGCGCCCGAAGATCTTCTCCAGCGCGAAGGAGATCTCGCCGAGGGAGGCGCGGGCGCGCGCGGCGTCCACCGCCAGCTCGAGCAGGTTGCCCTCGCCCTTCTCGGCGCACCGGGTCAGCGCGGCAAGGGCCGCGCGCGCCCGCTCCCCGTCCCGCTCGGTTCGCAGCCTCGCCAGCCGCTTGATCTGCGCCTCGCGCACCGCCGTGTTGTCCACCTCGAGGACCTCGATCTCCTGCGGCTTGTCGAGGCGATAGCGGTTGACGCCCACGATGGTCTCGCGCCCCGAGTCGATCCACGCCTGGCGCCGCGCGGCCGCCTCTTCGATCCGCAGCTTGGGCAGGCCGGTCTCGATCGCCTTGGCCATGCCGCCCAGGGCCTCGATCTCCTGGATGTGCGCCCAGGCGCGCCGCATCAGCATCCCGGTCAGGGCCTCCACGTAATACGACCCGCCCCACGGGTCGATCACGTTGCAGATGCCCGTCTCCTCCTGGAGGTAGAGCTGCGTGTTGCGCGCGATGCGCGCCGAGAAATCGGTCGGCAGCGCGATCGCCTCGTCGAGCGAGTTGGTGTGCAGCGACTGGGTGTGGCCCAGCGCCGCGGCCATCGCCTCGACGCAGGTGCGCACCACGTTGTTGAACGGGTCCTGCTCGGTGAGGCTCCACCCGCTGGTCTGGCTGTGCGTGCGGAGCGCCATCGACTTCGGGTTCTTCGGGTTGAACCCCTTGACCAGCCTGGCCCACAGCGCGCGGGCCGCGCGCATCTTGGCCACCTCCATGAAGAAGTTCTTGCCCTGCGCCCAGAAGAACGACAGCCGGGGCGCGAACGCGTCGATGTCGATCCCCGCCTTCAGGCCCGCGCGCACGTACTCCAGCCCGTCGGCCAGCGTGTAGGCCATCTCCAGGTCCGCGGAGGCCCCCGCCTCCTGCATGTGATAGCCCGAGATGCTGATGCAGTTGAACTTGGGCATCTGCCGCGAGGTGTAGGCAAAGATGTCCGCGATGAGTCGCATCGATGGTCCGGGCGGATAGATGTAGGTGTTCCGGACCATGTACTCTTTGAGGATGTCGTTCTGGATGGTCCCGGAGAGGTCGGCCAGCCTCACGCCCTGCTCCTCGGCGGCCACGATGTAGAACGCCATGACCGGCAGCACGGCGCCGTTCATCGTCATCGAGACCGACATCTTGTCCAGCGGGATCCCGTCAAAGAGGATCTTCATGTCCAGCACGGAGTCGATCGCGACCCCCGCCTTGCCCACGTCGGCGAAGGCCCGCGGGTGGTCGGAGTCATAGCCCCGGTGCGTCGGCAGATCGAACGCGACCGAGAGCCCCTTCTGCCCGGCCGCCAGATTGCGGCGGTAGAACGCGTTGCTCTCCTCGGCGGTCGAGAATCCGGCGTACTGCCGCACGGTCCACGGCCGGGTGACGTACATGGTCGCGTACGGACCCCGGAGATACGGGGGCATGCCGGGCATCCCGCCCAGATGCTCCAGGCCCTCGATGTCCTCCTGGCCAAAGAGCGGCATCACGTCGACCTGCTCCATGGTCTCCCACACCCAATCCTCGAGCCGCTTGCCCGTCTCCTTCTCGAGGCGGCCCCTCCACTCCTCCCGAGTGGGACGGGCGACCGGCGGATCGAAATCCACCTTCGTGAAATCAGGGAAGTCGCTCATGCGGCCACCCCCACTCGCTTCGCCAGGCGCGTCAGCGTCTCGAGGGCGTCGGCGCGCACGTGTATGAAATCGTCCACCCCGGCGGCCTTGTGCGCCTCGATCTGATCCGCCGGGTATCCCGCCAGCACCATGACCGCGCCCGGAATGCGCGCGCGGACCGCCGCCACCAGCCCCGGCACCAGATCCGGATAGGTCTCGTCGGTCGAACAGATCACCACGATCCCGGCGCCCGATTCGGCGGCGGCCGCCGCGGCGGCATCGGCATCCGCGTAGCCCGCACCGCCCACGACATGAAAACCACCCACCTCGAAGAACCCTCGGCTGAAATCCGCCCTCGCCTTGTGCTGGCGCACGGGCCCCATCGTCGCCAGGAACACCCGGGGCCGCCCCCCCGCCTGTCGCCCGTGCCCGATGACGGCCAGGCGCAATCTCTCGTAGCCCTCGGCCACCCGGCATATGGTCACGCGCGGCATCGGCTCGTCGGGGTGATCCTGGATCCGCAGCGTGCGCGTCACTTCGCCGAGCGTCGCGCCGGCGCGGACCGCGGAGACGCACGCCTCCAGGACCTCGCCCGGCCCCGCCTCGACGATCCGGGAAAGGCCCGCCATCACCTCGGTGTTTCGCCGGTTGTCCGCGGAGGTCCGGTAGGCCTCGATCTGCGCCGACCTCCTCTTCCGGAAGGCCGCCCCGTCGAAGTTCGACCCGGGCAGGGGTTCCTCCGGCCCGTGGGCATACTGGTTCGTCCCCACGATGATCTTGCTGCGCTGCGCGACCTTCTTGGCCATGGTCTCCGCGGCCGCCGCGATCTCCGCCTGCGGGAAACCCGCGCGCATCGCCGCCGCCATACCCCCGCGCCGCTCCACCTCCTGGAAGAGCGCCCAGCCCCGCTGCGCCAACTCCGCCGTGAGGCTCTCGATGAACCACGAGCCGCCCGCCGGGTCGATCACCCGATCCAGCCTGCATTCCTCGTGCAGGATCAGTTGCGTGTTGCGGGCGATCCGCCGCGAGAACTCGTCCGAGAATCGCACGACCTCGTCGAATGGCCCCACCTGCATGCTGTCGCAGCCGCCCACCACGCCGGAGAAGGCCTCCGTCGTCGTCCGCAGCATGTTGACGTACGGGTCGAATATCGTCTTGTTCCACTGCCCCGTCCGGACGTGGATCCGCAGCCGCTGGGCTTCCTCCGAGCCGCCGAGCACCTGCACGAGTCGCGCCCACAGCATCCGGGCCGCCCGCAGTTTCGCGATCTCGACAAAGAACCTCGATCCCACCGTCAGGGCGAACCTCATGTGGGTCGCCACCTGGTCCACCGTCATCCCCCGGCGCATCATCTCGCGGAGGTACTCCGCCCCGGTCGCCAGCGTGAATCCCAGGCCGTGGACCGCGTGGCCGCCGCCCTCGAACCACGCCCGCCCGTGCACGCAGATCGTCTCCAGCCCGGGCGCGTTCTCCGCCGCCCAGGCCAGCAGTTCCCGCATCTCGTCGTACGCCTGTCCGAAGGAGTGCGGCAGCGCCCCCTCGTGGGCCGCCACCCCGATCGGGTCCATCTCGATGCAGCCGCGCAGCTTCGCCAGCGACTTGCCGCGCTTCCTCGCCAGCGCCACCAGCAGCGCCGCGAAGGGCAGCGCCGACGAACCCGACCGCACGAATAGCGAGACCTTCTCCAGATCGATGCCATCCAGCGCCTTGTGCAGATCCTCAAGCGTCGCGACCGACATGCCCCACACGCCCACGTCGCCCGGCTTGGCCCAGTCCGGGTCGTGCCCGTTCCGCGTCGCGCGGTCCAGCACCATGTTGATCCCGTTCAGGCCGCGGTCCACGTCATGCCGCGCCGCCATGTTGAATTCCAACGGCTCGGGATACGTCAATTCCTGCGAGATCTCCCACCCGTCCTCCAGGTGGCCGGAGGCCCGCGCCCCGCGCACGAAGGGCGCGAAGCCAGGCATCGAGCGCGCAAACGCCAGCCCCCCGACATCCTCCGCCCGATACAGCGGCTTCAGGTCGATCCCCTCCACCAGGCGCGTCACGAGCCGCTTGTCAAAAGACGCGCCCCCCAGCGACTCCTCGGCAAGCGCCCGCCACTCGGCGTATCCCGCCGGGGGAAACTCCGAGAGCAACTCGCCGTCGCTCGCCTGAACCTCTGCGCTCATCTCCGCTTCTTCCAATCTCTCGCCCGAGGGCGGGCCATCACATAGGCTTCCGCTCGCTCGCCTGTCAATCAGTTTTCCTAATTTCGGGCGGAACACGCGGAGTATCGGTATCGCGCCCATAAACGCAATCAGGAAACGCCGGGTTTTTCCGCCGCCGTATGGAAAATCGTTACACCGCGATCCACTCGCGAATGAAGAATTGGAGCCGGGAGAGATCCTCCCGCCCCAGCCCCGCGCCCAGTTCGAAGACCGCCTTGCCGTCGGAGAGCAGCAACCTGCGCCCCCGCGGGGTATCGTCGAGCCTCGGCTCGTCCATCCTGTGGCGAGCGATCCGCCCGACGTGCCGCGGCGCGGACTGGCTCAGGGGAGGGATCACCCCGCCCCGGCACCCGCCCCGCCGGATCAGCATGACGTCATCCTCGAAGGCCACTTCCTCAAACCCGCTCGGCCGCCAGCCGCCGCGGCACGCCCCCGCCCCAAACAGGATCGCGAATAGGAACGCCACGGCATAGATCGGGTCCAGGAAGAACGCCGCGATGGCGCACGGCGCGCAGATCGCCACGGCCAGCCAGAATGCGCGTTCCGGCCCCATGCGCTCCAGGACATTCCCCGGCGCCGGCCACCGGAAAATGATGCGCCCTCCCACTTTCCCCCCGCGGATCTCCGACCCCGGGGGCATGCCAAAATCTTCATCCATGCCCGGCGCTCCCACATACTGGCTAAGCCCCTTTTCCCGGCGCGTAAAGCGCCAAAGCCTATTGCGTCGGGCGACCGAGTCGGCCATGCTCAAAGACACGATCGGCAAGCCCCCGGAACAACGCATCCCCCCTACCCATGGCACCGCGAACCCCACGATCCCAGCCGCTGGACTTCGAGAAGCCCATCATCGAGATCGAGGAGTCACTGGCGCGCCTCACCGCGCAACGCCCGCAGGATGACCCGGCCGTGGCCCGCGAGCTCACCGCCCTCCGCGAACGGTTGCGCGGCGTGCGGCAGGAGATCTACGCCCGCCTCACCAGCTGGCAGCGCGTCCAGATCGCGCGCCACCCGGCCCGCCCCTACGCCCTGGACTATGCGGCGCTCTGCTTCGACGAGTTCGTGGAACTCCGCGGCGACCGCGCCTTCGCCGACGACCGCTCCCTGATCGGCGGGTTCGCCCGCCTCGGGGGTCGCCGCGCCATGCTCATCGGCCACCAGAAGGGGCGCGATACCAAAGAGCGAGCCCTGCGCAATTTCGGGATGGCGCACCCCGAGGGCTACCGCAAGGCGCTGCGCCTCATGCGGCTCGCCTCGAAGTTTGGCCTCCCCGTCATCGCCCTGGTCGACACGCCCGGCGCCTACCCCGGCATCGGCGCCGAGGAGCGCCACATCGCCGAGGCCATCGCCGTCAACCTGCG
Source organism: Verrucomicrobiia bacterium (assembly GCA_020847615.1). Lineage (GTDB taxonomy): Bacteria > Verrucomicrobiota > Verrucomicrobiia > JADLBR01 > JADLBR01 > JADLBR01. Next base: position 34,076 of record JADLBR010000382.1, read on the forward strand.
CGAGATGTTCGCCCTCGAGGTGCCCATCGTGGCCGCCGTCATCGGCGAGGGCGGCAGCGGCGGCGCCCTCGGCATCGCCGTCGCCGACCGCGTCCTCATCCTCGAGAATGCCTACTATTCCGTCATCTCCCCCGAGGGCTGCGCCGCCATCCTCTGGAAGGACCGTTCGCGCGCCCCGGACGCCGCCGAGGCGCTCAAGATGTCACCCCCCGAACTCCTCCGCCTCGGCATCGTCGATGAGGTCATCCCCGAACCCGAGGGCGGCGCCCACCACGACCCCGCCGCGGCCGCCGCGCTCCTCAAGGGGGCCCTCGTCCGCCACCTCGACGAACTCGGCGGCCTCGACCCGGGCGACCTCCGCCGGAAACGCCACGAGAAATTTCGCCGCCTCGGCACCTTCGACGGCGGATAAACGGATAGGAATTTGGTTTCGGCGGTCCCGCGGGCGCAGCGGTCCCCCGGCGCCCTCCCGGATCCTGTCGGGCGGCCCGCGGCACGGCGGGCTCTCACGATCTCAGAGTGCCGATGGCGGATCGATGATCTCTAATCCCTCGATCGTCAATCTTCCGTCGAGAATCGGCAATCCTCCGGCGGGTCGGCCTCGTAGACCTTGCGAATGAGCCGCTGCCAGTGGGCGCTGGTGCGGGTGGGCGGTTCTGGCGCGTCCGCGGTTGCGCCGCGCACGTGTCCGGCGCGACGGGCGCTTCTGACGGCGGGCGCTCGCGCTCGTTTCTGCGTGGGATCGCCACGAGAACATCCGTCCAAGCTGCCGAAACGCCCTCTTGGCCTACTTCGTCGGAGGTGCGACGGGGATCTTGAATGCCCACGCTGTCCGGCAGGGGCGCGCGGCTTCGTCCTGGAGCGCGGCGGGCAGTTCGATCGTCAGGCCGGTGGCCGCCGCGTAGCTCCACTTCAGCGGGGCGCGGTGGCCCAGCAGTTCGATGGATGAGCCCTCCTTCGGCGCGACGGTTGCGACGGTGAATGTTTCGCCGGGCCACTTTAGCGCGATGGCGTAGACCGTGCCGTTGTCCTTGGCGCGCGTGAAGCGGATGCTGTCGCCCTCCTTCCAGAGCGCGCCGTCGCGGGGGCGCGTCTTGAAAATCGCTTCGCCGTTGACCTTCAGCCACGCCCCGGCCTCCTGCAGCCGCCCGACGACCTCGGGCGGGAACTTGCCGTTCGCGTCGGGGCCGATTCCGACCATGAAGTTGCCGCCCTTGGCCACGGCGTCGACGATGCTGGTGACGATCCACGGGCCGCCTTTGAAGCGGTCGCTCGGCCCGCGGTAGGAGAAGCCGGTGCCCAGCGGGTAGATCACGAACCACGGCATGTCGGTGTTCTCCTTGCTGCCGGGCACGAAGCCTTCGGGGGTGTAATAGTCGCCGTAGTTGCCGATGCCCCGCGCGCGGAACATCACGTCGGGCTGGAGCTTGCGCAGAGCCAGGAGTGTCTCGCGCGTCTGCGGCCAGATCTTCTTCCCCAGCCACATGTCGAGGCACACCATGTCGATTTTGCCGTAATTCGTGAGCAGCTCCGTGAGCTGCCGCCGGTGGCGCTGGATCAAGTGCGCCTCCTCGTCGGGGGTCGGGTCGGGCGACATGGTCGCGTTCTTGCACTGCTTCGACTGGAAGGTGTTCGCGTAGAGCTCGGGATGGTCGCGCGAGCCGGGCGTCTGCATGGGGTGATAGCAGTAGGGGCGGAAGTCCGCGTCGTACCACTGCGGGTGCGAGAAATAGAGGTCGATCTTCAGCCCGTGCTTGCGGCCGGCGTCGGTCAGTTCGCGCACCACGTCTCTCTTGAATGGCGTCTCCATGATGCTGTACGCGAGGTCGCACGGCTCGATCCTGGGCCCGCCCGGCGCTGTCCAGTTCACGCGGTGCCGGACGCGCGTCTTCGTGTCGAACATGCTGAAGCCGTCGAGGTGATTGGCGGTGAACGCGAACATCTGCACGCCGTTCTCCTTGAAGAGCCGCATCCACTCATCCGCGTCGAATCCGGCCGGGTTCCAGCTCTTGTAGAGCTCCTGGTAGGCCTGGCGCTCCTCGTTGCTCGCGGTCAGGAAGTTCCAGCTCTCCTTCCACTCCTTGAGGGAGTACAGCCCCCAGTGAATGCGCACGCCGTACTTGATGTCGCGAAAGGCCTCGCGCGACGCCTCGGGCGCGTGCCGGTACCCGGCGACCGGCTCGGCCTCCACATAGTCCTTGACCGCCTGCCAGAGAATGTCCGACTCGGGGAGCCGGAGCCGCGCGTCCGCGCCGCGCGCGAGGATCGGCGCGAGCAGCGCAAGCGCGAGCGCGGCGTTCCTGGCCGGTCGCAGGCCGTGGTGGAGCGGATGGAATGTCATTTTCATGCGGTTCTCTTCCTCATCGCCTCCGCGTCGCGCGATGGCCACGCCTTTCCGTCAATACCATCGGCCGCTGCGCAAGGGCGGGGCGCAGATGACTACATCGGTTGCGGGAACGAAACAAGGGGAACTCGATGGCCGATGAGACCGTCTGCGACAAGCCATGGGCCAGAGCAGGGGCCGGACTGACAATGGTGCTGGACCGCGCGCGCGCGTTGGAACATCGGGGTCGGACCACAGATTTCTCCGCAGCATCAAGAGCTTGCGCCACGGCTCCGGCCGGACTGGGGCCCTCGGGGACGATTTTCGACCCCGACATTTGCCCGTAACGGGCCGCACCGTCTCAGACATCTGGTTTCGAACCGCCGCCGACAGTACCCGCGATGCCGCTTGTCCCCCGCGCCATCCCGTGCCAGAATTGTGGGTTACGCTTATGGAGGACCCGCAGATCACCATAACCGGGGCCCGGCAGCATAACCTCAGGGATCTCTCCCTGCGGATCCCGCGGGACAAGCTCGTGGTCATCACCGGCCCCAGCGGCTCGGGCAAGTCCTCCCTCGCGTTCGACACCCTGTTCGCGGAGGGCCAGCGCCGCTACATGGAGAGCCTCTCGGCCTACGCCCGCCAGTTCCTCGACCGCCTCCAGAAGCCCGATGTGGATTTCATAGGCGGCCTCTCCCCCGCCATCGCCATCGAGCAGCGCACCTCCGCCACCAACCCCCGCTCCACGATCGCGACCACGACCGAGATCTTTGATTTCCTCCGCCTGCTTTTCGCGAGCGTCGGGCTGCCCCACAACCCGCGCACAGGCAAGCCGCTCCGGCGCATGGGCGTCGACCAGATCGTCGACCAATTGCTCGCCGAACCGCCCGGCACCCGCGTCATCCTGCTCGCCCCGCTCGTGCGCAAGACGCGCGGCGAATTCCGCGACGTCATCGAGAGAATCCGCCGCGATGGGTTTGTCCGGGCCCGCATCGATGGCAAGATCGTCGACCTCGAGCCCCCGCCCCGCCTCGACAAGGCCCGGGCCCACGACATCGAGGCCGTCGTGGATCGCCTGACCTGCGCCCCCGACAGCCGCGGCAGGCTCGCGGGCTCCGTGGAATTGGCCGTCGGCCGCGGGGGCGGCGTCGTGATCGCCCTGCTCGCCGGCCCGGATGCCCGCCCCGAGGACTGGCGCGAGCTGGCCTTCAGCAACCGGAACTTCGACCCCGAATCCGGCGAGTGCTTTGGCGACCTCACGCCGCGCCACTTCTCTTTCAACAGCCCCCTCGGCGCATGCCCGCGATGCCACGGGCTCGGCTCCATCATGGTCATCGATGAGGACCTGGTCATCTCCGATCCCGGCCGCTCGCTCGACAAGGGCGCGATCGTGCCCTGGAGGCGCGGCGCGCGCCGACTGGCCGCCTACTACCGCGGCCTCATCGAGGACGTCGCCGCACATTTCGGGGCACCCCTCGACAAGCCGTGGGGGGACCTCGACGCCGCCTTCAGGAAGACCATGCTCCATGGCTCGGGCGACAAGGCCATCCGGTTCTCGCGCGGAAGGCCCGGCGCCGACCATCCCGCCGAAAAGCCCTTCGAGGGTGTCATCCCCCAGATGGAGCGCCTCCACGCCGAGAGCGAGAGCGAGACCACCCGCCGCCGCATCGAGTCCTTCATGGGGCGCCGCCCGTGCCCAGACTGCCGGGGCGCGCGGTTCAAGCCCGAGATCCTCGCCGTCACCCTCGGTGGACCCTGGCGCAGCGATGGCACGGTCCCGCCGGGCAAGGGCATCCACGAGATCTGCTCCATGTCCATCGACGCCGCGCTCGCTTTCCTCTCGGGCGTCACCCTGAACGAATTCCAGCGCAAGGTCGCCGGCGAGGTGCTCGCGGAGATCACCCGCCGCCTCCGCTTCCTGTCCGACGTGGGCCTCGGCTACCTCACGCTGGATCGGGAGAGCGGCACACTCTCCGGCGGCGAGGCCCAGCGCATCCGCCTGGCCACCCAGATCGGCTCCGGGCTCACCGGCGTCCTCTACATCCTCGACGAACCCAGCATCGGCCTGCACCAGCGCGATAACGATCGCCTCATCCGCACCCTCCGCGGCCTCCGCAACCTCGGCAACTCCGTCATCGTCGTGGAGCACGACGAGGACACCATCCGCGCCGCCGACCACGTCGTGGACCTCGGGCCCGGGGCCGGCGTCCTGGGTGGCACGGTCGTCGCCGAGGGTCCCCCCGACGCCATCGCCGCCCACGACAAATCCGTCACCGGCCAATACCTCTCGGGCCGGCGCCGCATCTCCGTGCCCCGGCGCCGTTGCCCCGGCTCCGGCCAGTGGGTCTCCGTGCGCGGCGCCCGCGCCAACAACCTCAAGAGCATCACCGCCCGTTTCCCCCTGGGCACGCTCACCTGCGTCACCGGCGTCAGCGGCTCGGGCAAGAGTACCCTCGTCAACGATGTCCTGGCCCGCGCCCTGTTCCGCCACTTCTACGGCTCCAAGGAGCGCCCCGGCGAACACGCGGCCCTGCTGGGCCTCGGCGAGATCGACAAGGTCATCACCATCGACCAGTCCCCCCTCGGGCGCACGCCGAGGAGCAACCCCGCCACCTACACTGGCGCCTTCAATGTCATACGCGACCTGTTCGCCGGCCTGCCCTCATCGCGCGTGCGCGGCTATGGCCCCGCCCGCTTCACCTTCAATAGCAAGGGGGGCCGTTGCGAGACCTGCCAGGGCGCCGGCGCGATCCGCATCCCGATGCATTTCCTGCCCGATGTCCTGGTCACCTGCGAGACCTGCGGCGGGCGCCGTTTCAATCGCGAGACCCTCGAGATCACCTACAAGGGCCGCAATATCTCCGACGTCTTGGACATGACGGTCGAGGAGGCCCGCTCCTTCTTCCGCGCCGTGCCCGCCCTGCAGGAGAAACTCGATTCCCTCACCCAGGTCGGCCTCGGCTACCTCCGGCTCGGCCAGCCCGCCGACACCCTGTCCGGAGGCGAGGCCCAGCGCGTCAAACTCTCCGCCGAACTCGGGCGCAAGCAGACCGGGCGCACCCTCTACCTCCTCGACGAGCCGACCACCGGACTCCATTTCGCCGACGTCGAGTTGCTCGTCGATGTCCTGCTGCGCCTGCGCTCCTCGGGCAACACCGTGATCGTCATCGAGCACAACCTCGACGTGGTCAAATGCGCCGACCACGTCATCGACCTGGGGCCCGAAGGTGGCGACGCGGGCGGGTGCATCGTGGCGTCCGGCACGCCCGAAGAGATTGCCCTTTGCCCCGAGAGCATCACCGGACGCTACCTCGCCCACCGCCTCGCGGGCGAATCCCGGGCCATCCCACAGACCGCCGCCGCATGAAGACACCACCGATCATCGCAGCCCTCGCCCTCGTCGCGATCACCGCACCGGCCCGCCCCGCGCCGCCGGACCCCGAGGCCGAGGCCATCGAGGCCGTCCGCCGCACGATCCAGGACCAGATCTTCCCCGTCGCAGAGATCAAGGCGCGCGCCTTCCTGTCCGGTTTTCCGAAGAGCCCATCCGCCCCCCTCGCGCGGCAGTGGCTCGCCACGGCCCAGCACGAGCAGGGCCGGCACGCCGAAGCCCTCGCCACCCTCGATCCACTCCTCAAGGACGCCCCCCGGAAAAAGCCCAGCCCCGAGGCCCTCCACCTCGCCGCGGACGCCCATTCCGACCTCGGGCGATTCCCCGAGGCCGAGCGTCTCTACCGCGACCTCCTCACCCTCAATCCCGATTACCCGCGCGCCCCGGAGGCCCGGCTCGGCCTCGCGTGGACCCTCCTCAACCTCGGCGGGGACAAGGCCACCGAGGGCGAGGGCATCCTCGATGTCATCGCGCGCAGCCCCGCTTCCCCAGACTTCGCACAGGGCGCCCGCGTGCTCCAGGCCCGCTGGCAGCTCCGCGCCGGCCGTTCCACCGACGCCGCGCAGACCTTGACCGACCTCCTCGTCTCCCAACCCGCGCCCCCCGCCCGGCTCGAGGCCCATTTCTGGCTGGGCGAGATCCTCCTCGCCTCGGGCGACCACGCCAAGGCCCTCGGGCACTTCGAGCAGATCACCTCCGAGCCCGGACCCGTCCGGCCCGACCTCCTCGTGCAAGCCTGGCTCCGCCACGGCGAGTGCGCCCTCGCCTTGGACGATCCCGGCAAGGCACTCGAATCGCTCGAGAAAGTGCTCATCCAGGGCGCCGACGAGACCGCCCGGCTCACCGCGGCCCGAAAAATGATCGAGGCCGCCGGCAAGGCCGGCGCGCTCCGCGACACCCTGTCCCGGCTCAGGCGCATCGCCGACGAGGAGCCCGTCGCCCACGTCGCGGGCCCCACCCTGCTCGCGATCGCCGAGGCCGAACTCGCCTCCCAGCAGGTCGACGCCGCGCTCGCGACGTGGAACGCCGCCGCCAAGCGCTTCCCCAAGAGCGCCTGGGCCGCCGCCGCCCTGTCGCGCGCGGGCGAGACCATCGCCGCCCGCGGCGACCCGGATCGCGGCCTCGCCTTGCTCATCGCCGCCGCCGAGCAATCCCCGGACCCCCCACAGGCCGCCGAGTGCCAGTTCCGGTCCGCGGGGATCCTCTTCTCGCTCGGGCGCTTCGGCGAAGCCCACGACGCTTTCCTGGCCATCTCCGAGAAACCCGAGGCGGCCGCGCTCCACGAAAAGGCGCTCTTCAACGCCATGCTCTGCCTCTCCCGCCAGGGCAAGGCCGAGGAACTCGTTGCCCTCTATCGTCGCTTCGCCTCGCGATTCCCGGAAAGCCTGCTCAAGGAAACCGCCGTCGCCGAACAGGGCCGACTCGAGACCAATCTCCGCCGTGAGGGACAGGCCCGCGCCCGATGGCAGCAGATCCTCGACGACTTCCCGCAATCCCCGAGGCGCCACGTCATCCTCTTCGAGATCGCCAAATCGCTCATGCGCGAGGGCAGGCTGGACGAGGCCCTGTCCCAGCTCAACGAGCTCGTGACCCACTACCCCTCGGGAACCCACATCCCTGAGGCCCAGTTCCTCGCGCTCGCCGCGCGCAGGCAGCTCGGCACCGATACCCCGGAGGCCTCCATCGCGTCCCTCAAGGACCTCCTCCAGAAATTCCCCGACTCGCCCGTCGCCGGCGACATCCTCTTCCGCATCGGCGAGGCCTACTTCACCAGCGAGGACTTCGCCAACGCGCAAACCTGGTTCACCCGCCTGGCCCGCAATACGCGCAAACACGATCTCGCTGACGACGCCCTCTACTTCGCCGGATTGGCCGCCCTGCGCCGGGACGACCCCGAACCCGCCATCGCCCTCTTCGAGGAACTCGCCAAAGAGCACCCCAAGTCGACGCGCCTCGGGGAGGCGCGCGTCGGCCAGGGCCACGCCCTCCGGCTGCAGGCCAAGTTCAAGGAGGCCCTCGCCGTCTATGAGTCCGTCGCCACCATCGCGCCGCCCCCCGCCGCCGAGGTGCTCGCCATGGCCCGCATCGGGGAGGCCGACTGCCATTACCGCCTCGCGGCCACCGACCCGAAACGCTACGCGCGCGCCACCGCCATCTACGACGAGGTGCTCTCCGAGGAATCCCTGCGCGCCACCCGGCCCGACCTCATCCACGAGGCCGGTTGGAAAAAGGGCCAGACGCTCGAGAAGGAGGGCCGCGCCGCAGAGGCGCTCGAGGCATTTACCGACGTCGTCTACGGGGGACAGGAGGGCGACGCCCCAGCCCCCCGCATCCCGGAATACCACTGGTTTGGCAAGGCCGCATCCGACGCCGCCCGCATCCTCGAGTCCAGCGGGGACTGGGCCGGCGCACTCTCCGTCTACCGCCTCGCCGAATCGCTGGGCGGCCCAGATGCCGCCGCCTGGCGCACCCGCCGCCTCAAACTCCAGCGCGAGCACTTCCTGTACGATTGACCTGGAAAAATGCCGTCAGGTCAAACGCGCCCGGCTCGTCGGACGCCGGAGTGCAGTCCACGACAAAGCCCGACACCGCCAGCTCGCCCTCCGCGGTCTTGAGACTCAGCGCCAGCTCCACCCCCACCTCAAAGCGCGACCGCGTCCGCATCCGCACGCCCCTCGGGTGCAACTCGAAGGACTGCGCCAAAAAACAGGGCGAATCCTCAAACAGGTCCCCGCCGCCCCCGCGGCGCCTCGAACCGCCCTCGCAGTCCCTATAAGTCATGCTGTCCTCCGGAGCCACCTCGGGCTCGCAGCACTTATAGCTACCACCGGCCCCCAGACTGTCAATTCACCACCGCGGGATATTCACCACTGCAGGACCGCGCTCCCCCAGGTCAGCCCGCCGCCGAATGCCACCAGCAGCACGTTGTCGCCCCGCTTGATCCGCCCGCGCTTGACCGCCTCGTCCAGCGCCACCGGGATCGAGGCCGCCGACGTGTTGCCATACTGCTGCAGGTTCACCTGGAACCGCTCCATCCCGATGCCCAGCCGGTCCGATATCGCCTCGATGATCCGCATGTTCGCCTGATGCGGTATCACGCACGAGATCTCGTCCAGCGAAAGGCCGCTCTTCGCCAGGGCCTCCCTCGCCGCCCCGAGCATCGCGTTCACCGCGAGCTTGAAGACCTCCCGCCCGCTCATCCGGATGCAGTGCATCCGGTCGCGCACCGTCTGCTCCGTCGCCGGCATCGCCGACCCCCCCGCGGGAACGTTCAGGATCTCCTTCTGCGAACCATCCGCGCCCAGGAGCGTCGAGAGGATCCCCCGCCGGCCCGGCTCGTGCCGCAGCACCACCGCCCCGGCCGCGTCCCCAAATAGCACGCACGTCGCACGGTCGGTCCAGTCGGTGATCGAGGAGAGCTTGTCCGCGCCCACCACCAGCACGGTGTCGTGCGCCCCGCTGGCCACGAATTGCCTGCCCACCTCAAGCGCGTATATGAACCCGGAGCAGGCCGCCGAAATGTCGAACGCCGCCACCTTCCTCGCGCCCAGCTTGTGCTGCAGCTGGCAGGCCGTGGAAGGAAACAGCATGTCGGGGCTCGCCGTCGCCACGATGATCAGGTCCACGTCGCCGGGCCCCAGGCCCGCGTCCGCCAGCGCCGCCCGCGCCGCCTCCGCCCCGAGGTCCGAGGTCGACTGCCCCTCGGCCGCGATGCGCCGCTCTCGGATGCCCGAGCGCGTCATGATCCACTCGTCGGTGGTGTCCACCATCTTCTCCAACTCCTGGTTCGTCAGCACCCGCTCGGGCGCGTACGAACCGATGCCGGCGATGTGGACGCTCCGCCCCGGGCGGACCGCGCCCGGCTCTCTGGCCTCGGATTCGACTGGATTCATGCTGTGGGTGGGGTTGTGGGCGCCGCCTCATCGGTCGCGCCGAATAGCTCGCGGGCCGCCGCGATCCTCTCTACGATATGGGGATTCAGGTCGTGGCGTATCGATTCCGCCGCCACCCGGATCGCGTTGGTGATCGCCAGCGGGGTCGACGAGCCGTGCGCGATGATGCAGATGCCATTCACGCCCAGCAGCGGCGAACCCCCGTACTCCTCGTAATTGGTCTTGCGCTTGATCGCCCGGAACGCCCCACGGGCCAGCATCGCCCCGAACATCCTCAGGGGATTCCGCGTCAGCTCGTGCTTGAGCCAGTGCAGCATCGCCGAGGCGATGCTCTCCGACGTCTTCAGCACCACGTTGCCCACGAACCCGTCGCACACGACGACCTCCACCGGATTCTCAAAAAGATCGTGCCCCTCCACGTTCCCGCGAAAATTGATCGGGAGCGCGCTCAGCAGCTTGAACGCCTCCTTGGTCAGCTCGTTGCCCTTGACCTCCTCGGTCCCGATGCTCATCAGCCCCACGGACGGGTTCTTGAATCCCAAGACGTGCTCCGAATACGCCGCCCCCATGATCGCGTACTGCCCCAGGTGCACCGGCTTCGCGTCGATGTTCGCCCCCGCGTCGATCAGCACGAATAGGTTCGTCTCCGTCGGCAGCACCGTCGCGATGCCGGGCCGCACCACGCCCGGGAGATTCCGCAGCTTAACCGTCGACGCCGCAACGGCCGCTCCCGTGTGACCCGCCGACACCACCGCCTGCGCGTCGCCGCCCTTGACCAGGTCCACCGCCCGGCTGATCGACGAGTCCTTCTTCCGCCGCACGCTGTCGATCGCGGCGTCCCCCATCTCGACCACCTGGGACGCCGGGACAATCTCGATCTGGTGCGGCGCCCGCCCGTGCTTGTCCAGCTCGGCCTTTAACGCCTCCTCCCGCCCCACCAGATACAGCTTCTCGATGCCAGAAAATCGCCCCAGGGCCTCGATGGCCCCAGACACCGGATTGGCCGGGGCCCAATCCCCCCCCATGCCGTCGAGGGCGATCTTCATGGCGCGTGCGCCAGACGGCTCACTCGGCCGCCGACTCGATCGTCAGGACCTGCCGGCCGCGGTGATAACCGCACGACGGACAGGCACGGTGCGACTGGAACTTTGCGCCGCACTGCGGGCACTCGGCCAGCTTTGGCGCGCGCCAGCGGTTCGCCGCCTTGCGGATCCGCATACGCATCTTCGAACTCCTGCGCTTCGGGACGCCCATAAACTATCAATCCTTCTCTTTTTCTCTCTTGCCCAGCTTATCAAGGGCCGACCAGACATCGGACTGTATCGACGCCGGCCGTTCGCCCGCCAAATCACCCCACTGCTGGCCCGTGATCGGGCAGCGCTGCGAGGCGTCCAGCTCACACCGGACATAGGCGGGCAGAGCGAGTAGGATGTCCTCCCGCACCTGTTCCGTCAAGTCCACGCACTCGCCCTCCGGTTGCTCCACAAGGGCCGTGAAATCGGCCACCTCCACCGACACGGGCAGCGGGTGCAGGCACCGCGCGCACGGCACCGTCCCCTCCAGACGCAACTGGCCGCGCACCAGCAGGTTGCCGCCCCGATAGGTCGCCTCCACGCGGTACCGCACCGGACCCGACGGGGTGAAATCAGGCCAGTTGATCAGATCGGCCGGCTCGTCGCCCTCCAGAAACAGGCCCTCATCCGGGATCTGGAGAATATGGATCTTCATCGAACCGCCCCGAATTTCTTCCTCAGCGCCCGGTCCACGTTGGGCGGCACCAGCGCCGACACGTCGCCGCCGAGTTGCGCGATCTCTTTGATCAGGGAGGAACTCAGGTAGATCAGGCTCTCCTTGGGCATCATGAAGATCGTCTCGATCTCCGGGGCGAAATTCCGGTTCACCAGCGCGATCTGGAACTCGAACTCGAAGTCCGCCACCGCACGGAGCCCCCGCACGATCGCCGTCACCCCACGCCGCCTGGCGAAATCGACCAGTAGCCCCTCGAACACGGCCACCTCCACGCGGCCACCGGCCCCGGCCAGCGCCTCCCGCGCCAACCCCACCCGCTCCTCCGCATCAAAAAGCGTCTTCTTGGGCGTGTGCACCGCGATCCCAAAGATCACGCGGTCGAACAGCTCCATCGCCCGCTGCGCCACGTCCAGGTGCCCATTCGTGACGGGGTCGAAGCTGCCGGGATACAAAGCCACTCTTTCGGGCCGGTCCATCCACGCACTTTTCGGCCACAAGGCCCGGCATTCAACCCAAATCTTGCTGCCGGATATGGCCCCGGAGGCCGGTTGTTGGATGTTGATGGCCCCCCTCCCCCCGAGTAACCTCCCACCCATGGCAGGCACAGGAGCCGCAACACCCTGGGGCGGGCGCTTCCACGAGGCGCCCGCGGAGAAGATCCGCCGGTTCACCGAATCGGTCTCCTTCGACCGGCGCCTCGCGGAGCACGATATCCGCGGGAGCCTGGCGCACGCCCGGATGCTCTCGGCCACCGGCTTCATCACCCGGCAGGAGTTCGCCCAGATCGAGGAGGGCCTTGGGAAGATCGCCGCCCGCGTGCGCGAGGGTTCATTCACGTGGCGCGAGGACCTCGAGGACGTGCACATGAACATCGAGGCCGCCCTCACCGAGATCACCCCCGCCGGCGCGAAACTGCACACCGCGCGCAGCCGCAACGACCAGGTGGCCACCACGGTGCGCCTCTGGCTCAAGGACGAGATCCGGTCGCAGCAGGCCGCCATGCGCAAGCTCCAGGCCGCCCTGGTCCAGGCCGCCGAGGCAAACACCGCCGCCCCCATGCCCGGCTACACCCACCTCCAGCGCGCGCAGCCGGTGCTGCTCGCCCATCACCTCTTGGCCTACGTCGAGATGCTGGATCGGGACCACCGCCGGCTCGAGGATGCCCACGCCCGCACCAACGTCTGCCCCCTCGGCTGCGGCGCCCTCGCCGGCAGCACCCTCCCCCTCGACCGCGAGGCCACCGCGCGCGAGCTGGGCTTCGTGGACTCGCGCGGCCGCCCGCGCGTCGCCGCCAACTCCATGGACGCCGTCAGCGACCGCGACTTCATCGCCGAATTCCTCGCGGCGGCCGCGATCTGCGCCGTGCACCTCTCCCGCCTCGCCGAGGACCTCATCCTCTGGGCATCCGCGGAGTTCGCGTTCGTCCGGCTGGCCGACGCGCACACCACCGGCTCGAGCCTCATGCCCCAGAAGAAGAACCCCGATGTCCCGGAACTCGTCCGCGGCAAGTCCGGGCGCGTCGTGGGCAACCTCGTCGCCCTGCTGGTCACCCTCAAGGGCCTGCCGATGACGTACAACCGCGACCTCCAGGAGGACAAGCAGCGGCTCTTCGATACCGCCGACACACTCCGCGACTGCCTCGACCTCATGGCCGACGTCATGGCCGCCGCCCAGTTCGACACCCGCGCCATGCGCCGCGCCGCCGCCGACCCCTCCCTCCTCGCCACCGATATCGCCGATGATCTCGTACGCCGCGGCGTCCCCTTCCGAGAGGCGCACCGCCTCGTCGGCACGGCCGTGCGCGTCGCGCAGGATTCGGGCCGCGATATCGGCGACCTGTCCCCGGACGAATGGCTCGCGATCTCGCCCGAACTCGCCGGCGCCGCCGACCTCCTGCGCTCCGGCGCCCGCCGCAGGCTGGGCGCCCGCGCGACAGCCGGCTCCCCAAACCCCGGCCTAGCCCGCAAGGAAATAGCGCGCTGGCGCCGCATTCTCAACCGCGCCTCCGGGCAGGACGGCGATGCCTGAGCGCCCCCCGTTCCTCGCGCTGCTCGCGGGCCAGCCTTACCGCCTGCTGTTCCCAACCGGCGCGCTGCTCGCGATCCACGGGACCCTGCTCTGGCCGCTTCACGCCTGGGGCATCCTGCCCGCCTATCCGGGCGCCGCGCACGCGCGGGTCATGACCGAGGGCTTCCTCGCCTGTTTTGTCTTCGGCTTCCTCGGCACGGCCGTGCCGCGACTGATCGGGGCCCCGGGTTTCACCGTCGTCGAGGCGGGTTCCCTGGCCGCGCTGCTCGTCGCCGCCTCCGCCCTGCACACCGCGGGACACCCGCTCTGGGGCGACCAGATGTTCCTGCTCGCCATGCTCTGCCTTGTCGCGTCGCTGGGCATCCGCGCGATCGTCCGCAGGGATCTCCCCCCGCCCTCTTTCGCGCTGGCCGCCATGGGCCTCCTCTCCGCACTGGCCGGCGCCACCCTTTTCATCTTCGGCCCGCTCGCGGGTCTTCCTCCCTGGCACGACTCCCTCGCCCGGCTGCTCTTGTACCAGGGCTTCCTCCTCCTCCCCGTCATGGGCGTGGGCGCCTTCCTCCTGCCCAGGTTCTTCGACCTCCCAAACCGGCAGGATTTTCCCGAGGCACTCGCCCCGCCGCCCGGATGGACCGCCGGCGCCGCGGCCGCCCTCGCCGCCGGCGCCACCGTCCTTGCATCATTCGCCATCGAGACCCTCGGCCATCGGGCCGCCGCCAACCTCCTCCGCCTCGCCGCGGCCGCCGGCTTCATCCTCTGGCAGTTGCCCCTCCACCGCGCCCGGCCCACCGGCACGATCTCGCGCTGCGCGGCCACCGCAATCGTCCTGTTGCTCTGCGCCTTCGCCGCGGGGGCCTTCGCGCCCCCGCCCGCGGTCGCCTGGGCGCACCTGCTCTTCATCGGTGGCTTTGGCATCCTGACGGTCGCGGTCGCCACGCGCGTGGTGCTCGGCCACGGCGGCGCGTCGCACCTGTTCCGCGGGCGCGTCCGCTCGCTCCGCGCGTTCGCCATCTTGGCCATCATCGCCCTGGCCACCCGTATCTCGGCCGACTTCCTCCCAGAGATCCGATTGACCCACCTCGCCTACGCCGCGCTCGCGTGGATCCTCGGCATCGCCATCTGGGCAGCGGCCGTCCTCCCGAGAACCGCCGCACCCGACCACGACGATTAGGTTACCTTTGACAAAAGGTCGCTGTCCCACGCACACTCGCCCCCTCGGAATCATCACATGCCCCAGAAAGCCTACGCGCGCGCCGGAGTCGATATCGACCTCGCCAATCGCCTGAAATCCCGCCTCGGCGCACCCCTGCGCGCGACGCGCCGCCCCGAGGTCCTCGGCGCCGTCGGGGGCTTCGGCGGCCTCTTCCGCGCCAGTTTCCCCGGCCTCCGCGACCCCGTCCTGGTCGCATCGATCGATGGCGTCGGCACCAAGCTCAAGGTCGCCTTCATGCTCGATAGGCACGACACCGTCGGGGCCGACCTCGTCAACCACTGCGTCAATGACATCCTCACGCTCGGTGCCGAGCCCCTCTTCTTTCTCGACTATATCGGCGCGGGCAAACTCGAGCCCCGCGTCTTCGGCGCCCTCATCAAGGGCATGTCCAGGGCATGCGCCTCCGCGGGCTGCGCCCTGCTCGGCGGCGAGACGGCCCAGATGCCCGGGTTCTACCCGCCCGGCGAGTACGACCTCGCCGGCTGCATCGTCGGGATCGTCGATCGCAAGAAGATCATCGACGGTTCCTCCGTCCGTCCGGGCGATACCCTCATCGGGCTCCCCGCCTCGGGCCTCCACACCAACGGCTACAGCCTCGCCCGAAGAATCCTCTTCGAGGACATGGGCCTGCGTCCGCGCGATCGCCTCCCGGGCCTGCGCCTCCCCATCGGCCTGGAGCTCCTCCGCACCCACCCCTCCTACCTGCCCGCCGTCCGCCGTCTGGTCCGCCGCGTGCCCGTCAAGGGCATGGCGCATATCACCGGCGGCGGCCTCGTCGATAATCTCCCGCGCGTCTTGCCCGATGGAGCCCGCGCCATCATCGACACAAAATCCTGGCGCGTGCCCCCGCTTTTCCGCACCCTCCGCGACCGCGGCGGCCTGGGCGATGCCGAGGCCTACCAGGTCTTCAACATGGGCATCGGCTTCGTCCTGATCGTCGACTCCCGGCACGCCAAGCGCGCCCTCGCCATCACCGGCGGGCGTCCCATCGGCACGGTCGAACGCGGCCCCAAAGGCGTCGCGCTGGTCTGACCTGAAACTTCAAAGCTGGGGATACTTCGATGTGTGTCACAAAAGACACGTCATCAGCGGATTATGCGAATGCCGCCTGAAGGCGGCACCACGAGCCCAAGACCACGGGAACGTTCGTAGTGGTGCCTTTAGGCACTCCTCCACCCACCCGAAGTTTCCACATGAATGATGCGGCGCGTCCCCGCGCCGGCGGCGGGGCTAGCCTGCATATTTCGCGCATGCGCGTGAAATATGCAGGCTAGCGTTTGGCCGCCGCTCGCCTGACGCGATCGGCTACACTCCGGCTCCGGTGGTCCCCTATGCCTCCGCCAGCGCCGGCTCCGCCTCGTCCACGCGCCCCGCCCCCAATCCATCATCATATGGATGCGCCGCCTCGGGCGCCCCATCCCCCCCGACCGCGAGATGCAGATCCCTCAGCAGCTCCATCGTCCCGTCAAAGTGCTCCACGATCGCCGTCCGGCTCTCGACCCAGTCGCCGCAGTTTAGATACGTGATCCCTCCCACCTGGCGCTCCGCCGCCGTGTGGATGTGCCCGCACAGCACCGCGTCCACCGAATACCGCCGCGCGTACCGGGCCACCTCCTCCTCGAACTTCCCGATGAAACTCACCACGTTCTTGACCTCGCGCTTCACGTACGCGCTCAGCGACCAATGCGGCCTTCCGAGCAGCGCGCGGGCCGCGTTGACCACCCAGTTCATTTCCATCAGCAGCTTGTAGCCGATGTCCCCCAGGTGCGCCAACCACCCCATGCCCTGCACCACCACGTCCAGCTCGTGGCCGTGCATCACGAGGATCCGCCTGCCATCCGCCGCCCGATGGATCGCGCTCTTCTGGATCGTCACGCTCCCGAACGCCCCGAAAAAATACCGCACGAACTCGTCGTGATTCCCGGGAATGTATATCAGCCGGGTCCCCTTCCTTCCCTTTCGCAGCAGTTTCTGGATCACGTCATTGTGCTCCTGCGGCCAGAATATCCCCCGCCGCAGCGCCCAGACGTCAATGATGTCCCCCACCAGATACAGCGTCTCAAACTCGTGGTCCTTCAGGAACCGCAGCAGCGCCACCGCATCGCTCCCGCGCGTCCCAAGATGCACGTCCGATATGAACCCGGCCCGATAATGCGCCATCCCGTTTCCCTTTCCTTGGCCTCACTGTGTGTGCGCAGACCCCTTCGACCACTGCCCACAGTCTGTTCCCTGCCCATGACAAACGGGTGTCGTCCCAGTTACAAGATCGTGACGGACACCCCCTGCCGGGCGGGTCCCGCCACCCGCTATGGCCCGTTGAGTTCTGCGATCACCTCGCGGTGAAGGCCGGGCGAGGCCGCGACGGCCGATGCGCCCTTCAGCACGTCGCCGCCATCCCACGCCGTGATAATACCCCCAGCTCCCCGGACGACCGGCACCAGCGGCAGCAGATCCCACGGCATCATGATCGGGTCCATCATCACGTCGGCAAAACCCGCGGCCAACAGGAAGTACCCGTAGCAATCGCCCCATCCGCGCAAGACCCCGGCGCGCCCGGCGAGCCGCCTGAATCCCGCGATGTCGCGATGCTGCGCCACGAGCCTCTCGTCGGTATACAATACCGTCGCGTCCTCGATGCGCCCCACCGGTCGCACCCGGACCTCGCGGCCATCCAATGTCGTCCTGCTCCCATCCCCCAGGCACAACTGCCCCAGGGCCGGGAGGTGGATCGCGCCGACGATCGGTTCGCCGCACCGCAGCAACCCGATCAGGGTGCCAAACAGCGGGCACCCGTGGATGAACGACACCGTCCCGTCGATGGGATCCAGCACCCACTTCATCTCCGCACCCGGATTGTCCTCCCCGTATTCCTCGCCCAGGACGCCGTGCCCGGGAAACCTCGCGCGGATCATGTCCCTCATGAGCGCCTCGGCCTCCCGGTCCGCCCGCGTCACGACCGACCGATCCGCCTTCCTGTCCACCGCCAGTCCCGGACGCTGGAAATATCCCCCTATCAGCTCGCCGCTCGCCGACGCCAGCTCCGCCGCGAAATCCAAGTACTGCCGAACCTCTCCCTGTGCCACGGGGCAGACCCTACCCGCCGCCACACACAATCTCAAGATCGCATGCCCGCCCGAGCCAGGAATTCCCCGAACATCCCGTTGAATGACCCATCCCCGACCAAAACCGACCCGGCCCGCGAGGCCGCGGGCCCTCCCGACGCAACCCGGGAGGGACGCCGGCCTTGGCGTCCGATGGCGTTCTTCAACAGCCTCCTGGGGGATGGACACCCCTTCCCGTTTGCGCCAGCCTCATGGGGCATGAGCACTGATGCGGGGGCCAACCCGCCGCCCGGGGCGCGTGACCCGTTCCGTGGGAACCTCTACCTCGCCGCCATCTGCCTGGTGGCCGCCATCGGCGGCCTGCTCTTTGGTTTCGACACCGCCGTCGTCTCGGGCGCGGTGGGTTTCTTCCGGGCCGAGTTCGGGCTTTCGGCCTCCATGACCGGCT
Source organism: Verrucomicrobiia bacterium (assembly GCA_020847615.1). Taxonomy (GTDB): domain Bacteria; phylum Verrucomicrobiota; class Verrucomicrobiia; order JADLBR01; family JADLBR01; genus JADLBR01. Next base: position 52,183 of record JADLBR010000382.1, read on the forward strand.
GGGCCGCCAGTTCGGCCCTCGTGGGTTGCATGCTGGGCGCGGCGATCGCGGGCGCCCTCTCGGACCGCTTCGGGCGCAAGCGGATCCTCCTGCTATCGGCCATCTTCTTCACCGCGTCGGCCATCGGTTGCGGGCTGGCGCGCGACGCCCGCGACCTGGTGCTCTGGCGCATCGTCGGCGGCATGGGCATCGGCGTCGCGTCGATGCTCTCCCCGCTGTATATAGCAGAGGTCGCCCCACCCCACCTGCGCGGACGCCTCGTGTCACTCCAGCAGTTCGCCATCATCAGCGGCATACTCGCGGCCTACTTCTCCAACGCCTTCATTCTCCACACCGGCCTCGGCGATGCCGCCAAGTGGCGGTGGATGTTTGCCGTCGGCGCCGTGCCCGCCGCCGCCTTCTTCGCCCTGCTCCTGCCCGTCCCGGAAAGCCCCCGCTGGCTCCTCAAACAGGGCCTCGCCGAGCGCGCCGCCGCGATCCTCGCGCGCGTTTCGGGAGGCCAAGACCCTTCGGACCAGATCGCGCAGATCCGCGACGCCATCGCCCACGAGGGCGGTTCCCTGCGCGAACTCCTCCAGCCCGGCCTCCGCCTGGCGATGCTCGTCGGCGTCGTGCTCGCCGTCCTCCAGCAGGTCACCGGCATCAACGCCATCCTCTACTACGCCCCAGAGATCTTCAAGGGCGCCGGGGCCGCCGCATCCTCCGCTTTCAACGACACCGTCTGGATCGGCGTCTTCAACCTGCTCTTCACCATCGTCGCCATGATGTCGATCGATCGCATCGGCAGAAAACCGCTCCTCCTCTCGGGCGCCGTCGGCATGGGCGTGTCGCTCCTACTTCTCGCCCGGGCCTTCGACGCACGCGCCTCCGGCCCCGGCCTCCTCGTCGTGATCCTCGCCTACGTCAGTTTCTTCGCCGCCTCCCTGGGACCCGTCGTCTGGGTCGTCATGTCCGAGATCTTTCCCACCCGCATCCGCGGCCGGGCCATGTCCCTGGCCACCGTCAGCCTCTGGGCCGCCTGCTTCCTCGTGTCACAGACGTTCCCCGTTCTCATCGATGCCGCCGGCGGCGCCACCGCATTTCGCATCTACGCCGCCTTCTGTGCCGTCACCGCCCTCTTCGTCGCCCTGGCGGTCCCAGAGACCCGCGGCAAATCCCTCGAGGAAATCGAGCGCACGTGGCACCGGCCCCTCGCGAGGCACTGACCGCGCGCGACCGGCCACAGCCCGCGGCGATTTTCGAGCCAGCCCCCGTCGCCCCGCGCCAAGGCCTGGGGCGCGCCGCCACCCCCCCAGATCCCGATAAATCGTATTTTTTGCCCCGGGGCCCGATCTGCGCACGGGAATATTGGACAAATCCTCCCTCGGCGCTTGACGTCACAACACCGCGTCACCCACACTCCGGCCATTAGCATGACTCATTCGAAAAAGGATCGCCCAACATCAGTCCTTCTTTTGGCGGTCGCCCTGTTCGCCCCTCTGGCGCCGGGCCAGCAGGCGACCCCCGAGCCGGTCGCCGCTCCCGCCGCGGAAATGGCCGCCAAGGACGCGCCCAAGGAAGAGGCCATCACCAACGCCGACTGCCTGGAGTGCCACCTCGACCCGACCACCAGCCGCACCGTCGACGACAAGTCGGTGCCGATGCCCATATTCCAGACGAACCTGTTCGAGCGATCCGTGCACGGCACCCTGAACTGCGTGGACTGCCACGCCGGGATCAAGGAACTCGTCCACGAGAGCAAGCTGCCGCCCGTCAACTGCGCCGACTGCCACGAGGAGGAATCCAAACAGTACGCGACGAGCATCCATGGCGCCAGCCACTCCCTCGGGGCCTCCGGCGCCGCGTCCTGCGCCGACTGCCACGGCACGCACGAGATGCTGCCCGTCAAGGACCCGGCCTCGCCCGTGTACAAGCTGAACCTCCCGAAAACCTGCGCCTCGTGCCACGACAACCCCAATATCAACGAGGAATACGCCATACGCCATCCGGAGGCCGCATCCCATTATCTCGACAGCATCCACGGCAAGGCACTGCTCCAGCTCGGCCTCATCGTCGCCCCATCCTGCAACGACTGCCACGGCGTCCACGACATCAAGCGCAGCGTCGACCGCAGTTCCCCCATCCACCACTCCAACATCGCCAAGACGTGCGGGACCTGCCACGTCAAGGTGGAGGGCATCTACAACCAGAGCGTCCACGGCCAGCTCCTGCTCAAGGGCGATCCCAACGGCCCCGTCTGCACCGACTGCCACTCGGCGCACGACATCGAGCCCCCCGTCAACGGCCACTTCAAGATGGCCAGCGACAAGAAATGCGGCAAGTGCCACCAGGACAGCCTCACCCACTATCGCGACACCTATCACGGAAAGGCCATGGCCCTCGGCAGGCCCAACGAGGCCCTGGAGGTCGCCGCCTGCTTCGACTGCCACGGGCACCACGACGTCCTGCCGCCCCACGACCCGAACTCGCGCCTCTCCTCGACCAACATCGTCGCCACCTGCCAGCGCTGCCACCCCGGCGCCACCGCCAGCTTCGCCCAGTACATCCCCCACGCCAATCCCCTCGACGCGAAGCAGTACCCCCAACTCCACATCGTTTTCGTGGCGATGACCGGCCTCCTGATCGGCGTCTTCACGTTCTTCGGGGGGCACACCCTCCTGTGGCTCCTGCGCTCGGCCTGGCTGTTCCTGCACGACTCGAAACAGTTCCGGGAGGCAAAGGTCGAGACGCAGAAGGGCGACGAGTGGTTCACCCGGTTCGCGCCCTTCGACCGGTTCCTCCACTTCCTCGTCGTCACCAGCTTCCTCCTCCTCGTCCTCACGGGCATGCCGCTCAAATTCTTCTACACCGACTGGGCCAAGGCCATCTTCGCCATCCTGGGGGGCGTCGATGTCGCGCGCGCCCTGCACCACTTCGGCGCGGTCGTCACCTTCCTCTACTTCGGTCTCCACCTCTTGGCGCTCGGCGCGAACTTCTGGAAGAACCGCGGCTACCTCCGCGACCCGGAGACCGGGAGATTCCGGGCAGGACGAATCTGGAAGGCGGCGTTTGGCGCGGATTCCATGGTGCCCACCATGCAGGATTGGGAAGACTTCAAGGCCCACAACAAGTGGTTCTTCGGAAAGGGCCCGAAACCCGAGTTCGACCGCTGGACCTACTGGGAGAAATTTGACTACTTTGCCGTTTTCTGGGGCGTCTTCGCCATCGGCCTCTCCGGGCTGATCATGTGGTTTCCAGAATTTTTCTCACTCTTCATGCCCGGCTGGATCATCAACATCGCCCTCATCGTTCACTCCGACGAGGCGCTGCTCGCCGCGGGCTTCATATTCACGATCCACTTCTTCAACACGCACTTCCGCCTGGAGAAGTTCCCGATGGACACGGTCATCTTCTCCGGCCGGATCTCGAAGGCCGAGATGCTCCACGAGCGGAAGCGCTGGTACGACCGCCTCGTCGCCGAGGGCAGGCTCGACGACTTCCGCGTCAAGGACGAGTGGCTGCGGTGGCAGACGATCGCCCGCAGCTTCGGCTACATCTTCTTCGGGCTCGGCGTCGTGCTGCTCATCCTCATCATCTACGCCATGACCACCCGACTCGTGCACTGATCGCCGCCCCCGGCGCTTGCGCCCGCCCTAAAACCGTCCAACCTCGCGCCATGCACGACCCCGCCCTCACCCGACGCGACTTCCTCGCGACCGCCGCCGGCGCCGCGCTCGCCGCGCCCGCACCCCGCGCGGCCGCCGCACCCCAGGCTGGCAAGATCCCCCTCGGGTTCGACAACTTCTCGGTGCGTGCCTTCGGCTGGAAGGCCCCCCGGCTCATCGACTATGCCGCCGAGCTCAAGGCCGATATCCTGCTGATGTCCGACCTCGATGTCTATGAGTCCATGGACGAGGCCTACCTCTCGGATCTGCGCAAGCGCGCGGCCGACAAGGGCCTCGCGCTCCAGGCCGGGTCGCTCAGCATCTGCCCCACGTCGAAGCGCTTCAAGGACACCCACGGCACCGCCGAGGAGCACCTCAGGCTCATCATCCGCATCGCCAGGGCCATCGGCTCGCCCGTCGCCCGCTGCGTCCTGGGCAGCGCCGAGGACCGCAAGGGCGAGGGCGGGATCACCCCGCACATCAAGGGCACCGTCGCCGTGTGCAGGGCCGTCCGCTCCTACGCGCTCGACTGCGGCGTCAAAATCGCCATCGAGAACCACGCCGGCGACCTCACCGCGCACGAGCTCGCTGGGCTCATCGAGGAGGCCGGAAGAGATTTCGTCGGCGCCACCATGGACTCCGGCAACGCGACCTGGACCCTCGAGGACCCCCTCCGCAACCTCGAGATCCTTGGCCCCTACGCCGTCACCACCGGAATGCGCGACTCCATGGTCTGGGAGACGCCCGAGGGCGCCATGGTCCAGTGGACCGCCATCGGCGACGGCTGCGTGGACTTCAAGGCCTACGCGGCGCGCTTCGCGCAACTCTGCCCGGGCGTCGCTTTCATCCTGGAGATCATCGCCGGCCTCCAGCGCCCCTTCCCCTTCAAGGACCCCGCCTTCATGGCGCCCTACGCCGATGTCCCCAGGGCCGAGATCGATCGCTTCGCCGCACTCGCAAAGAGGGGCCGGCCCATCGAGGCGCGCAAGCCGCCCGCAGACAAAGACAAGAAACTCGCGGACCAGGAGTTCCAGCGGGAACAGCTCGAGCGCAGCATGCGCTACTGCCGCGAGACGCTCGGCCTAGGCCTCAGGTGACGGGAAGCGCCGGCGGCGGGCCCAGCCCAGAATTTCACAGCCGGCACCCTCAAAAATATCCGGGCTAGATTCCATCCGGCAGCCGCCGGACCACCGGGACAGAAAATGTAGCCGAAGCCGTGAGGCTTTGGCGGCCAAACGCTCACGCGTTCGGCTACGGGAGGCGATGGGCAATTTTCGGGCCGGGAATCTGCCGGACTTGGCGAGGTCCGACAGCCTGCTAGCCTCATCCGATGATCAAAATCGCTAGCCCCCTCCGCGCCCTCTCGCTCGCCGCCCTCGGACTCGGCATACCCGCCACGCTTCTTGTGGCCGAACCCCAGGCCCAGGTCACGGTCCAGAAGCCGCACGACTTCGCGAAATGGGAGAAGGCCATCGCCGCCTTCGAAAAACAGGACGCCGAGTCCCCGCCCCCCACAGGGGCCGTGCTGTTCGTCGGTTCATCCAGCATCGTCCGGTGGAAAACGCTCGCCGTGGACTTCCCGGGCACCACCGTCCTGAACCGCGGCTTTGGCGGCAACCAGATCGTCGACTCCACGCACTACGCCGATCGCATGATCTTCCCGTACCAACCGCGCGCCATCTTCCTCCGCGCCGGAGGCAACGACATCAACGCGGGCAAGTCCGCCGAGCAGGTCTTCCAGGAATACAAGGACTTCGTCGCCAAGATCCGCGCCCGCCTGCCGGATGCGGACATCGTCTACATCGGCCTCTGCCCCACCATCAAACGATGGGCCCAGGTCGAAGAGGGCAACAGGCTCAACGACTACATCGCCGCCTATTGCGGGGAGCAGCCGCACCTTAGATACATCGACTGCAAGACACTCACGCTCGACGCCGGCGGCCAACCCCGCCCGGAACTCTTCGTCGAGGACAAGCTCCACCTGAGCCCCGCGGGCTACAGGCTCCTCGCCGAAAGAGTCAGGCCCTTCGTGCCGAAGGACTGAGCGCAATGCACACGATCTCCCCGCTGCACTGCTTCGCGCTTGCCGCCCCTACCCCGCGGCCTTCTCGTAGTTCTTGCCGACGGCCTCCCAGTCGATGACGTTGAAGATCGCGGCGAGGTACTCGTTGCGCCGATTCTGATACTTGAGGTAGTAGGCGTGCTCCCACACGTCGATCCCGAGGATCGGCGTGCGGCCCTCCATCAGCGGCGAGTCCTGATTCGGCGAACTCTCAACGCCCAACTTCTTGTCGCCGCCCACGCACAGCCACGACCAGCCGCTCCCGAATCGGGTCATGCCCGCGTCCGTCAGCGACTTCTTCAGCGCGTCCAGGCTGCCAAACGCCGCGTCGATCGCCTTCGCGAACGACCCCGCCGGCTGTGCCCCGCCCTTCTTCAGCACGGTCCAGAACAGCGTGTGATTGGCGTGGCCGCCCCCATTGTTCCGGACAGACGCCCGCACCGCTTCCGGCACGTCATTGATATTCCTGAGGATCTCCTCGATCGATCTTCCCTTCAGCGAGGGCGCCTGCGCGATGGCGTCGTTGAGCTTGCTCACGTACGCCGCGTGGTGCTTGCCGTGATGGATGCCCATCGTCATCGCGTCGATGCTCGGCTCCAGCGCATCCTCCGCATACGGGAGCGCCGGCAACGTGAACGCCCCGCCCCCCGCCTCCGCGCGCGCGGGCGCCGCGCCGGCCAACGCCGTCGCCGCACCGGCGGCCGCCACCGCCACCCTGCCCACAAGTTCCCGTCTCGTCATGTCGCTCATCGCTTTGCCTCCTTCGGCCGCGCGTGCGGCACCGGCACGATGAGCCGGATTCAACCCCGACCGCGCGACCCCGAACGATAGCGCGGTGCGGATCTCGTGCAACCGGCGACCACGAAATTCAGTTTGCCCCTTGCGCGGACCGAGAATTGCGCCACCATCTTTCCCGATGTGGCAACTCGGCGCAAAGGAACAGGCTTCGGTCCTGCTGATCGTGGCCGTGTCCCTCGCCGGGGCGCTGGTGCGGACATGGCGGCAGGACCGCGATGGCGCCCCACCACAGCAAGGCACGCAGATCCAATCCCATGGCCAAGATTTCGTTCGATGAGGCGGTCTCCAGGATAGTCGCCGCCGACGCGCGCTACGCGCCCGACGCGTACCGGTTCGTCAAGGAATCACTCGACTACACCATCAAGACGCAGCGGCGGCGCCGCTCCCGCCACACCGAGCCCCAGCACGTCTCCGGCAACGAGCTGCTCGAGGGCATACGTCGCCACGCCCTCGAGGAATTCGGCCCGATGGCCCGCACCATCTTCGAGCACTGGGGCGTCCAACGGTGCGAGGATTTTGGCGAGATCGTGTTCAACCTCGTGGACTCCGGCATCTTCGGCAAGACCGACTCCGATAGCCGCGCCGACTTCCAGGGCGGCTACACCTTCGAGGATGCCTTCGACAAGCCGTTCCGCCCAACCCGCCCCCTGCTCGCGCGGCGCAACCTCGGCAGGGCGGACACGCCGCGCGCCGCAAAGGCCGCGAAACGCGCCGTCGCCAAGAGAACGCCCTCCTCGCCCCAGGGCTCATGATCCGATGCGATCGCTTCAAGCCATGATCCCGGCCGGCATCTTGCTCATCTCGTCCGGCTGCGCGCCAGACCGCGGGGCGGCGCCCGCGGGAGCTGGCCTCCTCGCCGATATCCCCGCCCTCGACGCGCGCCGCCACGTCTTCGACAACGGCCTGACGCTCCTCGTGCGCGAAGACCGCTCGGCGCCCGTCGTGTCCGCCCAGGCGTGGTGCTCCAGCGGCAGCATCCACGAGGGCAAGTGGCTCGGCGCCGGGCTATCCCATATCCTGGAGCACATGCTCTTCAAGGGCACAGAGACCCGGGGGGTCGCCGAGATCGCCCAGGCCGTCCAGGCCATCGGAGGACGGATGAACGCCTACACCTCCTTCGACCGCACCGTCTTCTTCATCGATGCACCCAGCTCGGGCTGGCGCACCTGCATCGACATCCTCGCCGACGCCATGTTCAACGCCACGCTGCCGGAGGACGAGTACGTCAAGGAGCAGGAGGTCATCCGCCGCGAGTTCGCCATGGGCTTCGACGACCCGGGACGCATGTCGTTCCAATCACTTTTCGCACAGGCCTTCGCGGTCCACCCGATGCGCCACCCCGTCATCGGCCACCTCGATGTCTTCAACCGCCTCACCCGCCAGGACGTCCTCGACTACTACCGCGCGCGCTACGCCCCAAACAACCTCACCTTCGTCGTCGTCGGCGACGTCCGCTTCGATGAGGTCCGCGATGCCCTCGCCCAGCTCGTCAAGGATGAGAAGCGACAGCCGCTCCCGGACATCTTCATCCCGGAGGAACCCAGGCAACTGGGGCGCCGGGAATTGCACGCGCCCTTCGCCACCGAGCGCACCCACATCAAGATGGGCTTCCACATCCCGCCGATCACCCACCCCGACCTCTACCCCCTCGACGTGCTCGGCACCCTCCTCGGGGACGGACGAAGCTCCAGGCTGCACAGGCGCATCGTCGAGCGCGACAGGCTCGCGGAATCCGTCGACGCCTTCGCCTTCACCCCCTCCGAGAACGGCCTGTTCGTCATCTCGGCCGTCTGCGACCCCGACAAGCGCGACCAAGTCGTCGCCGCCGCGCTCGACGAAATCGCGCGCCTCGGCCGAGAGGGCCCCACCCCCGCGGAACTGGAGAAAGCCAAGCGCCAGGCCCTGGGCGGCCGACTCGACGAGTTGCAGACGATGTCCGGCCAGGCCTCCGAGATCGGCACCGCCTGGTTCGTCGCCCGAAACCTCGACTTTGCCGACGAATACCTGGAGCGCCTCGGGGCCGTCACCGCGCCCGATGTCACGCGGGTCATCCGCGACCACTTCCGCGAGGATAACCTCACCGTCATCTCCCTCAATCCCAGGGAGGCGAAGCCGGGCGCCGCCGAGGCGGTCGCGCCCGAGACCCGCGCCGAGGAGGCGATATCCACCGAACAACTCGCCAATGGCGCCCGCCTCATCGTCCGGCGCAACGCCAAGGTGCCCCTCGCTTCCATCCGCGTCGTCTTTCGGTCCGGCGTCCTGCAAGAAGACCCCACCAAGAATGGCATCAGCAGGCTGGCCGCCGCGTGCCTCCTCAAGGGCACCTCCGCGCGCACCGCCGAGCAGATCGCCTCGGAGATCGAAGACCTCGGTGGCTCCATCGAAACCGCCGGCGCCTACAATAGCGCGCTCGTCGCGGTCGACGTGCTGAGCCGCGACCTGGGCCGCGGCATGGAGATCGCCTCCGACATCCTCCTCAATCCCTCCTTCCCACCCGACGAGGTCGACAAGGAGAAGGACAAGCAGCTCAAGGCCATCCAGGCCGAGCGCGACCAGGTGATGGCCGTCTGCCGCAACCTGCTCCGGAAGAATTTCTACGGCGACGCGCACCCCTACGCCATGAACCCGCTGGGTCGCGAGGACACCCTCCGCGCCATCGGCCCCGAGGACCTCCGGGCCTTCCACCGCGCCCTGTGCGCCGGCTCCAATACCGTCATCGCCGTCTTTGGCGACGTCGACCCCGCCGCCGTCCGCAAGATGGCGCGGGATCATTTCGGCGCGATGCCGC
>JADLBR010000383.1 GCA_020847615.1 Verrucomicrobiia bacterium
ACCGGGTCACGCTGCCGGTGCCTGCACCCGCCGCACACTGCGACACATCCTCGGAAGTTTCCACATGAATGATGCGGCGCGCTCTCGAATCAGGTCAGCCCCGCCGCGCGCCGGCGGCGGGGCTAGCCCGGACATTTCACAGCCTTGCGGGCTGCGAAGTGTCCGGGCTCTGGGAAAACCGCCTTATTCCAAGGCATTTATGATGGGCAAGACCCAGATGTGGCACCGTGCCTGAGCGAGTTTAACGAATCGTGCTCTCGCTACATAACTCCTTTGCTCGCAAATAGAAGGCGGTTTTGCCAGAGGAGGCTGCCGGACAAAGTCCGACAGCCTCCTAGAGATATTCAACCCGCGTCCTGCGCCCGCATGCGGCGCAGTTCCCGGGCCCGGCGCTGCTTGGCCCACCAGCAAAAGGTCGCCACGCACAGCAGCACCGCCTTCATGACCGCACCTCCTCTTTCTCGTGACACGATTCCAGCAATGACCGGAACACATCCTCCGGTATTCGCCCCTCGGCTTAGTATCGCCGCAACTTGCGCTCCACCTCGCCCGCCGCCTGAAACTGCTCGAAAACCATAAATTATCGATTTTAATTTCTAGGGAACCAGCACTGCGGCATAACACCTTGATAGAAAAGATATTATCCCCATGATAGCGCGATGGCGGCGATGGCGAACCGTTTCTTCGATGGGGAGGCGCGGATCATCAGGCGCCTGACCACCCCGCGCAAGATCCAGGACTTCATCAACGGCCTGGAGATGAATTTCGATTATGACGAGGACACGTGCCAGTCGCCGCGCCAGGTGCTCAAGAGCGGGATGGCGCACTGCGTGGAGGGGGCGATCCTGGCGGCCGCGATCTTGCGGCACCACGGCCATCGGCCGCTCCTGCTGGACCTCGAGGCGACCGACCGGGACTATGACCATGTCGTCGCGCTGTTCCGCCAGCACGGTTGCTGGGGCGCGATCTCAAAGACGAATCACGCGGTCCTGAGGTACCGCGAGCCGATCTACCGGACGCTCAGGGAGCTGGCGCTCTCCTATTTCCACGAGTACTTCCTCCATTGCGGCAGGAAGACGCTGCGGCGCTACTCCGCCCCATTTAACTTGCGGGCCTTCGATGCGCGCAACTGGGTGACGTCCGAGGAGGAGGTCTGGTTCATCCCGGAGCGACTGACCGAGATCCGGCACTACCCGATCCTCAGCAGGCGTCAGATCGCGACACTCAGGAGGGCCGACGCCATCGAGATCGCGGCCGGACGCCTCACGGAATTCCCGGATCCGCGGGCCCGCGGCGCCGCCCCGCCAGCGTCGCGAGGTTCAGGCCATTGATGCCCGCGTGGGCGAGGACCGCGAACACCAGGGTCCCGCTGCCCAGGCACAAGCCACCCAGGGCCAGGCCCACCACCGCCGCGAACACGGGCCACGCCAACCAGTGCCTCGCCGGCGGCACGTGGACGGCCCCGAAGATCAGCGAGGAGGCCACCAGCCCCACTTCGTTCAACAACCAGCCCCGGAAGAACAACTCCTCCGCCAGGCCGCTTATGGCCGCCAACACCCATAGCCGCGCGGCCCCAAGGCCCCCGAACCACTCGCGCGCGTCATCCGCCGCTCGCCGCAAGGCGACCCACCGCCTCACCCCGATGCGCGTGAGCCCGTGTACCGCCAGCACCAGCGCCAGCGCGGCGCAGGACCACGTGAACCAGTCCTCCCCCGGCAACGCCGCCACATCGAAGCGCCGATGGCCCCCGCGCCGCCACGCCGCAAGCGCCCACCCCGCCAATCCCATGGCGCCGTAGAAAATGAACGCGACCCGCATCATGGCTGCCCCCGCAAAATCAGGATGTGCCGCGACCGACCCAAAAAATTGGGGCGGGATCCGCCGCCAGAACCCTTCCCCCGCATCCCCGCGTCTCGGCGCGACGTCCCGATTCCCGGGTTAGATCCCATGACCATGGGTGCCAAAAACGTAGCCGAACGCGTGAGCGTTTGGCCGCCAAAGCCTTACGGCTTCGGCTACGGGATGCGCTGCGAAAACCTTCGAGTCAGAGCTTCGTCCCATCCGGGATGATCGTGCCCTTCGGAATGACGATGATGCCATCGCGGACGCAAAACAGGGGGTGATCCCCGTGCGGTTCCTTGCCCTCGGGGGTGATCACGCAGCCGCGCCCGATGCGCACGTTCTTGTCGATGATGGCGCGGCGGACCAGCGTCCCATCGCCAACCCCCAGGGGCGGCGCGTCGGGGAAGGGCCGGGTCTGCTGGTCGTCGTAATAGTCCGCGCCCATCATCACGACCTCCTCCATGGTCACGCCGGAGCCGATCACCGAACGGATGCCGAGCAGGGCCCGGGTCAGCGTCGCGTCCCCGATGATGCAGCCGTCGGCGAGCACCGCATCCTTCAGCCGACCGCCGTGGCACTTGCTCGCCGGAAGATACCGCGGGCGCGTGTAGATCGGGCGGATCCGGTCAAACAGGTTGAACTTGGGCAGGGGCGCGCACAGGTCCAGGTTCGCGTTGAAGAACGCCTTGATCGTCCCGATGTCCTCCCAGTACCCCTCGAACACGTAGGCGAACACCGAGTGTTTCTGCATCGACGACGGGATGATGTCCTTGCCGAAATCGATCCTCTCGTTGTCGAGGGCCGCCTTCAGGGTGTCGCGGTTGAACACGTAGATGCCCATCGAGGCCAGGAACATGTCCTCGTCGGCCTGGATGCCCATCCGCTCGCGCATCCGCGCGTCGAGCCTGAGGCCGTCGAGCACCGGATCCTCCTTGGGCTTCTCGACGAACCGCACGATCTGGCTGTCGGGCCCGATTTGCATGATGCCAAACCCCCTCGCCTCGGCGCGGCGCACGGGGAGCGTCGCCACCGTGATATCCGCCTGCCGCGCGATGTGGTGGGCCAGGATCTCCCGATAGTCCATCCGGTAGAGCTGGTCGCCGGAGAGGATCAGGACGAGGTCGTGGGCCTCGTTGTCCAGGTGCCTCAGGTTGCGCCGCACCGCGTCCGCCGTGCCCTGGTACCACCCCGTCGTCTTGTCCGGCGTCTGCTGCGCCGCCATGATCTCCACGTAACCATCCGAAAACTCGTCGAATTTGTACGTCCGCTGGATGTGCCGGTGCAGCGAGGAGCTGTTGAATTGCGTCAACAGGTAGATCTTGCGCAGCCCCGAGTTGAGGCAGTTGCTGATCGGTATATCAACCAGCCGATACTTGCCGGCCAGCGGCACGGCCGGCTTGGCGCGGTCCAGCGTCAGCGGGTGCAGCCGCGTGCCGGCGCCGCCCCCCATGATGACCGCCACCGTCCGTGTCGATCGCAGCGCTTCGGTCATGTCGGGGGCCATGCGCTCAACCTATGCCGCCCACTGGGGCAAGACAAGACGTTTGGCCCTTCAAAGGTTGCGGTCCGCCCCGCAGCAGCACGGCGGGTCCCCCGCCTCCACGCTCCGGATCACGAGATACCGCATGCCCGGCGTCAGGTAGCGCACCTCCGCATGGGGTACCCGTGAGGGAAAGAACACCAGATCCCCGGGCCCCGCCTCGACCGTGCGCCCCCCAAAAGTGTAGGCGGCCTTCCCTTCGAGCACGTACACCGCCTCCTCTGCCTCGTGGGCGTGACTATAGTGCCCGTGACGCGAGGTGTCGGGGATCTCGGTCAGGTGCACGTGGAGGCGCCGGGCGCCTTGGGCCGCACCGAGGAGGGGCATGTACCGCATGTCCATGCACCACGCTTAGACCGGCTGCACCGGTGGCAAAAGCCCCGAATTCCCACTGGAGCGACCGGCGGATAGGGCTATGTTCTCCCCCATGTGCGGCATCGTGGGATACGCGGGTGGTCGCGAGGCGACCGAGATCCTGCTCGAGGGCCTCCGGCGCCTCGAGTACCGCGGCTATGATTCGGCGGGCCTCTGCCTGACCGACGGCCCCGGCATCCAGGTCCGCAAGTGCGCCGGCCGCATCGACAACCTCGCGCGGCTCGTCGACCGGGAGCCGG
>JADLBR010000384.1 GCA_020847615.1 Verrucomicrobiia bacterium
CAAACCGCTGATGGAGGCGGATCAAGCGGATTTCAGAACCCCTCCCGTCTTCGTCCGGGGGGTCAAATCACCGCCGCGTGGAACCCATCCATTATCCGCGCCGATCTGTGTCCATCAGTGGGAAAAGTGCTCTTTGTGGGTTGAAAGCCGCGGGCCGTGTCCGGTTTGGTCAGGGATAATTAACCCAACGGGCTGCTAGGGTGCGGCGGAAGCGAGGGGGACGCGTTCGTGGCGGAACCGGTAGTCGGGCCAGAGGGGGCAGTTGAGGTCGATCCAGCACTTGACTGCATGGATCTCTTCTTGCGAGAGGCGAACGTCGTAGTGGGAGGGCTCAAGGAACCGCCTCAACTTGCTCTGCAGGGTGCCGAAGGTGGCGGGCTGGGCCTTGTCGTGGCGAAGCCGATATGTCATGTCGAAGTAGTGGACATAGGCACCTTGGACTAGGGCGCGGTAGGAGGCGGGGACGAGTTCTTTGTCTAGCGTGGCGGAGAGATTGATGCCGCCGTCGCTCTTCCCGTGGCCGTGGCAGGAGACGCAGTGCTTGTCCCAGACGGGCTGGACGATGCGCTCGTACGCGAATGGGACGGCGCCCCACGGGGGTGGCTCGATGGTGCTGGGGGCTCGCGATGCGGCCAGGGTGGGGTGGACGGGGGCGGTGGAATGGCGGTGCTCGTGGCAGCCGACGCACCCGCGTTGCTCTCCCGGCTGCAGCTGGATCACGCTGCGCATGCGCTGGAGTTCGTTGAGGTCCTTATCCAGTGCCTGGAAGTAGAGGACCTTGCGGGCCGGGGCGTAGAAACTGGCGGAGCCGTCGGTCTCGACGGGGACAATGCCGAGGGATGTCTTGGCGACATAAGAGGGCCAGCCATTGGGACCATTCACCTTGTGGATGGGCGTCGCGTACCAGTCCTGGAACTGCTGGTGGTCGGCCTGGTACGAGCCATCGGGCATCTTCAGTAGGTCGGCGCGGACCTCCTGACAGACGCGCAGGAATCTGACAGAGCCGCGCGGGATGGCGGGGGAGAGGCCCTGATAGATGTCTGCGACGGTGAAGATGCCGGATTCGTCTGCCGGGTGGTGGGATCGGGAGGTCGTAGCCGAACTCATACGAGTTTGGCCCGGGGCAGGCTCTGCCAAAGCCTCACGGCTTCGGCTGCGAGGAAACGCGTCGCGGGCGTCAGCGAACGCGGGGGTTCCGAGAATGGGGGGCTTGCGCTCTGGCTTGAGGGGGTAGGGGGACATGCTGCCGATCGCGGGATCGAGATAGAGCAGTTCGCGGTTTCCGTAGCGATCGACGAGGTAGAGGCCGAAGCGGTCGGCCGGGGCATGGCTGGCGAGGAAGTAGTCTCGAGTGAGGGGGACGGGATCGCGCCAGCATTCCTGGCGGGGCCAGCTCATGTTGTAGTGTGGCCGGGTGTCGGGCGTGATGTTGGTGATGGCCTCGGGGTCGGACGGGCCGTTGGCCTTGGCGAGATCGATGAGGCCGAGGGGGCCGTTGTGGTCGCCGCCGTGCGAGAATATCGTGCAGAGGATCTCGCGGGAGCCGGGCACCTCGCGACCATTGATGTAGCAGTTGGGGGTGTTGTTGCCGAAGATCAATTCGGGGTGCGTGCCGTCGGGGCGGATGGCCCAGAGCGTGTGGCCGAAATCGGCCCCCTTGTCGATGTACTCGGAGCGGGTCCAGAGAATCCGGCCGTCACGCATGACGGCGGGCGACCATTCGGACAGGTTGGCAAAGGAGAGGGGCCGGATGTCCTCGCCATCCATGCGAAAGAGCACGAAGGCCTGTGGGCGCCAGCAGAGGAAGCGAGCCCGGCAGCGCGTGGAGATAAAAGTGAGCCCGCCGTCCGGAAGGGGGCAGGGGTAGTAGTCGTGGAAGGGACCGTCGGTCAACTGTCGGGCGCCTGTGCCATCGGCATTGGCGACCCAGAGATGCCAGTACGGCTGGGTGTTTTCGGCCGGTCCCTTGTCTGGGCGGAATGCGAAATAGACCTTCTTCGCGCCGAAGTCGGCCATGGGGTCGCGGGCGATGCCCGCGGTGGCGTCGAAGAGGGTCTTGAGCTTTGCGCGTTCAGGTTCAAGGCGGCCGCCGATGCGCGGGATGTCCAGAGTGCAGATGCCGCCGCCGGGGAGGAACTTTGAGTCCAGGACGTCGCTGTAGTTGTGCGACGAGAGATAGGGGTGGCGCTTGACGAACAGGATGCGCCGCAGCGGTTCGAGGTCGGGGTCGCGGAACATGAGTCGGCGCTTGGCGATGCGGGCATCGAGATAGAGGGCATCGTCATTCGCGGTTTGCCGTTGGCGCAGGCCATCGAGTTGCTGTCGTTCGGCCTGGACGTCGACGCCTTTTTTCTCGATGCGGTCGATCATCTCGGCCATCTGGACCAGCGTGCGCTCGGTGGGCGAGAGCTTTGCGATGCGGCCCCAGTAGGGAGGGCCGCCGGGGAGGGCGGGCCGGGAGGGGGCCGTGCCCGCTGCTGCGGCGTAGTAGCGGCCATACGTTTGCGGGGCCTGATCGGGCGCTTGTCCGGTGTTCAGCGGCGAGAGGTGGTCCTGCGCATCCAACTTCTCCCAGGTGGCCTTCTCGCAGAGGAAGGCGTAGCGGAGGAGTCCGTCGTGCGTGATGGGCTCGGCCAAATCGGCAGGCGGTTTATATGGGGGCGGCTGGGCCTTGGCCTGAGCGGCGGGCGCCTTGTTCGCCATTCGGGCGACCGTCGTCCACCGTTGGCCATCGTCGGAGAGTTGGATATCCACTTGGGTGGGGATGCGGTCCGCATAGCGTCCCTCGCGATCTCGGGAGAGCAGGACTTTGGCGATAGGAGTGGATTCGGGCAGTTCGATCTGCGCCCATTCTTCGCCGGCCGCGGCGGCGATCCAGCTGTGGTCATTCCCGTAGCGGCCGTCGTTGAGGTGGGGGATCTGGTGGCGGGCGTGGCCGGGGAAGCAGGAGGATGCGGAGGCCTTGGCGCCGAGTGAGGCGAGAGCAACGTTGGTCTTTCCATCGGCGCCGAATATCTCGAACTCGTCGATGCCGGGCTGGCCGCGGTTCGTGGAGTGGATGATGGCGCGGATGAAGCGGGCGGGTTGGGGGTCGAAGGTGGCGGCGCAGGGTTCTGCGGCGAGGATGCGTGTCGCAGCGGAGAGGCAAAGGCAAAGCGCGATGGAGGTCTTCATGGGGTCACCTGCGTGATTTGAGGGGAGTGGGTTTCTGTGGGTTGCTGTCTGGCAAGATCGCGGATGTCGGATGCGGAGAGAGAGCCGCGGTAGATGCGGATGTCGCGCAGGGAGCCATGGAAGTTGTTGGCGGGTGTGCCCTCCCAAGTTTTCCATGCCCCGACGCGGAAGGCGGAGAGATCCAGAGGCACGCCGAGGTCGAGGGGCGAGGCGCCTGCGGGCTGGCCGTTGATGTAGAATCGGATGGTGCCGCCATAGCGCGGGTCGCAGACGACGGCGAGGTGCTGCCAGCGACCGGTGGCGAGAGAAGAGTTCGCGCGGCTATGGGCCCACTGTTTGCCGCCGGTGTTGATGGCGACGTTGGGCGCGCCGTTATCGAGGACGCTGAAATGGAAAGAGGAGGCGTCCGCGCCGTCGGTGAAAAGGAGGGGGTTCCAGCGGTTGTTCAACGTGTCGGGGCGCACCCACATCGCGACGGAGATCGCCTCCTGTTTGCCGATCTGTCCCGACTGGAGGTAGGTGGCACCATCGAATCGGGGCGGGTTTCCAACGGCCTGGGCGTCGCGGCCGTGGCCGGAGGCGTCCGCCACGAGTCCCTTCGCTGCATCCACGAGTTTCCACCATGCGAGCAATTCGGCGGGGATGGGTGAAACGACCGCGGGCTCGGGCGGCACGCCGCGTGCGGAGGCGAGGGTCGGGGTGGGCCGGAAGTCGGGGCGGCCCTTAGCGGCGATGTGACGGCGGCCGAAATAAGAGCCGTAGAAGGGGGCGTTGACATCGACCCATGTGACGAGCCGGACGAATTCCTCGCGGGATAACTTCACGTCGTGATGGCCCTTGCGGAGGACATCGAGGAGCCTGCTCTTGTGAGAGCCGTAGGTGTAGGGGGGCACGGCCTCGGC
The DNA here is from genome assembly GCA_020847615.1 of Verrucomicrobiia bacterium. GTDB lineage: Bacteria > Verrucomicrobiota > Verrucomicrobiia > JADLBR01 > JADLBR01 > JADLBR01. The sequence continues at coordinate 4,077 of JADLBR010000384.1, forward strand.
GTGCATCATGCTGCCGTTGGAAACGTAGGAAGGACCGCCCTTATCGGGATCGGGGCCGGTCCATTCTTGGATGAAGTTGACTAGCCCTTTGCGGAGGAGGTTCTCGTACGAGATGGAGAAGGTTTCGGTGGGCGTTCCGGCGAGATCGAGCTTGGCCTTGGGTTCTGCACCGCCGTGGCACGAGACGCAGTGGCGGTCGAGGACGGGCTGGACATCGGCGGGGTAGTGGATGGGTCGGGGGCCAGTGTCGCCGGGTTGTGGGGCGATGGCGCGCGGGGGGGTATTGAGGGCAATCGGGTGCCGCGGGACGGGGGCCTGGTTGCGGTGCTCGTGGCAACCGATGCAGGAGCGCGTCTCCCCGGGCTGAAAGTTGACGAAGGTGCGCATCTTCTGGATCTCCATGAAATTTTCGTCCAGGGCATGGAGGAAGATGTTGCGGTCGGCGGGCAGCTTGAAGCAGGCGGAGCCGTCGGCCTCGACGGGCACGATGCCGAGCAGGACCGCGATCCAGATGTGGGTGTGCAGCGAGATGGCGGGGTTCTGGCCTCGCACGGCATCGCCGGGTTGGATCTGCGAGGCGACCCAGGAGCGTGGGATCTGCTCCATGACGCGGAGGTACTTGACCGCACCTGGTTTGATACCATCGAGTCCGCGATAGACATCGGTGACGAGGACGGTTGCCTCGGGGGCATCGCAGGGTTTGGCAGATGCGACGCTGGCTGGTGAAAGGACGGGCGGCCTGGGCCGCGGGGCGAGGGGCATGGCCTGCCAGCAGGAGAATTCGGGATCCTGGTAGACGGGGACGCGGTTGCCGAAGGTGTCTATAAGATAGATGCCGTAGGCGCGCTTGTCGTTGTAGCGGGCGTGGGGGTTGCATGACACGAGGAAGAACTTTCCGGCGCCGGCGCCCGTCTTTGGGTCGGCGAGGGGATACGGGTCGCAATAGAAGGGGCCGTAGAGGTCGTGCTCGTTCCATCTGCCGTTGCGGAATTGGTAGAGGCCGCGGAGGCCGCGGGTTTCCACCTCGGGCGTGAGGGAGACCATGGCGTCTTTCGTGCGCTTGTCCTTGTGGAGGTCGATGAGGCGGATCGAGCCGACGGCGAGGGGCTCGTGGCCGCAGCCGGTGGCGACGATGAGATTGGGCTTGCCAGGCACCTGATGCCCGCCGAGGAAGACCCCCGGGTTGTCGATGTTGTCGCCGTAGATTTCTTCGGAGCCGGTGCCATCGGGGCGGATGGCCCAGAGCGGCTGGATGGCGGCGATGCCCTTGTACACGTACTCCCAGCGGTTGTAGAGAATGCGACCGTCGGCGAGCATCGCGGGGGTGAACTCGCTCAGCGCGCCCTGTGAGACCTCTTGCGGGTTGCCGCCACCTGCGTCGATGCGGTGGAGGGCTGTGGTGGTGAGGGTGTGTCCCCCGCAGAGGACGGTGCGTTCGGCACGGGTGGAGACGAAGGCGATTCGCCCATCAGGCAGGTAGCACGGGTGCATGTCGTCGGTCCAGTGGCCGTAGTAGCGGGGATCTTTCGCGATGAGGTCCATCGGGTACTCGTGGTGCCGCGCGACGCGCGCGGCTTCGTCCTTCGGGGGGAAGGTGAGTTGGCGGAGGCCTTTGCCGTTGAGGCCGATCTCCCAGATGCGGAAGCCCTCGGGCCTGCGGGCGCGGTAACCGAAGATGAGGCGCCTCGCGTCGCGGGACAGGTCGTAGCGGTCGAAGATGCCGCCGGAGAGCTGGGGCACGATCTCGCGGACTTTGCCAGAGGCCAAATCCAACTCGCAGATGTTGCCGCCCCAGTCGCGGATGCCGTTGTAATAATCGTCGTAATAGTGGGCGGAGTCGTAGGTGTAGCGTCGGACGAAGAGGAGGCGCTGGTCTTTCAGCAGCGGGTTGGCAGTGACGAGGGCGGCCCGTTTCAGGCGTTCGACATCGGCCAGGAGGGATCGGGTCGCTTCATTGGCGGGGTCGAGTGCGCCGGCGGCGTCGAGGATGGCTTTGTGGAGACCATCGGTCTGCCGCGCAAGAGCGTCGGCGGGATATTGCGCCGGGAAGCCGCGGCCGAGCTCGTCGATGGCGGTGCGGAGTTTTTTGAGATCGGAGAGTGCGCGTTCGGCCTCGGCGGCGCCGACGCAGAGGTTGAGCCAGCGTGGGTCGTTGGGCGGGGCCTTGGCGGCATCGAGGTCGGCGAGGCAGGGGCGCAGGGACTGCGCCAGTGGCGCGTTTCGCTCGAAGGTGGAGACGAGGAAGTCGCGTTCGGGCGGCGCGTCCGTGGCGGCGAGCCAGCCCGGCGTTTCGAACCAGGTGTGTGGGACGGCTTCGAGGAGGCGGTTCTCGTGAGGGGGGAAATCGTGGCGGACGTGTTTCCAGAGGTGGGGGACGGGATTGGGGGCGTGGCGGAACCAGAGGCGGAAGTGTCGGCGGTGGTCGATCTGCCGCTGGGCGATCCGGATGAGGAGGCGGTTTTCTCCTTGGTGGAGTTGCAGGTCGACGATGAACTGGTCGTTGAGGATCTGGTCGGTGGCTTCGCCGGTGCCGTAGCGCTCGAAGCGGAGGCGGGTGTCTAGGTCGTGGGTGCGCTGCCCGTTGAGCCAGATCTCCGATGTGTCCCCGCCGCCGATGCCGATGGCGAGGGCGACGGGTTTCGAGGCGGTGATGGTTCGGGTGATGCCCATCGAGGCTGCGGGGTGGCCTTGGCCAGCGGGAGTGAGGGGAATGAACTGTCCGTCTTTCCAGCCGGGGCGATCCATCCAGAGGGGTTTGCCGTTGGGGGCGTTTGCTGCCAGATCGGCGGAGGGGGATTGCGCATCGAATGACAGCGTGGCCGTCGCGTGCCACGGGCCGAGGGTGACGCACGCCCGCGCGGCGGACTGTTCCAGTTGCCAGCGCTGGAGGGCGTCGCGTGTGTCGAGGAGAGTCCGTTGGAGGGTGGCGCGTTTCGCGTATGTGGCGAGCGGGGGAAGGGGGGCGATTTCGGGCTCGACGCGGGTGGGTCCGAGGGCCTGCGTGGCAAGCGAGGCCCCGAGCAACGCCGTGACCGATATTGCTGTGCGCCGTGCGCTCATGGTGTCTCCTGTGCGGGATTGGCGACGGTGAAATTATAGTCTTGGTAGTCTGGGATGCGGAAGCGATCCACGACGGGTGCGGTCCGTATGCGTGGTCGCACCGGGAGCCAGTCGACGCCCTGGAAATCGGGGTCGGGTTCCTGGCGGACCTCCTCGTCGCCGCGGTACGGGCACATGGCATCGACCCAGCAGATCAGGCGCTGGAGGCTGATGGGGTCGACGCGCACGTCGTGGTGCTTGCCGCCGGAGGCGATTTCGATCAGGCGGCTGCGGTACGAGAGGCGGGTCATGGGTGGGGGCGTCTGGTAGGCGACGGGATCGAGCTTGCCGTAGGCTTCGACGAGGAGGGTATCGGCGATGCCGAAGCCGGGCGGACAATCCTTGGGGCGCTCGTACGGTTGGCCCCACGTCGGTTGCCCGATGAGCAGCCAATAGACCTCATCGAAGTCGAGTTTTCCGGGGCGGGCGGTGAGGTCGAGGGTCTTGCGGCCCTCGCCGTCGCCCTCGTGGCACTTGGCGCAGTATTTGTCCAGAACGGGGCGGACGTAGCGCGGGTAACTCACGGTGGTATCGGGCCAGGGCGGGGGCGTGATGTCGCGGGGTGGTCGAGTGAGGGCGCGTCCGCTCGTGGTGACGGTCGCGGCGCGGCTGTGCGATTCATGGCATCCGAGGCAGCCACGGTATTCGCCGGGCATGACATTGGCGAAGCTCCGCATCGTCTGAAGGGCGCGATGGTTTTCATCCAGCAACTGGAAGTGCAGGGCCTTGCCGGGAGGCGCGTGGAACGAGACCGAGCCATCCGATTCGATCGGAACGGTGCCCAGCACGCGCTTGACGCCCTCGGATTGGACGGCCGAGACGACCGGCCCCGTGGAGATGTAGGGGCGCTTATACCAGTACGTGTAGGTTTTGGGATCGATGTGCCAGACGCGCAGGAATTTCGCCTTGCCGAGCAATTCTCTTGGCGCGCCCTCGAAGACGTTGTTGCTGAAGATGACGCCGTCGGCCGCCGGGGCGGTGTCGTTGGGCTTGGGCCACGCGACGCGGTCGGG
>JADLBR010000385.1 GCA_020847615.1 Verrucomicrobiia bacterium
CGGGCGCGGCGCCGAAAGTCTCGATGCCGTTCTGCCTGGCCCAGTCGAAGATCTTCCGGTTCTCCTCGTGATTGGAGGTGAACCTCTGGACGCCGTACACCACGGCCCGCACGCCGTGCCTGTCGAGGGCCGCCTTCATCTCGGCCCAGAGTTCGGGGTTCTCGTGGTAGGCCTTGATCGCATTGTCCTTCTTTCCCCCGCCGAGGCTGCTGGCGAGCTTGGGCCACAGGTCCATCAGGGTGACGCCCATCGACTTGGTCATCTCGACGGCCTGCGGGCCCGTGAAGTGGCGGAAGCCGTAAGTGGCGAGGCAAAAGCCGCGTCCCCCCAGCATCTCGGTTTCGGGAAGCGCGGTCTGCGGCAGCGCCGCCGCAAGGCCGGTGGCGGCGGTTGCGCGCAGGAAATCTCGTCGGGTCATGGGGCTCATGGTGGGGGAGTCTCCCGCGGGGCATCGCCCCCCGTCAAGCCATCTCCCGCCGCCCGGGACCGAATGTCATAGGCGCACAAACCGCTGGAATCTACGGGAGTGCGGGGCACCCTATCCGGAGGAACACCGATCATGAAGGCGCTGGTCAAGAAGTGGGCGGAACCCGGCCTGTGGCTCGAGGATGTCGCCGAGCCGGGGGTGGGTATCAACGACGTGCTGATCCGGGTGAAGCGGACGGGGATCTGCGGCACCGACGTGCACATCTACAAGTGGGACGCCTGGGCGCAGAAGACGATCCCGGTGCCGATGGTGGTGGGGCACGAGTTCGTGGGCGAGGTCGTGGAGGTGGGCTCGAACGTGGCGGATTTCCACCCCGGTGAGATCGTGAGCGCGGAGGGGCATGTCGTGTGCGGGCGCTGCCGCAACTGCCTCGCCGGGCGGCGGCACCTTTGCAACCACACGGTGGGCATCGGCGTGAACCGCACCGGCGCCTTCGCGGAATACGTCTCGGTGCCGATGACCAACGTCTGGCACCACCAGCCGGGGATCGACCTCGACATCGCGGCCATCTTCGATCCCTTCGGCAACGCGACCCACACCGCGCTTTCGTTCCCGGTGCTGGGCGAGGACGTGCTGATCACGGGCGCCGGGCCGATCGGCATCATGGCGGCCGCCATCGCGAGGCACGCCGGCGCCCGATTCGTGGTCGTGACGGATGTGAACGACTATCGCCTCGACCTGGCCAAGCGGATGGGGGCGACCATCGCGCTCAATGTGACCCGTGGCAACCTCCGCGAGGTCCAGGCCCAGCTCGGCATGAAGGAGGGTTTCGATGTCGGCCTCGAGATGTCGGGCAGCGCGGACGCCTTCCGCGACATGATCGACAGCCTGTGCCACGGCGGGAAGATCGCGATGCTGGGCATTCCGTCGGGGGAGATGGCGATCGATTGGAACAAGGTCGTTTTCAATATGCTGACGATCAAGGGCATCTACGGCCGGGAGATGTATGAGACGTGGTACATGATGACCGTCATGCTCCAGAGCGGACTGGATATCTCCCAGGTGATAACGCATCGGTTCCATTACACCGAGTTCGAGGCGGGCTTCCGGGCGATGCTCTCGGGCCAGTCCGGCAAGGTCGTGCTGAACTGGGAGTGACAGGATGGGGCGCTTGGGAAGTAACCACGAATGGACACGGATGAACACGAATCGGTGCGGCGGCATTGGCGTCCATTCGTGTGAATTCGTGGTTGGAGATCTAAACCCGCGGGGGATCGGGTGATGCTTGGTCGGTTCCAGAGGCATCTGGAGGGTGAGCTGGCGTCGATCCGCGAGGCGGGCACGCACAAGGACGAGCGGGTCATCGTGACGCCGCAGGGTTCGACGATCCGCGTCGCGGACGGCGAGCCGGTGCTCAACCTCTGCGCGAACAACTATCTGGGCCTGGCGCAGCATCCGGCGCTGGCCGCGGCGGCGAAGGCGGCGATCGACCGCTGGGGCTACGGGATGGCCAGCGTGCGCTTCATCTGCGGGACGCAGGGCGTCCACAAGGAACTGGAGGACGCCCTCAGCCGCTTCCTCGGGACCGAGGACACGATCCTCTACTCCTCGTGCTTCGACGCGAATGGCGGGTTATTCGAGACCCTGCTCGGGCCGGAGGACGCGGTGATCAGCGACGAACTGAATCACGCGAGCATCATCGATGGCATCCGCCTCTGCAAGGCGCGCCGGGCCCGATACCGGAATGGCGACATGGGTGACCTCGAGACGAAACTGGGGGAGGTGGGCGACGCGCGCTTCAAGATGATCGCCACCGACGGGGTGTTCTCGATGGATGGCAGCATCGCGAATCTGGCGGCGATCTGCGATCTGGCGGAGCGCCACGGGGCGATGGTGATGGTGGACGACTCGCACGCCGTGGGGTTCATGGGGGCGAATGGTCGCGGGACGCACGAGCACTGCGGCGTGATGGGACGGGTGGATATCATTACCGGGACACTCGGCAAAGCGCTCGGCGGCGCCAGCGGCGGCTACACCAGTGGCAGGCGCGAGATCGTGGAACTGCTCCGCCAGCGCTCGCGGCCATATCTATTCTCCAACACGCTCGCGCCCGCCATCGCCGGTGCCACGGTCGAGGCACTGGAGATCGTGGCCGGGGGACGGGAACTGCGCGAGCGCCTCGCGGAAAACACCCGCTTCTTCCGCGACGCCATGCGTGCGGCGGGCTTCACCATCCTCGGCGAGGCGCACCCCATCTGTCCGGTCATGGTGGGCGACGCGGCGCTCGCCAAGGAGATGGCCGACGCGATGTTGGCGAAGGGCATTTATGTCATCGGTTTTTCGTATCCCGTGGTGCCGCGGGGCCAGGCCCGGATCCGGGCGCAGGTTTCCGCGGCGCATTCCCGCGAGCAGTTGGAATTCGCGGTCGAGAAGTTCTGCGAGGTTAAGCGGGAACTGCGAATCCCGCCGGCACCCGGTCGGCCATCCGATGGACTCGGGGGAACGTAGCCTCGGTCTGGCGACCGAGGCCACGAATTTTCGAGTCCCATCCGGCAGCCGCCGGACCACCGGCTTGTGAAAATGTAGCCGATCGCCTCGGGCGATTGGCGGCAAAACGCTGACGCGTTCGGCTACGGGATGCGCTGCGGCTATTTTCGAGTCAGTGCCTAAAGGCACCACTACGGACATTCCCGTGGTCTTGGGCTCGTAGTGCCGCCTTCAGGCGGTGTCCGTATAACCTGTAGATTCCTTTTTGCGTGTGTCACGCGTCGTCGTGCGCGGAACTTTGAAGTTTCAGGTCAGTCGATCTTAGCGCTTGGCTGCAGCACGAAGTCTTGGTGGAGGTCGCTGGAGCCGACGTTGACTGGGGCGCCAGCGGGGTGGTAGTTCATGGCCTGGATCTGAATCTGGTAGGGGCCGGGTCGGAGCCGGAAGCGGCAGATGCCGGAGCCATCGGTCTGAGCACGTCCGCTGTCACCGCCGGCCTGCCGGGGCGTCACCGACACCGACGCGTTGCCCAGCGGCATGGCCCCGCCTTTCACGGCTCGTGCGACCCGGACCGTGAGCGTCGCTTGGGCGGTCTGCGCCGGCAGCGGTTGCATCGGGATGAGTTTCATCGGGCCCGGCTGGGCGGGTGACGGTTGCGCCGGAATCGGCTGGGTTTGGACGATGCCGGGACGGGTTTTTGGCGCCTCGGCATCCAACACCATCCGGTGGAGGAAGCCTTGCTGGCCCAGGGCGACCGGATCCCGCTTCGACTGGTAGCCGTTGCCCGCGGCGCCCACCATGTATTCGCCCGGTGGCAAGTTGAACGAGACGCGACCGACCCGATCGGTCGCCGCCGTGCCCGCCGGTGCCCGTCCGCGGAAGACGGTGACCTGCGCTCCCGGCAGCATGCGCAATCCATCCTGCGGGTCGCGCCCGGCCACCTGGACGTGCAACGTGGCGAGGTTTGGCTTGGCCGGCTGCGCTGGGGGTGGGCGTGTCTCGAGACGGCTCAGCGGGATCGGGGCGCGGGCATTGCCTTGGATCAGGCTGGCGCCGGCGCGATTCTCCACATAGGCGGGTTTGTTGACGACGACTTCATAATTGTCCCGCGGCAACTCGAACGTGAAGGCGCCATCGCGCCCCGAACGCCCCTCGGCGAACGGGCGGTTCTTGCGCAGCACGACGATCTGGGCTCCCCCGACCGGGGTGGGCTCCCGGTTGATGTATTCGAACACCTGGACCAATAACCGCGCGCCGGTCTGTTCTGGTGGCGTGACGGGCGTGCTGGGCCGGGTCGGTTGAATCGGCCGACTCTTGGCCGGGGGGGGCGGCGTCGGCGTCATCGGAGGAGCAACCGTTGGTTCCGTGGCCGCGACGAGGGGCGCGAGCACAAGCGACGCGGATATGTCGTGATCGGTGATTGTCGCGTCCGTCTCAGCAGGCTGGTGGCCGGTCTTCGACGCGACCGCGTAGTAACGCTGCGGGGAGAGGGGGCCGGCGGTGAACCGACCCTGCGCGTCCGACTGCCCGGAGGCGATTGGCTCTTCCCCGAGCCGGATCTCAACGCGAGCGTTTTGGACGGGGTGCCGACGGTTATCGAGCACGGCGATGCGGATGTGGAATTTGCCGGTCATGGCGGGTGTTTCCGTCGGCGACGGTTCGGTGGCCATCGCCTCGCGACGCAGGACGATCTCGCCCGGTGTCTCGCCGACCGCTTTCACCACCACCGAGGTGCCGCCGGGCGCGTAGTCGGCCAACCGGGCCATCGCCTGATAGTCGCCCGGTCCGGCGATCTTCAGACGCACGATCCCTTGTGCATCGGTGACGCCGCGAACCGCCGTCGACAGTGGCGCGCCATCGGCGCGGGCCAGGACATTGGCACCCGGCAATGGGCGCCGGGTGGCGGCGGGCCCGGTTCCTTGCTCGTAGACCGTGATCCGGAGGGCCGCTTCCCCCGGGGGCGCGGCCATCGCCGTTTCCGGTTGAAGCACCATCACCACGCCGGCAAATCGGTGGGGGTCAATGGTGACTTCCGCCTCCGCGGGCCTGTATCCGGGCTTTTCTCCTCGGGCCAGGAACGTTCCCGGGTTGGCCACGGCCATCTCGGCATTGCCGGCGGCGTCTGTTTGCGCTTGCTGCGCGGCCTCCGGCTTCGCTTTCGGAATGAGGCGGACCGTGGCGCCCTCGATGGGTGTCTGTGGGCTCACATCGTCAGTGGTGGCACCAAGGACGCGCGCGTTGAACACGAGTTGGGCGGGAGCGGGTGACGGCTCCGGCGGGACCAGCGGGACCAGCGTGAAGTCGACGACGGTGTACTTGCCCAGAAACACCGGTTTGGGGCCGCTATGCGCGGGCAGGAAACCCTCGGCCTCCGCCACCAGGAGATAATCGCCCGCCTTCAAATCACACGAGTAATTTCCCTTGTTGTTGGGAGCCGCCGTCTTCGGCGCGGCCGGGGATGGTTCGTCAAGCGAGCGGACCGAGATCTTCACCTGCGAGGCCCCCGGTTTCGGCTCCGGTCCCCGGAAACGGACGGTGCCCCGGACTCCCTGGTCCTGGGGCGCCGGCTCCGGTTCGGATCGCTTCAGCACGAAGTCGCGCGCCAACACCTTGCCCTTCTCGATGTTCAAAGGCCGCGGGTGGACCATCGTCTCGAAGCCGGGCGCCGAAGCCGATGCGGCCCACGAGCCAACCCGCAGCAGCGTCGTGTAATAGCCGGTGCCTTCGCCGTCGGGCCCGGGACCCGTGATGACGGATGTCAATTTGGGCGGGCCCTCGCTCTGGCGGAGCGCCACGGTGGCGCCGGGAATGTCGACCAGCTTGCCGTCGGCGGTTTTCTCCCGCACGCGGCCCTCGATGGTGCCTATGTCGGCCGGGGCGGGCTCGGGGGGTTTCTGCGACGTCTCCTGCGGTCCCTTGGTGAGCGACAGGTTGTACACCGCCAGCCCATCCATCAGTTGCAGTTGGACGCCGCGCCCCACATTTTCGTCCCGGAACCCAGGTGCACGGACCTTGTAGAAGTAAGTGCCCGGCGAAAGATCGGCTTTGTAGTATCCGTTTTCGTCGGCCGTAACTGTCGCCACGGGGGCAAGCGCCTGGTTGCAAAACTCGATCGTGGCACCGGGCACCATCCCCGTGAATCCCCCTTGCTCATCCATCGCCAGCACGCGGCCGTGAATGCCGCGTTCGCCGCACTGGGCCGACGCCGCGCCCAGCGCCACGCCAAGCACGGCCAGCCACCGATGGACGCGCCGCCGATTCGTGTCGCGAGTCTTCATGGCAAAACCTCCGGTTGCGATCACATCCTAGAACAGGGGTCCATCTCCGATCAGATACTTGGATTCATCGTGGGGCGGAAAAGATTCAGGCCACGGCTCCGCGCCCGACCTGCCGACCGGCACTTCCCGGACGTCGATGGCCTTCTTCCCTCTGACAACTTGCGCGGCCGTATGGACGACCAGTTCCAGGCGCAACTCCGGCAGCACGGGCTTGGGAGTCCAACTGCTGTACTTGATCTGGTACGAGTACAAGGGAGGACACGGGATCGTGAACGCCACGTCAAAGGTCCCCTTGGCCGGCACTGCGTTTTTCGGGAATTGGGACATCGGATACGCCGCTTCGACGGCGCCGGGTGATGGCTCCCACTCGGGATACGCGCAGAAAACGCCCGTGTGTGCCAACGCGCCCTCAGCAAAGAGCGCTCCGCTGGTGGTGTCCCCCATGCCCAATCCCCAGTTGGGCACACCCTCCCACAAGTACACCATGCGGGCCGGGTTCAAGATGCTGCAACGCACGTACAGCGAGCCGAAATGCGGATCGCCGTAATGGCCGATGTGGAACGGCGACGTGCAGTCGTGTTCGATTTTCATGGACACGAACACATCCTGGCCGCCTTTGTAGTCGGTGGTCCGATACACGTTGTAGGTTGCGTTGGCCTCAACGATCTTGAAGCTGCCGTCAAAGTTCATCAGCGCGACCTCCCGGGTGACGCTGGCGCTGCGGCTCTTGTCGGAGTTCCAGACGGTGAACGTTGCCATCATGCTTGGATGCTCGAGGAATTGGCCGGCTTTCGGCCAGGGGATGACGGGCATCTTGCGATATTCCTGCCCCGTGTTTACGAACGGTTGTTCCTCCCCCATTTTCTGCTCCAGGGAGGCGCCGTAGGCGTATTGGAGCAACCACGACTTCGAGCCGCAGACAACGGCCTTGAGTCCAAGGGCCTGATCAGGAACCAGGCACGGCACCATGGGCTTGGACGGTATGACGCCGTAGCTCCCGCCGAGCCAGAAGACATCGATGATGGGTCCCTGCCGGATCCCGAATCCTCCCGACCAGTTGTTTCGCTCGGGATTGCCGTTGGGATCGCTTTCCTTGACGGCACCCGTGCTGTCCACCATCACCCGGTAGAAGCACTTGCTCAGCTCGTTGGTCGAGGCGGCGATGTCCGCCTGGGGGAGGTGAAGCGCGACCTTCGTTTCGCCCAAGGGCGGAAGCACCGTGGACACCTGGGCGGTGTTCAGCCAGGGCGTCGGACTCGCCGGCGCTCCGCCGATCTGCCCGGCCGCCGCGCCCGGCATCTGCGGTGCAACCTGGGGCTTTGATGCGTCGGCCAGTTTCACGGAAGTCCCGGGAGTGCCCTCGTGTTTCACGATCCCCACGGTGAAGGGCGTGGTCACCGGGGCCAGGCCGATGTTCTTGACGACGATCTCGACGATGTCGCCATCGATGAAATAAGTGGCTTCCTCCTTTGGCGGCGAGGCTCCCCACTTGTGGAAAGTCTGCAGCGGCACTTGGCCGATCAGGTCGGGCAATCCCGTCTCGACCTTGACGCCGGGCGGGGGAAGTGGAGGCGTGGTCGTGGCCTTGAGATCGGCGGGCAAGGGCTGTGCGCCGGACGCGGCAAGGCTCTTTTTTACCGGCGCTCCGGCGTCGGCGGGCAGGAGCCGCACACCGTACAGGACGGGCGGTCGCTGGAGGTCGGCGACACCGCCCGTAAAAGAGAATCGGACATCGAGGTTGTATGGGCCCGTGCCCTCCTTGACCTGGTCGGTTTCTATGAGCTGGGTGATGAGTGGCATCGGCGGCGGCGCGGCGGCCGTCGAATCGGTCACCGTCACCTTCTGGTTGTATTCGAGCGGCTGGGGCGGTGGCGCCGGGTTGGCGCCGGGAGGGACGATGAGCGTGGCCCCCGGCGTCTGCGGTTTGACCCGGCAATTCATGGACACGTTGACCGCATTGTCTGCGCCCCCGTCCTGAAAACCCGCATGCGCGACCAGGAGGTACTTGCCCGCGGGGAGGGAGCCGGCGTTGAAAGAAACGGTCATATCCGCATCGCCTGGCGAGCGCCGGGCGACCACATTCCAGCCGGGCGATGCCTGATCGAAGAACATCGCGATGTGGCTTTTCACTTTGGCCGCCTGCCAGACGGCCGAGTCGGTTCCCTGAGGGGCGCCGTTGAACGAGACCGGCATCGCGCTGGTGAACATGGCGGGCGGCTTGAGGCGGTCGACCCAGAACATGTGGGCGAGTGTCAACTGCGGCGTGATGGACGACGGGAAGATGGCCCGCGCCGGCCCGACGCGGTGGTGGAGGGTCAGCGACTTGGGATCGCTGGGTGTCGCGGACACCACGGGGGCGAGGTAGTAGGCCCCGGCCGAAAGCGGCGACGCGAGCTTGCCGCTGTACTCGTGGGTGCCCGCGGGAACGGTCGCCGTCAGCACGGTCGCGCCCAGCGGCACCATATTCTCGGGATAGACCTCGACCAGGGATACCTCGTAGCTCTTGATTTCGGACTCATCGCCGCTGACTTCCCATTTCACGGTGAACATATCGTCTGCTTTCCATCCGGCGGTCAGGGCGACGGTGTCCTCCTTGATCTGGAAAGGTTCGCCGGCCTTGGGCGGGTCGTTGCCCGGCGGCAATGGCAGAGCGGGTGATGGGGCAGCCCCTGCGGCCGCGCCCGGGATCCCCGCGGAGCCCCCGGGAGGAAGGGGCCACGAGCCGCTGCCCATGCTGCCTGGCAAACCCATGTCGCTTCCGGGGATGCCACCCGTCGAGCCCAGCCCGCTCCAGGAGCCCGTGTCTCCGCCGCCTCCCGGAAGCGCGGGCAGGTCCCACGGCGAGGGTTGCTCGCCCGGGAACAGATTCTGGTCGAACCCCGTGCCACCCGGCGCGGGGAAGGGTTCGGCGGGCAGCGCCCCGCCGGCTGACGGTGCGGTGCCCGCGGGCGCCGCTGTTGCCGCGGAGGGCGGGCTCGCGCCCGACTCGGGCATCGGATAGCCCGGATCTCCCGCCTGAGGCAGATCCAGCGGCGTCCCCTTGGCGAGATCAATCCCCTGGCCCCGGCCGGCCTCCCAAAGGAATGTCTCGCGAACGGTTGGGGTGTTGGTCATGACCTGCCCTCCCGGGTCGAACTGGGCTGGCGGTATGATGCGGATCGCGGACAGCGAGTTGCGATCCATGGGATTCTCATCGCTGTCGTACTGGACCCGGTCGTTGACGGTGACGACCAACCGCTCGGGGTGCCAACGGTCGGGCGTCGAGTCGCGCTGATCGGGCGAGGCCAGCATGCCCAGCGACCAGCCGCGCAAGTCGGCCGCGATGAGCGGCGCGGCGAGGAGATCCCATTCAAACTCTTGGGACGCCCTGGTGCTGCTCATCGGCTCGCCGGCGGCGTTGAGGAGGAGCTTGTGGCCGCCGGCGCAGACGTATACGCGGTTGGACGTATCGGCCCCCGAGTGGTTGTGCGTGACCACGCTGACCCTCGCTGTGCCGAGCGGCGATTTGCCGCGCGCGTCGGGCGAAAATTTCGGGTCTTCGTACCACGGATATCGGGCCGCAAGCCGTCCCTCCAAGCGCGCCTGTTCCAACGTCAACGATTTCAGCCTGCCGGCGACCTCCTCGAGCCGCTTGGTGTCGGGGTCGCGGGCGAGCTTGGCCGCGACCAGGGCATCGAGATCCGCCTTCTCGGTCGCGAGCGGTGAGATCTCCTTGTCCAGTTCGGCGATGCGCCTGCCCGCGGTCTCCCGAGCCTGCCCGGCCTTGGCATCGAGACCGTTGGCGGCGGCAAAGGGCTGGCCGTTCACGGTGATCTCGTACCCGGCCAGCACCCAGTCGTTCGAGCCAGGGCCGCAGAAACCGATCCGCACGATGTCGGACCGCCGCACGCCCGCCAGAAGCCGGGGTGTGGTCAAGAGCTTGTCCTGACCCGGCTCAGCCGCGAGATCGAACGTGAATGTCGCGCTGGACCCCGCCGCCAGCGTCTCTTGCGCGGTCGCCTTCTGGGGTACGGCGCCGAACGGAACGGCGTCGCTCGCCTTCCGCCCTAAGGGGTGCAGCCAAAATGGAAAGCCAAGACCCAAATCCAGGGCGACCGGTTCCCGCAAGGCATCCCCCCCGGAACCCACATCCAATGTCACGACGATCGATTGAACGGCGTCATCCGGTGGAGGATCGGCCGCCCACAGGCCAATCCCTGCCCAAACGAAAAGCCAGACACCCCACTCCGCCACCCAGCCGCGCCCACCTCTCATCCCGCCTCCCTTCTGAAAGGAGTCAAGACCTTAGTCTCGCGCCCACGGGCATGCCGAGAGCGACTCCCCACATCGAAACCCCCGAGGAGAAGAGGCGCCCTCCGCCGTCGCCGTATTATAAATAATAATACTCCGATCTGCAATTACGGTCAAATGCTGTTGGGTCGGCCCGAAAGGAAGAAGTCCTGGGAGTGCAGTGCCTAGTCCGGACATTTCACAGCCTTGCGGGCTGTGAAGTGTCCGGGCTCTGGGAAAACCGCGCGATAGCAACAGGTTGGGATGGAGACGCGCGCTCCCAAACACCATTTTTCGAAATCACAAACTGTTGGCC
>JADLBR010000386.1 GCA_020847615.1 Verrucomicrobiia bacterium
CATGGCCTTGCGGCGGTCGCCGAAGCCCGGCGCCTTGACGGCGCAGACGTTCAGCGTCCCGCGCAGCTTGTTGACCACGAGGGTCGCGAGGGCCTCGCCCTCCACGTCCTCGGCGATCACCAGCAGCGGGCGACCGACCTTGGCGATCTTCTCGAGCAGCGGGAGCATGTCCTTGAGGCTCGAGATCTTCTTCTCGTAGATCAGGATGTAGCAGTTCTCAAGGACGGCCTCGAGCTCCTCGGCGTTCGTCACGAAGTACGGGGAGATGTAGCCCTTGTCGAACTGCATGCCCTCGACCACGTCGAGCGTCGTCTCGATCGTCTTGGCCTCCTCGACGGTGACGGTGCCGTCCTTGCCGACCTTCTCGATCGCGTCGGCGATGATGTCGCCGATGGTCGAGTCCCAGTTGGCGGAGACGGTGGCCACCTGCTTGACCTGGTCCTTGTCCTGGACCTTCTTGCTGATCTTGCCGAGCCCCTCGACGATGGCCTCGGAGGCCTTGAGGATGCCGCGCTGCAGGCTGATGGGGTTGGCACCGGCCGTCACGTTGCGCAGGCCCTCGCGGTAGATCGCGGCGGCGAGCACGGTGGCGGTGGTGGTGCCATCGCCCGCGACGTCGCTGGTCTTGCTGGCGACCTCGCGCACGAGCTGGGCGCCCATGTTCTCGTAGGGATCCTCCAGCTCGATCTCCTTGGCGACGGTGACGCCGTCCTTGGTGATGACCGGGGAACCGAATTTCTTGTCGAGCACGACGTTGCGGCCCTTGGGGCCGAGGGTGGCGGTGACCGCGCGCGAGAGTTTCTCGACGCCGCGCAGGATGGCCTGCCGCGCCGCCTCGTCAAATATCATCTGTTTAGCTGCCATGGTGAATCACTCCTTCTTCTGTGTATGGTTGTTGGGTCAGCCGATGATGCCGAGGATGTCCTCCTCGCGCATGATCAGGTAGTCCTGGTCGTCGAGCTTGACCTCGGTGCCGCCGTACTTGCTGTGGAGCACGCGGTCGCCGACCTTGACCACGAAGGGGATCTTCTCCCCCTTGTCGTTGAGTTTGCCGGTGCCGATGGCCACGACTTCGCCCTCGGAAGGTTTCTCCTTCGCGGTGTCCGGGATGATGATGCCGCCCTTCTTGACCTCCTGTGCGTCGACGGGCTTGACCAGCACCCGGTCCCCGATGGGCCGTATCTTCGCTGCTTTTGCTGCCATGTTATTGCCTCCTTTTAGTGGTTGCGTTTTGTTAGATCCGCCTTGCCTCGCTACCGTCCGGTGGGTCACCCCCACTGGTCCCGGGCGCGCGCTCGGCATGTTTCTTGAAATCTCAGCCCTTGTCGTCGACGACCTCCGCGTCGATCACGTCGTCGCCGCCCTTCTTCGCGGGGCCCGGCTCGCCCTCCTGGGCGCCGGTGGCCTGGGCGGTGGCGGTCTGGTCGGCGGCGTGCTTGTAGAGATCGGCGGACATCGCCTGGAGCTCCTGGTTGAGCTCGTCGGCGGCGGTCTTCATCGCGTCGGTGTCCTCGCCCTTGAGGGTCTCGCGGACGCGGTCGATGCGGGCCTGGATCTTGGACTTCGCCTCGGCGGGCACCTTGTCGCCGAGGTCCTTCAGGAGCTTCTCGGCGCCGTAGGCGGCGTTGTCGGCGTTGTTGCGGTTCTCGGCGGCCTCCTTGGTGCGGCGGTCCTCCTCGGCGTGGGACTCGGCGTCGCGCCGCATCTTCTCGACCTCGTCCTTGGAGAGGCCCGAGGAGCCGGAGATGGAGATCTTCTGCTCGCGCCCGGTGCCCTTGTCCTTGGCGGAGACGTGGAGGATGCCGTTGGCGTCGATGTCGAAGGTGACCTCGATCTGCGGGACGCCGCGCGGGGCCGGCGGGATGCCCTCCAGCCGGAAGAGGCCGAGCTGCTTGTTGTCGCGGGACATGGGGCGCTCGCCCTGGAGGACCACGATCTCGACGCCGGGCTGGCTGTCCGCCGCCGTGGAGAAGACCTGGGATTTGCGCGTGGGGATGGTGGTGTTGCGCGGGATCATCGCGGTGGCCACGCCGCCGAGGGTCTCGATGGCCAGCGTCAGGGGCGTGACGTCGAGCAGCAGGACGTCCTTGACGTCGCCCTTCAGGACGCCGCCCTGGATGGCGGCGCCGACCGCGACGACCTCGTCGGGGTTGACGCCCTTGTGGGGCTCTTTGCCGATGAGCGCGCGCGCGGTATCGACGACCTTGGGCATGCGGGTCATGCCGCCGACGAGGACGAGCTCGTCGATCTGCGCCTCGTTGAGCTTGGCGTCCTTGAGGCAGGAGCGCACCGGGCCGAGGGTCCGCTCGAAGAGGCGGTCGGTGAGCTGCTCGAGCTTGGCGCGGGTGAGCTTGCGCTGGAGGTGCTTCGGGCCGGACTGGTCGGCGGTGATGAAGGGGAGGTTGAGCTCGTACTCCTGCGCGGAGGAGAGGGCGATCTTGGCCTTCTCGGCCTCCTCCTTGAGGCGCTGCATGGCGTCGGCCTGCTTGCGGAGATCGATGCCGCTGTCGGCCTTGAACTCGGCCAGCAGCCAGTCGATGACGGCGTTGTCCCAGTCGTCGCCGCCCAGGTGCGTGTCGCCGTTGGTGGCCTTGACCTCGAAGACCCCGTCGCCGATCTCCAGCACGGAGATGTCGAAGGTGCCGCCGCCGAGATCGTACACGGCGATCTTCTCGTCCTTCTTCTTGTCCAGGCCGTAGGCCAGCGAGGCGGCGGTGGGCTCGTTGATGATGCGCAGGACCTCGAGGCCCGCGATCGTGCCCGCGTCCTTGGTCGCGTTGCGCTGCGAGTCGTTGAAATAGGCCGGGACGGTGATGATCGCCTGCTTGATGGTCTCGCCCAGCTTCGCCTCCGCGTCGGCCTTCAGCTTGGCGAGGATCATCGCCGAGATCTCGGGGGGGCTGAAGCGCTTGGGCTTGCCCTCGATCATCACCTCGATGTGGGCGTCGCCGTTCGCGGCCTCGACGACCTTGTACGGCACGCGCTTGGCCTCCTCGGGGATCTCGCCGTACTTGCGGCCCATGAACCGTTTGACCGAAAAAATGGTGTTGGCCGGGTTCGTGATCGCCTGGCGCTTCGCGGCCTGGCCCACCAGCCGCTCGCCGGTCTTGGAGAAGGCGACGACAGACGGCGTCGTGCGGCCGCCCTCGGAATTCTCCAGGACGGTGGGCTCCCCGCCCTCCATGACGGCCATGCACGAGTTCGTCGTGCCCAAATCAATGCCCAGTACTTTCGCCATACCTTCGCTTGGCAACTTCCGTACCGCGGTATTTAAATTCTTTAAGTGATTTGTTATGAACCTTTTATGAATATATCGGACCCTGTCGGTCACGGTCTGGAGCGACATTCTGTCCCATCGTGGGCGCGGTGATGACCCAGATTGGCGCTTGAGGGTGTCGGCATTCGCTGCCGGGGGACTCGGTTGCGCACGCGACGGCTGTCACGTTGGGTTGGATCGCCCTATATCCTTAGCAGGCAGGAATGAGCGCGGACGGTGAAGAGTCTGGGACGATCGGCGATGATTCGCTGGTCGAGGCGGTGCGGCGCGGCGACACCGGCGCATTCGCGCCGCTTCTCGACCGTCACCTGGGCCGGGTGCACGCCTTCATCGCGCTGAAGCTGCCGGTGCCTCATCTGGTGGACGAGATCGCCCACGAGACATTCGTTTTTGCATACCGCAATCTGGACAGATTCACGCCCGGCACCTCGCTGCCCGCGTGGCTGCGGGCGATCGCGGCGAACAAGGTTCGCGCGGAGATCGAGCGCTATTGCCGCGAGCGGTCCAACCGGCTCGGTTACGCCGAGCACCGGCTCATCGAGCTGGCCGCGTCCACGCCTGACGAGGACGCGTCGCGGGAGGCGGAGGCGATGAGGTTCTGCCTCGAGGAGGTGCCATCGAATCTGCGCGAGTTGCTCCGGATGAAGTACGGCGCCCGCTGCTCCGCCGACGAGATGGCCCGCCGCCTATCCCGCAGCGCCGCATGGGTGCGGACAACCCTCTTCCGGGTGCGCCAGCAATTGCGCGCCTGCATCGAAACCCGACTGAAGGAGGAGTGCCGATGATCGGGCAGGAGCAGATCGCGCGCCTGGTCGACGAGGGCGACCCCGCGGCGGCGGACGCCATCTTGCAAGGCGACGCGGGGGCCCTGGGGGAATGGGTGGCGCAAATGCGGACGGACGGCTTGCTCCGCTCGCTCCTGGATGAGGGGGCGCGCCGGTCGATGCTGCGGCAGTCGATCCTCGCCGCGATCCGCGCGGCCTCGCCGGAGCACCTGAGGGAGCGCGTGCTCCGGGATACCTCGGGCCGGATGCGGTCATCGCGCCCCCGGGTGGTGTGGCTCGCCCTGCTCGGATCGGGGCTTGCGGCGGCGGCGAGCGTCGTCATGGCGCTGGTGGTCTGGAAGGCGGCTCCGGCGCGGCCGCTGCTGGCGGATGTTCGCGGCGGCGTGCGGGTCATCCGCGGCGGGAACGGATGCCCGGCGGGGGACGGCGTGAGCCTTGGCGCGGGCGATCGCCTGATGCTCGACGCGGGGGCGGGCGCCACCGTGATGCTATCCGATCGCAGCCGGATCGCGCTGAGCGGCGGGACTATCGCGGTGATCGAATCGCCCGACGGCCGACGGATGACCCTTGACGCGGGCTCGGTGCGGGCGGACATCCGCCCCCAGCGCGACGGGCACGGGGTTGAGATCGCGACGCCGGAGGCGCGGATGCGCGTGCTGGGGACCGCCTTCGCCGTCGACGCCGGCAGGCGCAGGACGCGCCTGGAAGTGACCCGGGGCCTAGTCCGGATCGATCATGCCTCATTCGCGAGCGCGGTCGAGGTCGCGGCCGGGGAGTTCGCCATCGCGCTGCCCGGCCAGGAGCTGGTCGCCGGTGTCAAAACGCCCGACGCGACCCCGGCGGCGGCGCTGCGGGACCCCGGCCTGGTGAGGCGGCCCTTCGCGCCGGACAGCCCGTGGAACCGCCGGATCGACACGACCGCCCGGTTTCAGAAGATACAGTCCGAGGCGCTGGACCTCGCGGGCCACGGCGCCTTGGTCACCCCCACATCGCACGAGCGGCCGATCTGGGTGTCGGCGGCGGACGACCCGCCCCGGCGGATCCTCCTGCGGTACGAGGGCGGGGTGGCCCACACGCTGCGCGCCCCCGACATCGGCGAGCGCCAGGTGCACGGCACGCTCATCGATCCGGTGGCGGGAGTTGCCTATGAACTGGTGCGGGCGGCGCGGCGCGGCGCGGACATCGAGGCCATGGCCTGCATCCGGTACGACCTCGGGGGCAGCGGTGCGCCTCCGGATCAGGCGGGGCACCTCTACAGCGGCCTTCCCCTACTGGGCGGGATCATCCGCAAGGAGGAACTTGAAACGGGCATCCCTCATGTCCTGGCCGTCGCGGCCCTGCACGAGGGGCTCAGCCGCTGCGGCCCCGGAGGGCAACCCTTCGTCCCGCCGGCGCGCCACATGCCGATCGAACTCCAAAAACTCGGGCGCCTCGGCGCCCACGGCAACGTCTGTTATGGGACGCGCCTCGCGATTCCGCGACACGTCGATCTCGCGGCATTCACCCTGAGCCCCGCCGCCCTGGAGATTGCCCGCGCCCTCCAGGAGTACGGCGCTTTCGTCACGCACAGCTACCCGGCTGTCCCCGGCGCCAGTCAGGCGGGCTGGGTGCAGCCGCACCTGTGGTTCTTCGCGGAATCCGCGGCGGGCACCGACATCCGGCGGCTATCGTCCGAGGTCTCCGGGATCGTGCGCCATTTGGAGGTGGTGTCCCCATGAGATGGCTACTTTGCGCGACGGCATCCGTGCTCGCGTTGCCCGCCCTTTCCGAGACAACGATCACCATCACGACAAACGTCGCTGTGCCTGACGCGCGGCGCTTCGGCATCAACCTCGGCCAAGTCAACTACTACGACTCCAATCAGCTCATGAAGGAGCTGCTCTATCGCAATCCCGGCTTCGAGGGGCAGATGTGGCAATCCATCGTGCCCGTCGGGTCGGCGACGGCAACGAACGCCATCGAGGATGGGCCCTACACCGCCTGGCCAAGCGGATTCTGGGACGGCGCCGGCTACGAATTCATCTGGGGGACGGCCAAGGGCCGCACGGGCACCGTCGTGCGCTCGACGGCACCGAACCGCGCCAACCCGCCCAACGACCCGGCCGGCAGCACCAACGGCACGACCTACCTCTTCGACGGCATGGGCCCAAGCGCGGCCCGTGGCGACTACCTGCTGCTCCGCAAGCGCGACACGAGCGGCACGAATGGCGGTTCGGCATTCCATGGCTGGAATGTGTCAACCAACGGCGGTGCAACCGCCGCGAGCGAGCTGGCGGATCTCCCGGCCGCCCTCAACCCGGCGAGCCGCCAGTGCGCTCGGCTCACCGCGACGGCGCCCGGACAATGGGTCCAGCTGAACGGCTCTTTTGACACATGGAACGGGGTGAGCTTCGTGCAGCTCAACGGCACCTACCGTCTCATCTTTAGCGCGAAGGGCGCCGGCGGGGCCAACCAGTTGCTCGTCCAACTGCGGCGCGGCGGCGGCGCGTACTGGATCAATCAGACCCTGCCGCTCAGCGGCGCGTGGCGGTCATACACGAACACGTTCACCGCGGCAGAGGGCGGCACCGACGTCGGATCCGTCAACCTCCAATTCGCGCCGGTGAATCAGTCCTCGGTGCTGCTGGACGACGTCAGCCTGCGGCAAGTCGGTGGCGACGCCACGAACACCTCGGAGTTCCGCGATCCCGTCGTCGCCACCCTGCGCCAGCTGAACCCCGGCTTCATCCGGTACCCCGCATGGCAGCACCTCGGCGACTCGCTCGACAACGAGACCACCCCGGCCTTCGCCCGCCTGCGCAGCGGTTACAGCAGCTACGCCACCGCCGCCAACGGGATCCTCCTCGGCCTGCACGAGTTCCTCGGACTCTGCGAGACCGTCGGCGCAGACCCCTGGTTCCCCACGCCGCTGACGTACTCGACGCATGAGATCGCGAACCTCATGGAGTACCTCGGCGGCCCGACGAACACCACCTATGGCGCGCGGCGCGCGGCCCTCGGCCATCCCTCGCCGTGGACCGAAGCGTTCCGGCGGATCCACATCGAGTTCGGCAATGAGGCGTGGAACCCCGGCTACCGCGGCGCGGCCATGGCCAATTCCGAGGCGTATGGCAACCGGGCCGGGGAGATATTCTCCGCCGCCAAGTCGTCCCCCTTCTACGCGGCCACCCGCTTCAATTTCATCCTGGGCGAGCAATGGGTCGTCCCGTGGCGGGTCAGGCACGCGCACGACGCGTGCCCGAGCCACGACTCGATGGCGGTCGCCGGATACATGGCCTCTTGGATCGACAGTTACGCGACGACCGAGGAGCTCTTCGGTTCGCTCTTTGCCGAGCCCGAGTGGTGGAACAAGCCGGGCGGGCTGATGTACCAGGACTACACCAATCTCCTGCACTCATCGCGCCCGGTTCCCATCGCGGTCTACGAGGTCAACATCAACGTCCCATCGGGCGGGATCACGAACTCCCAGGCCGCGCTCACCGCATACACCCCGTCGCTCGGCGCCGGGATCGCCGTCGCGGGCCACATGCTCATGGCGCTGCGCGAGTTGCAGGCCCGCGACCAGGGGCTCTTCAACCTCGGCGGCTACGAGGCCCCCGCCGGCACAAACCACGCCTATGTGTGGGGCGTCACGCGCGACATGGGCGTCACGGATCGCAAGCGTCCCGGATACCTCGCCTGCCAGCTCGCCAACCGGGCGCTGCCGGGCGATCTCCTCGAGACCTCGCACGCCGGCGACGACCCCGTCTGGAGCGTGACCAACCGCAACCGCGTGACGTGGGAAAACGCCCATTGCCTCCAGTCCCACGCGTTCGCCAACGGAACAAATCGCTCGGCCATCGTCTTCAACTTCCACAGGACCACCCCACTCGCCGTGAACTTCAGCGGCCCGGGCGCCCCGGCCGGGCACCTCACCTGGACGCTGCTGACGTCGACCGCGATAACCGACAACAACGAGAGCGCCGTCCACATCGCGCCCGTGACGCAGGTGCTCAGCAATTTCACCGCGGGCGGATCCCTGGTCCTGCCGCCCTTCTCAATGAGCCTGCTGCAATGGCGAACCCTCTCCCCCCTCGAGTCGTGGCGCCTCGGGCATCTCGGTCGCATCGAGTCCGCCGGCGCCGCCGCCGATGCCGCCGATCCGGACGGGGACGGGGCCCCAAACATCGCCGAATTCGCCGCCGGCACCGACCCGCTCGCCCCCACCAGTCGGGCGTGCCCTCGGCCGGGCATTGCCACTGCCGCGGGAAGCCGCTACCTCAGTCTGACCTTCCAACGCGACACCACCGCCGCGGGCATCGTCTGCACGGTCCAGGTCTCCGATTCCCTCACGAACTGGTCGGACGGCTCGACCTATTCCAGTTCCGGCGACATCCCCGCGACAGCCCTCACCACCGAAACGGGCCGCGCGGGCACCGTGATCGAGATGATCACCGTCCGGGACAACTCGGCCATCGGGGTCTTCCCGGCGCGCTTCATGCGGCTGAAGATCACGGCGCCTTAGCGGCGCGATGGGCCTTTAGCTCTTCTTGTCCTCGATCTGGAATCCCTTGCGGTAGGTGTCCTTGAGGATGGCGTTGGCCTGGTCGGCGAGGGGACCGGTGAAGGTCTCCTTGTCGGGGTCCATGGTCAGCGCGGGACCGAGGTTGGCGAGGTTGGCGGAGATATCGATGCCGTTGACCTGGAGGTGCTCGGTCATGCGCCCGAGGGTCTCGATGGCGGCGGGGTACTTGGCCAGGGCATCGACGATGGCCTCGGGGCGCGCGGGCTGGCCGAGCCGGTAGCTGATGTTGGCCATGTGGCAGAGGGCGCTGGAGAGGTGGCCCTCGATGAAGGGGCAATTCAGCTCGGCCTTCTTGCGGCTGCGCACGGCGGCGATGAAGTTCGCCTGGTGGCCGCCGCCCATGTCGCCCTCGAAGGTCTTGATCTTCTTGCCGCTCTTGTCGTAGGCGGTGCCCCGGATGAGGTAGCCGCCCTCGCAGTGGACGACGATGCCCACGCCGGAGGCCGCCGCGCGATAGCGGGGTCCGGTCTTGGAATCGCGGTACAGCGGCAGGCCCCGGACCTCGAAGATCAGCGGCGCCGGCTCATAGCCGAATACCGCGATCTGCGTGTTGGGGGTCTGGCCGTCGTCGATGTAGCCGAAGCGCCCGCCGAGGCCGATGACGCTCGGCGCCACCTTGCCCTGCCCGAGGAACCAGCGGCAGAGGTCCATCTCGTGGATGCCCTGGTTGCCGATGTCGCCATTGCCGGTGTGCCAGAACCAGTGCCAGTCGTAGTGCAGGTTCTCGCGCATGATGGGCTCCTTCTCGCGCGGCCCGGACCACAGGTCGTAGTCCACGGTGTCCGGCGGCGCGGTCGGCCCTTCGACCTTGCCGATGCTCGGCCGGTTCTTGTAGCAGAGCCCGCGGATGTAGAGCACCTTGCCCAGGTTGCCGGCCTTCAGCCATTCCAGCGATTCGCGCACGCCGGGGTCCGATCGCGACTGCGTCCCCGCCTGCACGATCCGGTCGGTCTTCGCGATGATGTCCGCCGCGCGACGCCCCTCCCAGATGTTGTGGGAAACCGGTTTCTCGCAATACACGTCCTTGCCCGCCTGCACGCCCCAGACCGCCATCAGCGAATGCCAGTGGTTGGGCGTCGCGATCACCACCGCGTCAATCGACTTGTCCTCGAGCAGCTTGCGGTAGTCCGTGTACGTCTTGACCGTCTCGCCGCGCTCCGTGAACTTCGCCACCTCGCGGTCGAGGAAGGCCGTGTCCACGTCGCACAAGGCCGCCACCTCGACGCCCTCCAGTTTCCGAAAGGCCTCGATGTGCGCCGTCCCCTTGCCCCCGTTCTTCGTCTTGGCCCCCAGCCCCACGATCGCGATCCGCACCCGCTCGTTCGCCCCCTGCGCCTGCGCCCACACCCGCGGCGCCAGTGCCACCGCCCCCGCGTATCCCGCCGACCTCCCGATGAACCGCCGCCTGCTCCATGCCTGTTTCATGCGATGCGCCTCCTGCCACGCGCGCCCCGGGCACCGCGCCCGAAAACGACGCAGCGTGTTAAGTGTTTAAACTAAATGGGGAGGGGCCGGGGTCAATCCCGGTTTTTTGGAAGCGTCAGGGGGTGGGCGCGGTGGGGCAGTGGGCGAGGGGGCGTCCGGGGGGATGGCGATCCTCGGTGGTGTGGAGCGGTTGGACATTGGGCACGGAGGGACCGGTGGCCTGGGCGAAGCGGACGGGGGAGCGGGCCAAGAGGGTGCGGAGGCAGAGGTCGGCGAGGGGGAGCACGACATTGAAGTTCTTGCCCATGTAGCGGTGGTGGAGGAGGTGGTGGCCATTGAGGCGAAAGAACAGCCCGGCGCGCTCGACCCTGCGGTCCCTGGGCTTGTGCATGCACCAGTGGAGGTATTCGTAGGCCCCGTAGTAGGCGGCGATGGCGAGGGCGGCACCCCCGACGAGCCACACGGAGCCGGCCCACGCCGACGCGGCCGCGAAGGGCAGGGAGGCGACCGCGACGAGAGCGGGCCCGTTCCACCACGCCATGGGGATGTCGGCCTCGTCGCCCGGCCTCTGCACATGGTACGTGAAGTCCGCCTTGAAGAGCCGGTGGTGCACCAGCGCGTGCGCCTTGAACGGGTAGGGGAAGAATGGGATGCGCTTGTGCATCAAGAAGCGATGCAGGGCCCACTCAAAGAAAGAGCCGTAGACAATCGCCGAAAAGAAACCCACCACGAATAGCGCTAATTGCATCGAAACACCTTGCCGGCCGCCGTCGCAAGGCACCGGCCAGGGAACTGCGGGACGGAAAGCTGCGGGGGATCGGGGCGCTGTCAAATGGGGTGGGAATCCCGGCCGTAGCCGCGCCCGCGCAGGGCGTGGATCGTCCCGTCTTTTGCCAGAGGGCTCCAGATCCCCCGCGCCGTCGCGTCCCAACGGGCTGTTGACACGGGCGACGGGTGCCGTGCTCAATGGGCCATGCGTGTTTGGCCGGCGGTCATGTGCGTTGGGCTGTGGCTGATGGGTGTTCCGCTGCCGGGCCAGGGGCCGCCGGTGATCCGGGAGGGTTGGGACTGGAGTCTTCCGGAGGGCGTGGGGCCGGTGCCGTATTCGGGGTATATCACGTGGGGCGAGAAGCGGTTCGATCCCGCGATCACGGTGCGGGGCGTGATGATGGAATGGTCGCGGCTGAATCCCGCGCCCGGGCAATACAACTGGGAGTGGGCCCGCGAGCAGATCGCCAAGAATCGGGCGGCCGGGATGAGGACGGGGATCCATCTCAAGGGGGTGCAGCGGGAGGCGGTGCCGGACTGGGTGATCGAGAAGTTCAAGCCGGCCGTGCTCGATGTGCCGCCGCTGCAGGAGGGGCAGCCGTGGCGGATCCAGATCGTGCCGCCGTGGCAGCCGGAGGTGGACAGGGCATTCCACGAGTTCATGCGGGAGTTCGCGAGGACCGGCATCGCGAAGGGCGACGACGTGGTCTACGGCTATATCCACGGCATCAGCGCGTCGCGGGGCGAGGAGATGTTCATACGGCCCGTGGATCTGGAATTGTGGCAGAAATCCACAGGGGTCACGGCGGAGCAATTCGCGGACTGGCTACGGCGTCGGATCGACGCGATGTGCGAGGTGTTCCGGGGGGCCGAGCACAAGCTGGCGGTCCTGTGGGACGGCCCGATGGGGACGACGCCCGAATTCAGGGCGGCGACGGCCGGCC
The DNA here is from genome assembly GCA_020847615.1 of Verrucomicrobiia bacterium. Taxonomy (GTDB): domain Bacteria; phylum Verrucomicrobiota; class Verrucomicrobiia; order JADLBR01; family JADLBR01; genus JADLBR01. The sequence goes on from JADLBR010000386.1 coordinate 11,764, forward strand.
TCCACGAGCACGCATTCAACAGGGGCGCGGGGATCCGAGGGGGCGCGATCGATTTCATGTTTTCCTTGATCGACGAGGTGGCCTGGGGCTCGAGCCTCGATCCGCGCGGGTACATGCGGGTCGATGACGAGCACCCAACGATCAAGGCGGGGCGTTTCCGGGGGGACGAGAACGAGGAGTACGGCAAGTATTGGGAGTGGCGCTTTGGGCCGGTCGCGGGCTACCCGTACCGGCACCGGATCTGCGTGCTGCGCGGCTTGCAGATGCGCCAAAACTTCCAGCTCGTTTCCCAGGAGACGCTGCGGCTCAACTCCGATCTGAACGAGTACGCGCGGATCACGCAAGGCTATCGGCGGGAAAACTCGCCCGACGCCTGGGCGTGCCTGCGCGAGGCCTATCGCGGCAAGCGCGCGATCCGAAACATCGAGCGCTGGCTGATCCAGCGCGACCTGCCCGGCAGCCAGAGCGTCCCTGCCGAACGCGTCGAGCGCGCTCCCCTGCCCTGGGAGAAGTTGCCCAAGGGCGAGATGGCCCACGATTTTGACGCGCGGCGCACGGATCTCGCCCACGGGCAGCCGGGCCTGCTCTTCGCCCTGGATAGGATCTTTTGGGCCAAGCCCGCGCCCGCGACGATCAAGGTGACGTACATCGACCGCGCGCCCACCTCGTGGCACATCGCCTACACCGATGCGGGCGGCCACGCGTCCAAGACGGCGCCCGCCCGCAACACCGGCGATGGGAAACTCAAGACCGCGACGTTCCACATCCCCGGGCTCGCGGCGGCGGGGCGGTTTCCCGATGATGCGGCGTTCGCGTCGGTCATCGGTGGCTCGCCGCATGAGAAGGGCGAGGTCGTGAAGAACGGCGACTTCGCGGCGGGCCTCGAGGGATGGTCCGGGCCCGCGGAATACAGGGTGGTCGACGACCCCGATCGGACGGGCCGCAAAATGCTCGAGTACCGCTTCAAGCCCGGCAACGAAGACACGGTGCACCTGGACCAGATCGTGCGACTGGAGAAGGGCTTCGCCTATCGACTGAGCGCGCGGATCAGGAACGAGGGTCAGAACCTCAAGCCGGGCCTGCGGGTCGCCGGCATGGACTGGTCCTCCATCGCCTACGCGGCATCGGCACAGACCGGCGCGTGGGAGGAGGTGTCGGCCACTTTTCTGGCGGACGAAACGGGCCCCGCACGCCTGCAGATCTTCGGCCAGGGGCGGGGTCACGGCGCCGTGGGACAGTCGGGAACAGCGCGCTTTCGCGACATCGCGATCGGGCCCATCCCCGCGAAAGAGCTGATGGGCGACACGCGGATGGACTTCCGCCTCGTCGCCGAGGGACCCGGCGACCTCACCGCGACCATGGTGCGCGTGATCAAGGGAAGGTGCGAGTAGGTCGCGCGCGCCCGCCGGCCCGTGCGGCGCCCGCGAAATAGCGCATCCTTGCGGGCGATTATCAACCTTACAAATCGCTCCCAGGCCGCACCCCTCTCCTCACGCCAGTGCCAGTTCTCCACCCCATCCCGAAACACCTCCAGCGCCTGCCGCGCCTGCTCCACCTGAAACGCCTTCGCCGTCCGTCCTTCCCCCATCGCCCCCCCCTACGCCGCCCACGGGCGGACGACCGCTTCCCCCTTGCACCCGCACCCCCGGTCCGGTAGTTTTGCTGCAACAGGGACAGGTGAACGCATCACC
>JADLBR010000387.1 GCA_020847615.1 Verrucomicrobiia bacterium
ACCTACGACCCGTCGCACGACGTGTGGCAGAACATCGATCCCGCCGACGTGATCGAGGCCTCCGACATGTCCCGCATCCACCGGGTCCACGTCAAGGGCACCCGCAACAACAAATCGCCGGGCCGCGTCCACTGGGGCGCGCTCTACGCCATGCAGGCCGTCAGGCCCGATCTTGCCAAGCGCGCCGGCGTCCCCGTCCCCGCCCACGAGTGGGATCGTCACCACTACGAGCCCATGCTCCCGGGCTTCGGCGGCAACGACAGCATGGACTGGCGCGGTTTCCTCCAAACCCTCATGCGGCGCGGCTTCGAGAGGCCGTTCGTCATCGAGAATGAGGCCGACAACTCCGCGCACACCGGCAACCCGGGCGCAACCGTCCAGGGCTTCAAGGCCGCCGTCCTCTGCCTCGCCCCGATCGTCTGGCCGCTCGTCCCCGAGGTCGGCTATCGCCTCGACGCGTCCAAGTGGCCCGCATTGTCCGAGCCGACCGCCAAGGACATCCCCGTCAAGGCGATCAAGGCATTGAAGTAGATTCTGGGAGGGACGCCGGCCCCGGCGTCCGCGCCCCACCGGCCCTTGCGCCACCTCGACCCACCCAACCGGCTTGGGAAAATGTAGCCGAGGCCGTGAGGCCTTGGCGGCCAAACGCTGGCGCGTTCGGCTACGGGAGGCGATGCGGCTATTTTAGAGTCAGGCTCCCGCGACCCACGCCGCCGTGGGCCGATAGACCGTCGCGAAGCTGTCGCGCTCGACCACGAGCGCCACGCCGGTGTGCGGCCCGTCCGGGCAGAAGCCGTTGTGGGGGCACTCCACGAGCACGGGCTTGCCCGCCTCCAGCGGCACCTCCACCAGCGTGCCCTCGCGCGCGAGCACCAGCGTCACGCGTCCCGAGAGCAACAGGAAGAACTCGGGGCAATCGTGCTTCTCCAACTCCGTGCACCCCGCGGGAGCCGCCAGCGCCGGAGAGTATAGCCCCACGCGCCAGTGCCCCGCGTCCCCGCACACGACCTGCCAGTGCTTCCCGGCCTCCGGCACGATCGGCACATCCGGCCTCACGCCGGGAAACGACGGGGGCCTCGTCTCAACGGTTCGCTCACTCATGGGCCATAGCATGTCAGGCCCCGGGCGAAGGGCGCAAGCCCTTCGCTGCCCACGATCCCCACGGAGCCGAGCGCGCCAGCGTTTGCCCCGCGCCACCCGTCCACCCCCGTCCCGACTTGACCTCGCACATTTTTTCCAGTCGGATTGTGGAAATCGAAGGAGGTCCACCATGGCTGAGGCACTGGAAGAACTGTCAAGGGCACTGCGAGATCGCGCGGGGGAGATCGCCGGGCTGGACGTGGTCGCCGGATTCGACGGGTTCGTCGACGAGATGATCTCCGTGGTCGAGGAACGCGCGGCGCTGAATTCATATCGGCGCGTCGAGACCATCGCGCAGTTCGCGGAACTCGTCGCGGCGGCGGCGGGACATTCCTCGCTGCGCGAGATCGTGCTCAACAGCGTCGACCCCGGTGGCTGCGCGGTGAACTTCGGCGACGGGATCGCCTCCCTCGGCGCCCGCCTCGACGTGTTCGCCACGCTCGGGAGCCCGCGGCACGCCGCATTCGACGCCCTCGCTGCGAAATGCCGCTCCTGCACCTCGTGGGGCTCCGCCGTCGGGCGCACCCTCGCCCTGGAATTTGCCGACGGGAAATACATGCTCTCCGCCACCAGCCAACTGGCCGAGTTCGACGGCCCGCTCCTGGATCAAGTCCTCGCCGACGGCGCGTTCCTCGCGGCGTGTCGGCGCGCCCGCCTGATCGCCATCACCAACTGGACGCTCTACCCGCACATGACCCGCTGCTGGCGGCGGATGCAGCGCGACATATTCGCGAAGTTGGAGCACCGCCCGTGGTTCTTCTTCGATCTCGTCGACCCCCGCGTCCGCAGCAAGGCCGACATCCGGGGCATGCTCGACGCCATGCGCGATTTCGAGAAATACGGCCACGTGATCCTCGGCGTCAACCTCAACGAGGCCAACGCTGTCGCCGATGTCCTGGGCATCGCCCACGCGCAGGAGCAACCGGAGCCCGTGTCGCGCCAGGCGCACGCGATCCGCGAAAAACTCGGCATCACCCAGGTCGCCACCCATTGCGTGAAGATCGCCGCCCTGGCCGACGAGCGCGGCACCGCCTGCGTCGCCGGCCCCTTCTGCCCCAAGCCCAAAAAGAGCGTCGGCGCCGGCGACCGCTTCAATGCCGGATTCTGCGTCGGCCAGCTCCTCGGCCTGCCCTCCGACCAGCGCCTCCTGCTCGGCGCCGCCGCCAGCGGCTTCTTCGTCCGCAACGCCCGCAGCGCCAACGCCGCCGAGCTGGCCGACTTTGTCGCCGCTTGGGCCAAGGGACAGGTCGACTGACTCGAAAATTGCCGCATCGCCTCCCGTAGCCGAACGCGTGAGCGTTTGGCCGCCAAAGCCTCACGGCTTCGGCTACATTCTCCCAAGCCGGTGGTCCGGGGGCGGTCCCCACTCCGCAGGCCTTCGGCCGAAATCAGGCGATGTCCCTGGGCGATGGCGGCGCCCGGAGGGGCCATTTCGCGTTGCCCGTCCGGCGCGCAGCCCCTATAAGAAATACCCCTATCTGCGGAGACGAATGCCATGCCATCCCTAAGGTCTTTCTTGTCGCCCGCCTCGGCCCTGGTCGCCATCGCGCTGGCCACCGCCATCGCAGCCCAGGCCCAGACCTCCAACCTCTGGGTCGGCGGGCTCACGGGCGCCGTGGGCTCCTGGACCAATACCGCCAACTGGAATCCCGCCGACGTCCCCGATTCCACGACCGAGATTGCCGACTTCACCTCGGACTGGACCGGCAA
>JADLBR010000388.1 GCA_020847615.1 Verrucomicrobiia bacterium
ATACGGAAGGGGTGGGAGTCGAACCCACGGTGACATCACTGCCACGCTCGATTTCGAGTCGAGTGCCTTAGACCACTCAGCCACCCTTCCTCGGTCGGGGGGAACATTATCGCGTTGGCGGCGGGTGCGCAAGCGCGACCTGTTTGGAGATGACTTCGGGTTCTGGATGGTTCCGATGTTCCCGTAGATCCGGGAGCTGTTGGCGCGGATGAAGCAGGAGAGGGGCGATGTTGGGCCGAGTGATCGCGTCCTGCTTGTCGGGGAGGCCCAGGGCTTCATCGACTCGACGTGCAAGCGTCTGGGTATCCCGCGATTCACCCACCACGCACAGCGGGCGATTTTCGGTACCACCTGCTTGGAGGCCGGCATCGACGTGCGCACGGTTGCCGAATGGCTGGGCCACAAGGATCACGGGGCGCGCTGCTCAAGACCTACTCGCACGTGAGGGCAGACCACGAGCGGGAGATGGTGGCGAAGGTGAAATTCGGGATGCCGGCGTCGGCATCCGCGCCTCCTCCCGCTGCGACGTGACCGGGCACGACGCCGAGGCGTGGTTTGGGCTACGGCCCCCGAGGCGCGCGAGGAACGTGATCCCCATGGCCGCCATGAAGTGAGCCGCGCGGCCGCGCGACGGGTTTGCAGGCATTGGCCCGATGACGTTCTTGACAGAAGGGGCCGCGGGGTGTTGGAAGACTCAACGAATGAAGATGCGTCTCCCCACCTCACCGCGCTGCATCCTGATCGCGGGGCCCAATGGCGCGGGCAAGACCACGTTCGCCCGCGAGTTCCTGCCGGGGGACGCGGGGGTGGTGCACTTCGTGAATGCCGACCTCATCGCCGGGGGGCTCTCGCCCCTCCAGCCCCGCCTCGCGGCCCTGGCCGCCGGCCGCCTGTTCCTGCACGAGCTCGACCGGCTCGCCAGGGCGAAAGTGGACTTCGCCTTCGAGACAACCCTCAGCGGGTTGGCGTACCTCAGCCGCCTGCAAGCGTGGAAAGGGGCGGGGTACCGCATCGAGATCGTCTACCTCCGGCTTGCCTCACTGCGCCTCGCGTTGCGGCGCATCGCCGCCCGCGTGAGGCAGGGGGGCCACGACGTGCCTCCGGAGGACGTGGCGCGCCGCTTTGACCGCGGATGGCGGAATTTCGAGAACGCCTATCGCCCGCTGGCGGATGCGTGGGCCGTGTACGATAATTCCGGGGCGATGCCCCGGCTCCTGGAGCGAGGACCATGAAGACCACGAAACCCAAGAAGCGCACGAGGGATTTCTCGGCCGCCGTGGGCAGGGCGCTTCGCCGCGCCGCGAAGAGCGCCCGAAAGACCGCGCGAGCCCACGGCACGCCCGTCTACGTCTGGCAAGACGGCAAAATCGTCGCAGAGAAACCCTGAGCGGTCGCCTCGGCGCGCGGGGCGGGGTGAGTTCGCCATCGCGCACTGGGGTTGCGCCAGCGCTCTGGCGGGCGGTAGCATCACCGGCATGATCCGTCCCGCGAGACCGGCTCCCCGACCGAGGAAACCCTCCGCCAAGAATCGCCCGCCCGCGCCCCTGTACCGTCTGCGCGTCGAATTGTTGGGCGTGGTGCCGCCGGTGTGGCGCTCCCTGCTGGTGGCGGGCGACGCGACGCTGGGCTGGCTGCACGCTGCCCTGCAGGTCGCAACGGGATGGACGAACAGCCATCTGCACCGCTTCGGCACTGCGTCGGGGGATTTCTCCGATCCCTCTTTCGAGCTGGAGTGTGGGGACGAGGGGCGGGTGAGGCTTATGGAAGTTGCCCCCGTTGTCGGCGCCGAACTGGCGTACGAGTATGACATGGGGGACGGCTGGTTGCACCGCGTGACCGTCGAGTCGATCGCCGGGCCGCAGGGCCCCATCGCCCGAGACGCCGAGTGCGCCGATGGCGCGCGGGCCTGTCCTCCCGAGGATTGCGGTGGGCCGGGCGGTTATGAGGATCTGCTGGAGGCCATCGCCGACCCGGGCCACGAGGAGCACGACTCCATGCTGGAGTGGCTGGGGCGAGGTTTTGATCCCGAGGCCTTCGACCGTGTGCACGTCGACGCTTGCTTGAAGCTGCTGCCGTGGCCGCGGGTGACGGTGGGCCAGCTGGCCCGCGTTTTGCAAAAGAGGGATGGGGCTTAGAGGCCGGCATCGACGTGCGCACGGTTGCCGAATGGCTGGGCCACAAGGATCACGGGGCGCTGCTCTTGAAGACCTACTCGCACGTGCGGGCCGAGCACGAGCGCGAGATGTTGGCGAAGGTGGAATTCGGGATGCCTGCGCCGCCGTCCACTGCCACGCCCGCCGCGACGCGACCGCCCACGACGCCGAGGCGTGGTTTGGCGCCCGGCCGCAGAAGCGCGCGCGCAACGTTATCCCAATGCGCGGGGCGGGGTGAGGTCCTCGCCTTTTCCGGGCGTCGCGCTGAATCCCCAGCCGTCACTGTTTGCCCGCCAAAGTCGTCTTGAGCCAAGCGATGAGCTTGTCCTTGTAGCCCGGGTCGAGCTTCTCCCATGCGCGCATGCCGTGAGTGCCGCCTTCGACGGGGATCAGGTCGCAGACGTTGCCGGCAGCCTTCGTCTTCTCTTGGAATTTCAGCGACTGTTCGAACGGTACCTTGTCGTCCTTTGTACCGTGGATCAACAGGTACGGCGGCATGCCTCCGTGGACGTGGGTTATGGGTGAGGCCTCGCGCAGGACGCCCCAGGCCGCACCGTCCAGATCCGTTATCCCAAACAGCGCCTCCGCCCATAGCGGGGTGGTCTTGTTCAGCTTTGCCTGCAACTCCATGTCGTGCGGCGCATAGAATGGCACGACCGCCGCCACGCGGGTGTCGGCCCCGGCCCGCGCGCCCGCCAAAGACACGAGATGGCCGCCCGCCGATTCGCCGATGAGCGCGATGCGCTTTGGGTCGGCCTTGTATCCTGTCGCGTGTGCCTTGACCCAGCGAATGGCGGTCTCAACGTCCTCCACTGGGGCGGGGTAGCGGTGCTGGGGCGCGAGCCGGTAGTTGATCGAGAACCACGCGAAGCCCGCCTTGCCCAGCGGCCCCAAGAGCGGTTTGAAGTTGCTCGCCTTGTCGCCCTTCATGAACCCGCCGCCGTGAACGAGGATGCACGTCGGAAACGGCCCCGCGCCCTCCGGCGCAAACGCATCCAGCGTCAGGTTCGTGCCGCCGGCCTTGGCGAACTCGATGTCGGTCTTGAGTTCCGCGCGGGCGACAAAGGCGAGCAGGAGCAGGGGAAGGACATGGCGCATGCCCGCCATCCTGCCGGTGCCTTGGCGGGGTGCAAACCCGTTCGGCGTGGTGTAGCCGCCCGCAAGGTGGCAGAGTGGCTGGGCCACCAGGGCCACGGCGCGCCGCTGCTCAAGACGTACTCCCACGTGAGGGCCGAGCGCGGGATGGTGGCCAAGGTGAGGTTCGGGATGCCTGCGTCGCCGTCCGCGGCGGCTCGACCTCCGGCGGCCCGTCCGCTACGGTATTCCCATGGTCGGAGACGTTCGGTTTGGGGCTCTGGCCTCCGGGAGGCCAGCGGGGGCGGGTTCCGCCCGCAGGGGCGCCGAAAGCAATTTCCATCTATCGGCTCGATGGCGCTCATTGTCGCGCTCGCCGACACCGCCTGGTCCCAATCCGTGCCTGCCACCAAGAAGGACGACGGCTACCCGCAAACGCGTCGAAATCAAACCGATGGGTTTATCGAGCCGATCAAGCGGGTCATCGACAGAAAGGAAGACGTCATGAAAGAAATCCTTCAACACGTCAGAGTCGGCATGCTGGTCCTAATGGTGATCACCTTCATCTCGCTCTTCCTCTCGCTCGGCCCGCGCTTTCACACCCCGTGCTATGTGCTCGGCGTCGAGGGTCTGATCCTCGTTGTCCTCACGCTGCTGCTCCGGGAACGGCTGGTTCAGAAAATGTTCTTCCTGATCACCGGCGCGGCGGGCTCCGGCTTCCTGTTTACGCTGGGCGCGTTTCAGGTTCTGTCGTGGCTCGGTCACAAGCCCGCCGGCGACGGCGGCGGGCCCACAGTCGCGCTGCTGATCATCGTGGTCCCCGCGCTGTTCCTCATCGGCGCCATCGGCAGCATCGTGTGTCTGATCAGAGCACCTGGCGCGGCGACGAAGGCCGAGCCGTGATCTTCACGGAAACGGTGGCGCTGAACGCGGCTCAGCGAGACGCTTCGCCCTACCTCTTGCAGCCCGGCAACCGTCACGGGACCCGTGGAGGGCCTCGCCTCTGCGCAGGAAGGTGTGGGGGTTGATCTCCCGGCAGACGGCGGTGAAGGCGTTGAAGGGGCTCCAGGCGTTGCGGGCTTTGCTTGGCAGAGAGGCGCGCGGAATGCTAGAGGTCGATCGTGCGGTGCGGCTGTGGGACGGCGTCGGTGAGCTGGCGCCTAACCACGATGGAGTCGGCGTGCGCGTCGAGGGCCAGCTTCATCAACCTTGTTTTGGCGCCAGGGGCGCTGTTATCTTCCGTCCGGGTATTGTCGTCGTTGTCGTTATCGATAGGGGCGGGTGAGTCTACCCGGCTCACCCGCCAACACCCATGCCATCTATCCGTAACACCCTCCGGAAGGCGTCGGTGAAAGCGGGGCCCTCCGGCCTGATCGGCCCGGTGTCGTTGCAGACGGTGGTTATGGAAAGACCAACGCAGTGAAAGAAACAATGCCATGAAATCATTGAGACAAGCCGGGATGCTGGCCTTGGCGGCATGGATGATCACTTCGCTTCCCGTGTCGGCGCGGGACGACGCCGATGGCCGCCGCGAAGTGCTGCTGAAGAAACTGCTCGCCAGCCCTCCTTCGGAAAAAAACAACGTGGTGTTCGACTACACCGACTTCGCGCTGGCGGCCTACTGGCTCAAGCAACAAATGCCTGCCGCCGACCAGGCGATGATCACTGCGTCCCGGCGCGACGCGGTCCGCTGGCGCGGCATGGAGGACGCGCGCACCACCAAGCACTCGTATTACAAGCAGTTGTATCTGCTGGAGCGGGTCTATTTTCTGTTCAACAGCCGCAGCGAGTATTTCCCCGGACGGATGGGTCCCGCCGCCGAGCACGCGGTCGCCGAAATGCTCTGGCGGTGGGTTTCCACCGCCCTGCGCAAGGAAGTCCTGTCCCCGGAGCGCGACTGGCATCTCTGGGGGACCGAGAACCACCACGCCATCATGTGGTCGAGCCTCTGGGGCGCGGCGCAGATCATCGCGGAGGATCCCGACTACCGCGACAAATGTTACGCAGACGGCACACCGGCGACCCAGATGGCGCAGGCGTTCGACGATTTCTACAAACGCTTCACTCGCGAACGCGCCGGGAAGGGCCTGCTTGTCGAGTGCGCCTCGGGCTACAACAAATGGACGCTCAACAGCTGGTACAACATCGCCGACTTTTCGCGCGACCCCGTGGCACGGCGGCGCATGCGGATGCTGCTGGATGTGTATTGGGCCGACTGGGCCATCGAGCAAATCGACGCCGTCCGTGGCGGAAGCCGCCACCGCTGTTATCCCGGTTCCGACTCCACCGGGGGCAGCGACGGCGGCGACGGGCCCAGCTGGTATCTGTTCGGCATCGGCAAGCCCGAAATCACCAACCCGGCGGTGGTGTGCGCGGGCACCACCTTCTACCGGCCATCGCCGCTGGTCGCCGATCTGGTGCTCGACGTCAAGGGACGCGGCACCTACGCGTACGTCGCGCGCCGCCCCGGATTCGGCGCGGCCGTCGAAGAGATCGGCTATGCCAGGGACGAGGAATTCCTGGGCGAAACCAGCGGCTCCATCCTCAATCCCGAAGGCGGCAACCTCCTCCGTTACACATGGTGTACTCCCGATTTCATCATGGGCACGAGCATGGTGTCGGCCCTGCCGCTCGACGATTGGACGCGCATCAGCAGCCAGAACCGGTGGGAAGGGGTCATCTTCGGCGGACACAAGACGGCCCGAATCTTCATCCAGCCGGTCAGCAAAAAGAGTTTCTACAACGGCATCTGGTCGGTCCAGGACAAGGGTGTGATGATCGTCCAGCGCCTGACCACCGGCACGGGCTGCTCCGGCCAGCGGATCTGGTTCGACGGGTCGCTCCCGCGTCACGAAGCGGGAGGCTGGGTTTTCGCGGAAGCCCCCGGTGCCTACGCCGCCGTCCGCGTCGTGGAAGGCAAGACGGATTGGCAGCCTGATGTCCCGCTCAACAAGAAGGAAAAGCCCGGTCCGGGAATATGGCTGAACTGCCAGTCGGAATTTTCTCCGGTGATACTGGAGGTGGCCCGGAAGAGCGACTATCCGGACTTTGCCGCCTTTCAGAAAGCGATCCTGGCCAATCCGATGAGCTGGGAAAACCACAGGCTCGATTACCGCAGCGGGTTCTACCAGACGGCGTTGACGCTGTTTGCCGACTATTCGAAGGTGCCGGAAGTCAACGGGGTGCCGGTGAACTACAGCCCGCGCAGCGCGTATGACAGCCCGTTCCTCCAGGGCGATTTCGGAACCGGAATCGTCACCATCCGCGACGCGGTCGGCAAGGCGATGGTTCTTGATTTCACCAAGGAGTGAATGGCTGGTCTTTGAGCGTCCCGCGGCGCACCGCCTGGGCGATGTCGCGGGTTCTGGCGGAGAGAGTTCATCGATTCCTTCCCCTTGGCCCCCGCGGAGCTGGTGCTGGACTTCGACGCGACCGACGACCCGGTCCACGGCGGCCAGGAGGGACGATTCTTCCACGGCGACTATGGGGACTGGTGTTTCCTGCCGCTCTACGTCTTCTGCGGGGATCGGCTGCTGGTGAGCTACCTGCGCCCCAGCAACATCGATGCGGCCCGCCATGCCCCGGCGATGCTGAAGTTGCTGGTGGAGCGGCTGCGGGGGGCCTGGCCCGGGGTGAAGATCACCTTCCGGGGTGATTCTGGCTTCTGCCGGTGGAAGATGCTGCGCTGGTGCGAGCGCCACGGGGTCCATTATGTGGTGGGCCTGGCCAAGAACTCCCGGCTCTTGGGGCTGGCCTCG
>JADLBR010000389.1 GCA_020847615.1 Verrucomicrobiia bacterium
ATGTTTGGCAACGGCGGCGTCTTCGAGGCCGAGCCCTACGCCAACGAGGGCCAGCGCAACTTCTACGAGCGCTTCATGCGGGGCGAGAAGGTCAAGGCGGGCTGGGTCAACGACACGGATTTTGAGAGGGATTGAGCGGGAGATCCCGGGTGTAGCCACGGTCGCCAGACCGTGGGGGCGCGGGCTGAGCGCACGGGCCCATCTCTGCGCGAGATGGGCTACGGGCGCGAGATGGGCCGCACATTCAGAGGCCCGCAGACGCCCCCAACGTGCGATGGGATCACTCTTGGAAGGTCAGGTGCAGGCGGAGGAACCTCCGCGGGCCGCCCATGGCCGCGGTCTCCCGGAGGGTGAGGATCTCACGGTCGCCGGCGAGGGGTGAGATCCCGTGATCGATCGCGCCCACCGCCTCCCAGGGCAGTGCCGCGAGATCCTGTGTCGCCAGCAGCCCGTACGTCACGTCGAGCGCCCACGCGGCGCGGCAAAAACGGACACCCGCGTGGCGCGCGCCGGCCACTTCGGCGAACGCGAATCCCATGGGCGGCATGTCGCGCACCCACGGGTCACAGCCCAGGGCGTACTCCGCCCAATTCGGGCGCCCGTCCCCATCCGGATCGGCGTATGGCCCCGAGACGAGAGGGTCCTCGCGCTCCGACTCGCTGAAATGGAAATTGTCCCAGCCTCGGTACGCCTGGGCCCAGTGCGCGTCCGAGATCCCCGGGCTGCCGAGCGCGTCGCCGCTGATGGCCCACTTCACGGCATTCCCAAAAGCGTCGTAGGACGTCGAGGTCTCGCGGAGCACGAGCGATCGCCCCGATCCGTCGGTCGCCGGATACCACCCGTCCTTGTATTCGAAATCCAGGATGTTCTCTCCGGAGACATCCGTCAGCTCCAGCCGCTCGCCGCCGTTGTCCAGTTGCCCCCAGTAGGGCCCGAAGACGGGCACCCCGGCGGACGGATAGCGCAGCGCGAACGCGGCGGGATTCTTCGCCACGATCAGGCGCTGACCCGCGCCCAGCGTGGCCGCAGGGAACGTGAACTCGATCCCCTGCGAGAAATACGCGCCCGTGAGCGTCAGCTCGCCCGATCCCGTGTTCACCAGCTCGAGGTATTCGAAATCGTCGTCCTTGACGCCGATGATCGCCGCCGCCTCTTCGGGCGTGGGGTCGGCGGGGTGATACTGGATCTCCGTGATGCGCAGCCACCTCTGCGCCGGCACCGGCGACCCCGAGTAGGAGAACGTCGCGATCGGCATCCCCGAGTCATCCCGCAGCCCGAGGTCGCCGCCCCGCGCCGAGAGCTGTCCCTCGTAGTCGCCCTGCACCAGGCGGCGTTGCCCGCCCCCCGGTCCCGACGGGCGCATCCGGAACGCGCGGGCGTCCTTCGCCAGATGGAGCAAGCCCTGATAAAATGCGCCGGCGGTACCATTGCCCGGGGGAATGACGGTCCCCGGCCTGATGACGTGCTCGATCTCCCCCTCGATCCGCCAGCCGGAGACGTCCACCGCCGAGGTGGTCGTGTTCCGCAGGATCACGTACTCGTGCGCCTGCGTGCCGCTCGCGGGATTGAAGTCGACCGAGTCGAACACCACCATCCCCGGCGCGTTGGTCTGCCGGGTGTTGGGCAGGGGGACGGTCCTGAAGAGCGGTCGCCCGGCCCCCGTGTTGAACAGGAACGAACGCCTCGGCTCGATGTAGCCGCCGATGACGCGCTCGACCTCCTCCCGGGGCCGGTTCGCGACAAAGTTGGTGTGGAATCCCCACCGCGCGGCGTCCAGGTCGCCATCGGTCCATGGCGAGGGATCCGCGGGATCCGGATCCACGGATGCCGCGATCGAGCGCAGCTGCGTCTCGAGGATCCCGTTCGCGGTGCCCGGCGGCTGCATCAGCGCGTCCATCAGTGTCCTCATGCGCCGCACGTACATCTGCCGCATTTCCGGGGAATCGTAGACGACCGCGTAGAACCGGTTGTAGCCGCGGTCCAGCGCGTTGTTGGTCACCAGGCTGTCGTTGAAATAGCCCCCGTTCGTCCCGCCGAAATTGTGCCCGTACGAGAGATCGACGTCCCAGATGATCGGCTGCCATTCGCCCGAGCCGTCGCTTTCCCTGTAGAGGTAGTAGTTCTTGGCCCCGTGGTCGCCGTCGCTGTTGAGCGATCGGGTCGCCAGATAGTTGATCGTCGCGGGGATGTCGATGTTGTCGTAGGCGAACGTCTGGCGGTTCGTCAGGGCGACCGCGGTGTCCAGCGAGTCGTAGAGCGACTGGAGATCGGAGTTGTCCTCTTCCTTGCGCGTCTTCTTCTCGACCATGGTCACAAAATTCGTCGAGTAGATCTTGTAGAGCGCCCCCGCGGGATCGAGCCCGTTGCGCTCCAGCATGCGGTCATCGCCATCCTCGACCATGTCCATCACGCCGTGGAAGACGCCATTGAGGTGGACCCGCACGGGGTAGGCGAAGTGATGCGGTGTGCCCGCCATCATGCCGGTCCAGTGCGCGACCGTGTTCCTCGCCTTCGTCTTGTCGGCGTAGTTCGACAGCAGGTTGATGTCCTTGACCCGCGTCTCCCCCTCCTTCCAGAGGAACCGGTGATTGGCGTTGAAGTCGAAATCGTAGCTCTTCTTTGGAAAGCCGGCGGTCGATTGGCCGTGGATCTCGTGCCCGGTGTTGTCGTAGAACCGGTTCAGGTAATAGCAGGACCCGCGGAACGCGGCCAGCGTCGGGCCGTTCGTGGGCGACCCTTGGACGAACCAGAGCAGGATCGGGAGCTGGCTCGTCGCCGTCGAGGCGTCGAGCGAGACCGTGCCAAAATACTCGGGCGAGTCTATCGCGCTGGCGAATGCGGGCAGTCGCGTGACGACGCCGACGCTGTCCGAGGCCTCGAATCGCCAGCGGAACATCTCGCCCGCGGTGGGGTCGGTGGTGGCCAGCGCCGCCGAGTAGATCCCGTCCCCCGCCACGGCATCGGGCGCGAGCCCGTCATCCGCCAGCGGCGCTGGGGCGGATTCCGCGCCCCACATCGTGCGCGTGTAGGCGCGCACGGACGACACGGGATTCTTCGTGGCGATGACCCGCACGGTCACGACGAGGGGTGGGCTCGAGCCGTTCCCGAGGGGCCGCGGCACGTCCGGGTCCTCGGGCGTTGCGGCGAAGAGAAGCGGCCCCGCCGTCGGCTCTCCGTTCGGCGCGCCGGGGGTCGGCTCGGCGAGGTATCCGATGCCGGTGGGCGCCTCTTTCTTGGTCGCGACGATCTCGGGCAACAGGAGGAAGTCGGAGCTGGTGGCGGTCACGTTCAGGCCCTGCACGGCCAGCACGTTCGTCCCCGGGACCACGACCCCATTGGAGATGGCAAACTCGGTCCAACTGTTGACGATCGCCTCGTCCAGCGCGACGTTGGCCCTCGCGTCGTAGGTGAGCGCGTTGGTGCAGTTGGCCCGGCCCACCTCCGTCCCGTTGACGAAGGCGACGAACCCGTCCTCGTATTTCATGCGCAGGGCGATCGAGGAGAACGCGGACGGGGAGGGCACCACGATGGTCTTCCGGAAGCAGAGCGACGTGTTCGTGTAGCGCAGCACCCCCTCGCAATTGCCCGTGGGAGAGGCCCCGATCCATGGCGCGAACCCGCCCGAGGTGTCGTACCCGATGCCGGTCGCCGCCGCCGTCCACGAGGCATCGTTGTACGCGGGGCTGACGTTCCATCCCCGGGCATCGCCGTGGCCCATGTCCCCCGCCGCGTAATTCGTCCCGGAATACACCGCGCCGCCCTCGGCCGCGGAGAGGACCCTGAACCTCCCGATGTCGCCGGTCGTGACAAGGTTTGTCTCGGCGACCCCGAAGGAGCGCCCGTAGGACACGTCGGGGGGCAGGGCGGGGAATCCGGGCGCCAGCTCATCGACGAGGACCGGCAGGCCGGTCGTCGGATGC
>JADLBR010000390.1 GCA_020847615.1 Verrucomicrobiia bacterium
AACAGTTTGTGATTTCGAAAAATGGCGTTTGGGAGCGCGCGTCTCCATCCCAACCTGTTGCTATCGCGCGGTTTTCCCAGAGCCCGGACACTTCACAGCCCGCAAGGCTGTGAAATGTCCGGGCTAGATCCCATCCGGCAGCCGCCGGACCACCGGCTTGGGAAAATGTAGCCGAACCCGTGAGGCTTTGGCGGCCAAACGCTTACGCGTTCGGCCACGCGAAGCGATGCGGCAATGTTCGACTCAGTTCACCGCCGTCACGGCTTCCGCAGCCGGGAAGATCCCCTTCTCGCAGATGATGCCGCTGATCAGTGGGGCGGGCGTCACGTCGAACGCCGGCGAATAGACCTTGACGCCCACGGGTGCCGTGCGCCTCCCAAATCCCTCGGTGATCTCCTCGGCGGCCCGCTGCTCGATCGTGATCCCATCGCCGGTCGGCGTCCGGGCGTCGAACGTCGATGTCGGAGCCAGGACGTAGAAAGGGATCTGGTGCGCCCTGGCCAACAGCGCCACGCCATAGGTCCCGATCTTGTTGGCCGCATCGCCATTGGCCGCTATCCGATCGGCACCGACAAAGACGACGTCCACCCGCCCCTCCTTCATAACCTGGGCCGCCATGTTGTCACAGATCAGCGTGACCTCGACGCCCGCGTGCATCAGTTCCCAGGCGGTGAGGCGCGCCCCCTGGAGCAGCGGGCGCGTCTCGTCCGCATAAACCGACACCCTCTTGCCCTGCTCCGCCGCCACGTACACCGGCGCCAGCGCCGTCCCGAACTCGGCGGTCGCCAACCCCCCCGCATTACAGTGCGTCAGGACCACGGCGCCGTCCTTGAGCAGCGTCGCACCATGCTCCCCGATCGCTCGGCACATCGCCGCGTCCTCGTCGCGGATCGCCTGCGCCTCGCGGACCAATCTCTCCGCCAGCGCCGCCGCGGACAACGATGCATTCTCGCGGCCCACGCGCCGCATGCGGTCCAGCGCCCAAAAGAGGTTGACCGCCGTCGGCCGAGAGGTCGACAGGGTATCGGCGGCGCTGGCCAGGGCCGCAAGGACTCCTTCGGACGATGCGCCCCTCTCGACCGCCTGCCCCGCCGCCTGCGCGACTCCCATCGCCGCGGCTATCCCGATCGCCGGAGCGCCCCGGACCCGCAGGGCGCGAATCGCCTCCCAGACCCGCTCGGTCGTCGTCGCTTCGATGAAATCGATCTCGGCGGGCAGCTTGGTCTGATCGAGTATGCGCACGCGTCCCGGCCACAGCGCCCCGGCTCCCTCCGGGACCCATTCGACCGCCAGCGCTCTCGGGGAATGTGCCAAACCCCTAGACTCTCTTCCGCCGCTTCACATTGAGCTGCGCCAGCGACCGCGAGAGCATCGCGCGCGTCGAGGCCACCTCATCCTCGGTCATCTTCTCCGCCCGCGCCAGCGCCTCTTTCGCGCGAGCAATGGCCTCCTCGGCCGACTGCTCGTCGATCTCCGATTCGCGCAGCGCGATCTCCGTCATCACCCGCACGGAGTCGGGGCCAATCTCCGCAAAGCCCTCGCCCACCGCCAGCCGGACCGCCTCGTCCCCGTTGCGCACGTCGAGTTCGCCGGCCGCCAGCGTCGTCATCACCCGCTCGTGATTCGGGTAAATCCCCAGTTCCCCCTCGGTCCCCGGGAGCGTGACATAGTCCGCCTCGCCGGAGAAGGCCTCTCCTTCGGGTGTGACGATGCAGAGCTTGAGTTTCGCCATGGCGCGCGCCCGTCTCCCGTTGCCTCACCCCTCGCGGATCATCTCGATCCCGCCCTTCATATAGAAATTGGTCTCCGGCACATCGTCGTGCTTGCCATCCAGGATCTCCTTGAAGCCGCGCACCGTGTCCGCGATCGAGACATACTGGCCCGCGGTGCCCGTGAACACCTCGGCGACGTGGAACGGCTGGCTCAGGAACCGCTGGATCTTGCGCGCGCGCTGCACCGTGAGCTTGTCATCATCCGACAGCTCATCCATGCCAAGGATCGCGATGATGTCCTGGAGGTCCTTGTAGCGCTGCAGGACCCGCTGCACGCCGCGGGCCACGGCATAGTGGTCCTCCCCCACGATGTCCGGCGAGAGCGCCTTCGATGTCGAGGCCAGGGGATCCACCGCGGGATAGATGCCCAGCTCCGCGATCGCGCGCTCGAGCACGATGGTCGAGTCCAGGTGCGCGAAAGTGTTCGCGGGCGCGGGGTCGGTCAGGTCGTCGGCCGGCACGTAGACCGCCTGGAAAGAGGTGATCGAACCCTTCTTCGTGGAGGTGATCCGCTCCTGCAGGTCGCCCATCTCCGCGGCCAGGGTCGGCTGGTATCCCACCGCGCTAGGCGTCCGGCCCAGCAGCGCCGAGACCTCCGATCCCGCCTGCGAGAACCGGAAGATGTTGTCGATGAAAAGCAGCACGTCCTGGTTCTTCTCGTCCCGGAAATACTCCGCCATGGCCAGCGCCGAGAGCGCCACGCGGAGGCGCGCGCCGGGCGGCTCGTTCATCTGGCCGTAGACCAGCGCGACCTTCGACTCCGGTATGTTCTTGAGGTTGATGACGCCCGCCTCCGACATCTCCTTGTAGAGATCGTTGCCCTCGCGGGTGCGCTCGCCCACCCCGGCGAACACCGAATACCCGCCGTGGCCCTTGGCGATGTTGTTGATCAGTTCCATGATGACGACGGTCTTGCCCACCCCGGCGCCCCCGAACGCGCCCACCTTGCCGCCCTTCACGAACGGGCAGATCAGGTCGATGACCTTGATGCCTGTCTCGAGGATCTTGGAGCCCGTGTCCTGGTCCAGGAGCGATGGCGCCGCCCGGTGGATCGGGTAGCGCTTCTCGGGCTTGACCGGCTCCATCTCGTCGACCGGATCCCCAAGCACGTTGAACACCCTCCCCAGGACGCACTCGCCCACCGGCACGCTGATCGGCGCCCCGGTGTCCGCCACCGGCATTCCCCGCCGCAGGCCCTCGGAGGACGACATCGCGATCGTGCGCACCCACCCGTCGCCCAGGTGCTGCTGCACTTCCAGCGTCAGCTTCGTCGCGGAGCCGCCCACCTCATACGCCACCTCGAGCGCATTGTAGATCTGCGGCAATTCATGTTCCCCGAAATCGACGTCCACAACGGCGCCGATGACCTGGGCTAT
>JADLBR010000391.1 GCA_020847615.1 Verrucomicrobiia bacterium
ATGGACCGAGGCGGCGGTGTCGCCGTGAGATCGCGGCCCGCGCAGGATCGGGGAGGGCACCACCGGGGCGGAAAATGTAGCCGATCGCCTCGGGCGATTGGCGGCCAAACGCTTACGCGTTCGGCTACGGGGAGCGATGCGGCAATTTTCGAGTCAGTCCGACAGGCTGCTAGGCCAACCGGACGGGTATGCCCTCGGCGTGGAGGTAGGATTTGACGGTGCCGACGGTCTGTTCGCGGAAATGGAAGATGGAGGCGGCGAGGACGGCGTCGGCCTTCCCGTCGCGAAGGACGTCGCGGAGGTGGGCGAGTTCTCCGGCCCCGCCGCTCGCGATGACGGGGACGGGCACGGCCTCGGCGATGGCGCGGGTGAGGGGGATGTCATAGCCCTGTTTGGTGCCGTCGGCATCCATGCTGGTGAGGAGTATTTCCCCTGCGCCGAGGTCCGTGGCGCGGCGGGCCCATTCGATGGCGTCTATGCCCGTCGGTTTTCGTCCGCCGTGGGTGAAGACCTCCCAGCCTCGGGCGGGATCGGGGCCGCGCCGCTTGGCGTCGATGGCGAGGACGATGCACTGGCTGCCGAATCGCTCGGCGGCCTCGCGGATGAGGTCCGGGTTTTGGATCGCGGCGGTGTTGACGCTGACCTTGTCGGCGCCGGCCTGAAGCATCTCGCGGACGTCGGCGGCGGTCCGGATGCCGCCGCCGACCGTGAGTGGCATGAAGACGGTCTCGGCCGTGCGGTTGACGACATCGATCATGGTGCGGCGGCCGTCGGAGGACGCGGTGATGTCGAGGAACACCAGCTCGTCGGCGCCCTGCGCGTCATAGGCGGCGGCGCACTCGACGGGGTCGCCCGCGTCGCGGATCTCGACAAACCTGACCCCCTTGACCACGCGGCCGCGGTCGACGTCGAGGCAGGGTATGATCCGTTTCGCGAGCATGTGGGAATGAAAGGTAGCGGGATTGCGGCCCGGGATGCAACCCGGAGGAATGGCCGGAGGGGTTGCCGGAACCCCCTCGACCTGGCACGACGCGGCGGGCAGGACGCTCCATATCTTCCTTCCATGCGCACGCGGGAGTCCCTGGGCCCGTGGCACTATGGCCTGCCGAGCAACGAGCGCGCGCGGATAGGCCTGTATTTCTCAAAGAATTGCACGGACTGGTGTTTCGCGGGCATCGTGGCCGACGGGGCGGGCGAGAGGCGGTCGCTCTTCCGCGCGAGCGCGATCATCGATGGGGACGATCTGGCGATGGTGATGCGCGTGGCGGACGCGGCGGCCGTCAGCCAGCACGATTCAAACATCATCGCGTTCCAGCGGGTCGGCGGATTCCGGCGGCTGGCGTACTGAAGGACGGGGCCCGTGCGCCCGCGGGCGTCTTCACTTCCCCCGCATTCGCGCGGCCCAGTTTCCAGGGGGGGCCGGGGCGGGTTCGGGCAGGCGGATGCACATCGTCTGCGCGGGGTTCTCCGGTGGTGGGCGCGACGCCAGCACCGGCTCGGTCCTGCGGTGTGACTCGGTCGCTTCGGGTCCCACCAGGAAGGCCCGCACCTCCGCGAAACGGACCTCGTCCCCCGCGTCCACGCGCGCCTGCTGTATCCGGTTGCCGTTCACGTACGTGCCGTTCCGCGAACCCACGTCCCGGAGGATGAGGATCGGTCCGATACGGTGAAGGTCCGCGTGGCGGCGCGAGACCGATAGGTGGGACACGAACACTTCGCAGTCCGTGTCCCTCCCCACACGGGCGACGCCCTCCTTGATGGGCAGGAATTCCTCCCGGCTCGCCAGGATGACCCTCAGGAATTTGTCCGGGCCGGCGACTTCCTCTTGCGGGTGATGGGGGTGGGAGCCATTCCCGCCCATCATCGCGCACGGGCGCTCCCCCTCGTCCATCCGCCGCGCGGCTTCCAGCAGGACCGCCATCGTGGGGATGTGCACCGTCGGTGGCCCTTCGGGAGGTCCCGTGGGACGGAACTCGCTCGCCGGGTTACCGCACATGCACAGGACGCACGCCGCGCCATGGAAGCCCCGCTTGTGGCTCGTGCCGCAGACCGCGTCCACGATCTGGCCGTCCCGGAAATACAGTGTCCCCGAGCAGTGGCCGTTTGTCACCCGCAGTTCCCCGGTCTTCTTCTGGGCCGCCAGCATCTGCGCCTGCTCCGCGACCGTGAAGACACCCCCGGTTGTCACCCAGCCATGGAAACCGCTCCCGCCATTCGGTCCCTGATAGGTCATACCACCTCCCGCATCGCCGCCCCACCACCCTCCAAAAAATGTCCTAATGGAGCGATTAACGAGATTAATGTCCCATGACAAGGGGCGTTCCGCAACCGAATTTGTGGGGGGAGGCACGCCCGGCTGGATTCGAACCAGCGACCCGCTGCTTAGAAGGCAGCTGCTCTAGTCCCCTGAGCTACGGGCGCATCAACACGAGAGTAATCGGTTGTTCGGGGGGCGCAAGTGCGGCTTCGGATTGGGCTTTTTGTCGTGACATGGGGATCGGCGCTGCGCACCTTGGCGCAACCTGCACGGCGGCAATGTGAAACGGATCCTGATTTTCACCGCGGGGTTTGGCGAGGGACACAACACGGCGGCGCGGAATATTCGCGATGCGCTCGGAGAGGCCGGGCGGGGCCGGTGCGAGGTGGAGGTGGTGGACCTGGTGGCGCGCTGCCATCCCCGGGCGAATCAGGTGCTGCGGCGGCTGTACAATCTGGCCATCCACCGCGCGCCCCGGCTCTGGGGGACATTCTATCGGCTGGTGGACGAGCTGGCGACATCCCGGCAGAGGGTCGAGGGGCTGGGCGACATGCGCGGGGCGCTCGAGGCCGTGTTGCGGGAGCGCCCGGCGGATGTGCTGGTGAGCGTGTATCCGGCGTACGGCTACGTGTTCGCGCAACTGGACCCGGGCTGGAAGCGGCGGCTCAAGCGGGTGACGGTGATCACGGACTCGATCACGATCAACTCGGTGTGGTACAGGTCGGAGTGCGACGAGTACGTGGTGCCGAACGAGCCGACGGCGGAGGTGTTGCGGGCGCGCGGCGTGGATCCCGGGCTGATACGGGTGCTGGGCTTTCCGGTGCAGGGGGTCTTCGCGAAAGAGGGCGCGTTCCCCCCGCGGCCCGATCCGGCGGTCGAGCCGAGGCTTCTGTACGTGGTCAACGCGGGGCGTCGTCGGGCGCATGAGGTGGTCAGGCGCCTGATGGAAATCCGGGATCTGCGCCTGACGGTTTGCGCGGGGAACAGCGCGAGGGTGGAGGAGCGCATCCGGCGGGTGGCCGGGGGCGGGCGCGCGGAAGTCATGGGGTGGACCCGCGAGATGCCGCGGCTGCTCATGACGCACCACGCGGTCATCAGCAAGGCCGGTGGCGCGACGACGCAGGAGGCGATCGCGGCGGGGTGCCCGATGATCGTGAGCCAGGTCGTGCCGGGTCAGGAGGAGGGGAACTTTGACCTGCTGCGGTCCGTGGGCGGGGGCGTGAAGGCGTCGACGCCCGCCGAGATCCACGACGCGGTCAGGGACATGTTTGACGATGGCGCGGCGAAGTGGCGCCAGATGCGCGAGGGCCTCCGGTCGATCGCGCACCCCGATGCGGCCCTCCGCATCGCGGAACACCTGCTCGGGATCGGCGGGGAAATCGAGGGCGGCGATGGTGGCGCGCGGGGCGGGGGCGAAGGTACGGTGGCCGCGCCGAACGCCTAACACGTTCCCGACTAGAATTTTATGGATCGGATCGTGGTGGCGCCCGGCGTTCGGTGTCGGTGGTGTGGCGGGCTCTTCGGGGCATGGCGGCAATGCGCCCGCGCGGCGGGGTCGCCGGCACACGAAAAAAGAGTGGGGAAAACCAAGGGGGGCGCGGATTTTTGTACACTTTCCGAAGCAAAGATGTAGTGTCCGAATCGTTCGACGCATGAGACGCGTATTGATGGCGCTAGTGCTGTGTGGCCCGCTGTGCGGGGTCACGGGTTGGGCCAAGGAGCCGGTGTTGCCGTTTGAGCTGGCGGAGGACGCCGCGCCCAAGGGGCCGCTCGACGAGCTGGTTTTCGCGAAACTCAAGGCTAAGGGCATCCCACCGGCGCGGCCATGCTCGGATCCGGTGTTTGTCAGGCGCGCCTATCTCGACGTGATCGGGACGCTGCCGACGCAGGCCGAGGCGTCGGATTTCATCGCCGACCAGGATCCCAAGAAGCGATCCGCGCTGATCGACCGGCTGCTGGCCAGGGACGAGTACGCGGACTACTGGGCGCTGAGGTGGTGCGACCTGCTGCGGGTGAAGGCGGAGTTCCCCATCAACCTGTGGCCCAACGCCGTCCAGGCGTACCACAAGTGGGTGAGGACATGTTTCGTCCAGAACATACCCTACGACCAGTTCGTCCGCGAGCTGCTGACGGCGAGCGGGAGCAACTTCCGCAACCCCCAGGTGAACTTCTATCGCGCGATGCAGGCCAAGCAACCGGAGGCGATCGCGCGCACGGTCGCGGTCACGTTCATGGGCGCCCGCGCAGAGAAGTGGTCCAAGGAGAAGCTGGCCGGGATGTCGGCGTTCTTCAATCAGGTCGCCTACAAGAGGACGGCGGAGTGGAAAGAGGAGATCGTCTACTTCGACCCATTCAAGACGACGGCGGTGGCGGGGTCCCGGCCCGTGCAGGCGGTCTTCCCCGATGGAAAACCCGCGACCCTGCCCCAGGGCGTCGACCCCCGCACGGTGTTCGCCGACTGGTTGATCCAGGCGAACAACCCGTCGTTTGCCCCCGTGATCGCGAACCGCTACTGGTACTGGCTGGTGGGCCGGGGGATCGTGCACGAGCCCGATGACTTCCGGGCCGACAACCCGCCGAGCAACCCGGAGCTGCTGGCCTATCTGGCCAAGGAAATCGTCGCGGCGAAATATGACGTCAAGCAGCTGATGCGATTGATCCTCAATTCTCAGACCTATCAGCTCTCGTCGATCTCGCCCGTCGGGCCCAATCCGGACGCGGAGAGCCTATTCGCCTTCTACGTGCCGCGGCGCGTGGATGCGGAGGTGCTCATCGACGCGATCTGCCAGATCACCGGCTCCACCGAGGAGTACTCCAGCCCGATCCCGGAGCCCTTCACATGGATCCCCGAGAACCAGCGATCGATCTCGCTTTCGGACGGCAGCATCTCGAGCCCCTTCCTCGAGTTGTTCGGGCGGCCCCCCAGGGACTCTGGCCTGGAGTCCGAGAGGAACAACCGCTCCACGCCCGCCCAGCTCCTGCACATGCTCAATTCGACCCACATCCTCAGGAAAATACGCAACAGCCCGCTGCTTAGGGAGTCGATCCGGGGCAGCGACGCGGGCTCGGCGGCCAAGAAGCTGTACATGATGATCCTGTCCCGCCCCCCGACCCAGGCGGAGGTGGGGCACATCAAGGAATACGCCTTTGGCGGCGACGCCCAGGGCCAGGAGGCCCTCATCGATATCGTCTGGGCCCTCTTCAACAGCCCGGAATTTCTATACAGGCATTGAACGATACAAAATGCGGGTTAGACTACAGGGCAAGAGAACAACACGAGGTGACCACATGAGCGCGGAACAGAATGCAGGTGACGGGCGGAGAGAAGTGGGCGAGCCGATCTCAAGGCGAGATGCCCTGAAACGCGGGCTCTGCGGGGCGGCAGGCGCGATGCTGGCGGGTCGCGCGAGCGAGGGCGCTATCGTCTCCACCATCCAGGAGAAGGCCAAGGCCGTGATCCAGCTGTGGATCTGGGGCGGGCCGCCACACACCGACACCTTCGACCCGAAACCGGCGGCCGGGTACGATTATTGCGGCCCGCTCAACAAGACGATCCAGACTAACGTGGCCGGCATACAGATCGGCGAACTGCTGCCCGAGCTGGCCAAGGTCGCCGACAAATACACGATCATCCGCAGCATGACCCACGGCAATAACGGTCACGAGACCGCGGCCTACATGGTCCAGACCGGGTGGCAGCCCGGGGGCCGCGTGGTCTACCCGCACGTCGGGGCGATCGTCTCGAAGATGAAGGGCTACGAGGGCGGCTACAAGGGCCTGATCCCGCCGTATGTCGTGTTGACCCAGCCGCAGGGGCGCTTTTCGGAGGCCGGCTACCTCGGGCCGAAGTACAAGCCGTTCGCCACGGGCGGCGACCCGGCCAAGCAGCCGTTCACGGTCGAGGGCGTCGTCGCCGAGGGCATATCCGACAAGCGGCAGAAGGAGCGCCGGGAGCTGCTGAACAACATCGGGACGTTCCAGCAGGCCATGAAGGACGACCCCCGGTTCGTGACATTCGCCGAGAGCCAGGAGCAGGCCTACGACCTGATCCTGGGCGACGGGGCCAAGGTGTTCGACTTGCGCACCGAGAAGGACGAGCTCCGCGACCGCTACGGGCGGAACACCTTCGGCCAGTCGTGCCTGGTGGCCCGGCGCCTGGTCGAGAAGGGCGTCAAATTCATCACGATCAACTACCAGGGCTGGGACACCCACAAGCAGCACTTCGAGATCATGAGGCGGAAGCTGCCCGAGATGGACAAGGGCTTCGCGACGCTGCTCTCGGATCTCTCGGAGCGCGGGCTGCTGGATAGCACCATCGTGTGGTGGGGCGGCGAGTTCGGGCGATCCCCGAGGGTCTCGTGGGAGCCGCCCTGGAACGGCGGGCGCCAGCACTTCGGATCCGTCTTCAGCCACGTCGTCGCGGGAGGCGGGTTCAAGGGTGGCATGGTCGTGGGATCGTCGACGGCGACGGGCGAAGAGGTCAAGGAGCGGCCGGTGTATCCGTGGGACCTCATCTCGACGATGTTCCGGTTGCAGGGCATCGATCACAGGAAAGAGCTACAGCATCCCCAGGGCTTCACCGTGAAGCTCTGCCCGTCCAAGGAGGACGGCGTCAAGAGCGGCGGTATGCTCACGGAAATCATCTAAACAGCGGAGGGTCACATGAGATCAATCCGGGGCCACATCAACCTGTGGCTGTCGGCGGCGACGTTATTTGCGGCTGGCGCGCGGGCCCAGGTCGGCACCGACCCGCACATCGGCTTCATACACCCCGCCGGCGGGCAGCGGGGAACGACCGTCGAGGTCCTGTTCGGTGGCATGCTCCTGCAGGGCGCCACGAATGTCATGATCAGCGGCGATGGCATCCAGGCGTCCATCGTCAAGTACCACCGCTTCTTCCAGCAGAATGACGGTCCCCGCATCCGCAATGCCCTGGAGCGGGCGGAGCAGATCCTGGAGAAGAAGCTGGGCAAGGACCTCGATGTCGAGTTCAAGGGAGACCGCATCCAGGGCAAGGACGCCGAGGTGGTGATGAAGGAGGCCCGCGTCACGGAGGAGGACTTCGAGCTGCTGGCGGAATACAGGAAACTGGCGGCCGATAAGAAGCGCCAGCTCAACCCGCAGTTGCAGGAGGACGTGACCGTCAAGGTGACGATCGCGTCCAACGCGAAACCCGGTCCCCGCGAGATGCGGCTGCTGACGCCCAAGGGATTGTCGAATCCGTTGAGTTTCTATGTGGGCGAGTTCCCCGAGGTGCAGGAGCAGGAGCCCAACAACGCGGACGCCGGCACCGAGATCCAAAAGGTGCTGCCCGTCGTGGTCAACGGCCAGATCCTGCCGGGCGACGTGGATCGCTTTTCGTTCAGGGCCACCAAGGGCCAGCGGCTGGTGCTCGCGACGCAGGCCAGGGAGCTGGTGCCCTATCTGGCGGACGCCGTGCCCGGGTGGTTCCAGGCGACGGTGGCGCTGTACGACGAGGCCGGCAAGGAGGTCGCGTTTGCCGACGACTTCCGCTTCGACCCGGACCCCATCCTCTTCTGCGAGATTCCGAAGGAGGGGCGCTATACGATGGAGATCAGGGATTCCATCTACCGCGGGCGCGAGGATTTCGTCTATCGGGTCACGCTCGGAGAACTGCCTTTCGTGACCGGGGTTTTTCCGATGGGCGGGTCGAAGGCGGCCACCGCGGTGCCGGTCGAGGTCAGCGGATGGAATATCAAGACCAAGCAGGCGGCGGTGCCGCTGGGCAGCGCGGGACCGGGCATTCGGCCGATCTCCGTGGATCTCGGCGGAAAACCGTCCAACCGCGTGCCGTTCATCACCGATGAGCTGCCCGACTGCGTGGAGAAGGAGCCCAACGACGCGCCGGATAAGGCGCAGTGGCTGCCGCAGGCCATGGTGGTCAACGGGCGCATCGACCGCCCCGGCGACAAGGACGTCTACCGATTCGCCTGCAAGGCGGGCGAGTCGATCGTCGCCGAGGTCTACGCCCGGAGGTTGAATTCCCCCGTGGACTCGATGGTCATGGTCACGGATGCCGCCGGCAAACAGATCGCCTCCAACGACGATTACGAGGACAAGTCCGCGGCGATGGTGACGCATCACGCGGATTCCCGGGTCCTGTTCAAGGCGCTGGTTGGCGGGGCTTACTTCTTTCACATCGTGGACACGCAGAACAAGGGCGGGCCGGACTACACCTACCGGTTTCGAGTGGCCGAGCAGCGGCCCGACTTCGCGCTGCGCGTCACGCCCGCCAGCGTGAATGGCAAGCCCGGGGAGTCCGTTCCCATCGCCGTGTACGCGGTCCGCAAGGACGGGTTCACGGGCGAGATCGCGTTGCAGATAAAGGATGGCCCGCCGGGCATGATCCTCAGCGGGGCGCGGTTGCCGGCCGGCCAGGACATGGTGCGGTCGACGCTGACGATTCCGCCTGGCTATAAAGGGGCCCCGGTTAAGATGGTGCTGGAGGGAAGCGCGCGGGTAAACGGCGTCGACGTCGTGCGCCAGGCGGCCCCGGCCGAGGACATGATGCAGGCCTTCGCGTACCGGCATCTGGTGCCGGCCGACGACTGGATTTTGACCGTGGCGCGCGAGAAGGTGGGCGGGGCCTCGGCCCTGAAGGTGTCCCAGAGCCAACCCGTGAAAGTGCGGCTCGGCGGCACGGCGCGCATTTCGGTGACCGGGCCGCAGCTGGGCGGGGAGGAAGAGTATGTCTTCATGCTGAGCGAGCCCCCCGATGGGCTGTCCGTCCAGGAGACCACGTCGACGCGCAACGTCTTCCAGATTGTCCTCGCCGCGGATTCGAAGTTGGCCAAGGTGGGCATGAAGGGAAACCTCATCGTGGAGGCCTACATCGCGCGGGTGACAAAGGACGACGATGCCACGGAGAAGCGGAAGACCCTGATAGGGATCCTGCCCGCCATCCCGTTCGAGGTGTCGGCGCTCTAGCGACCTGTCGGCCGTCGTTGAGTTCGCTCAGGCCGCGAGTCGGCCCGATGCGATTCCGGAAGCCGGTCGTGTCCTCGACGGTCTCGGCGGGGCGCGCTCCATCTGGCGCCGGGTCGTGGCGGATTGGGCGCCGCGGTTGCGTCAGTGGAGATTGGCCTTCTCATAGCCGAGATCCCGTATGATGTCCCCCCAGCGGCTACCGATTTCGGCGACCTGCTCTGGCTTCAGCTCGTAGCGGTTTGTCGTGTAATCGGCGGTGTTGGCCAGGTAGCGCTCCAGTCGCGGCATCACCCGATCAAATCCGCCGAGGTCGAGTTTCTCGTAGAGGGCCCTCATCTGGCCAATCGGATCACGGGTCAGGTCCTCGTATCGGAGTTCGTGCAACTGGCCCGGAGGGATCTGAGGTCGGCACTCTTGGTATCGGGCGTGGACGAGGCGATAGGTGTCAAAGACGAAATCGCCCAATCCATGCAGGCGCGGCCTCTGCAGTCCATGGGACCGATACAGGCTGCTCCAGAGCTGAACGGTGGAGGGGAACACCGCGTACGGGTCGCGGACGATGTGAACGAAGCGCGCCCGGGGGAACAACTCCAGCAGGACCGGAATGCGGCAGGTGTGCAGGGGCGATTTCAGCACGAGACGGCGCGGATCGCGCAGCGTCAGCTTCTTGAGGAAGTGGACAAATCGCGCCTTCCAGCGCTCGAGCTCCGCTCGCGAGAGCCCTTGGAGATCGATGAATTTTGAGAAGTGATGCGGGCTGTTCGGAAACGCGATGGTCAGATAGGGCGACGGCACGCCCATCATGCAGAGGGCGAATTCGTCCTCCTGAGGGTGGTCCCAGGATACGGCCATGTTGTCCATGGGGCGTCTCCTGGGTATCGCCCAACCAAACAGGTGGCGAAAGAAGCGCTCGGTGAGCAGGAAATGACACGGCGCCATGCAGCGATAGGTGGTCGGATAGGTGTGCCGCTCGTCGAGCCCGAGCAGCTCGTGCAGCAGGGTGGTGCCCGATCGCCAGTGCCCGATGATGAATATCGGGTCCCGGGCAATCCGCGCGCCGCGAACGCGGTGACCGTGGGTGAGGTGTTCGGCCAGCCCGCAAAGCAGGTTGACGACCGACCCGATGGTGTCGGCCACCGCGATGTGCCCATAGCGCCAGTCGACGGCAAAGCGATGCCGGAACAGCAGCTGGCACCAGGCCGTGAATCCGCAACCCAGCCACATTCGCGCGGACCACATCGGGGCCTCTCTCATCGAAGCAAATATGGAATATGGCGGTTCTGCCATCGGGCAGCCTGGTCGGACTTCGCGAGGCCCGACCAGGCCGCTAGCCCGGACATTTCACAGCCTTGCGGGCTGTGAAGTGTCCGGGCTCTGGGAAAACCGCGCAATAGCAACAGGTTAAGATGCAGACGGGCGCCTCCGAACACCATTTTTCGAAATCACAAAGTGTCGGTCGCGGTTCCAGTGCCGAATACCGATCGGGGACCCGTATTTCAGAGCGCGGTTTTCCTTTGAGCCTGCATATTTTGCGCATGCGCGTGAAATACGCAGGCTAGGCCGGCTGCTGCTGGGTGAGGCAATGGAGGGAACCGAAACCGAGGACGAGGTCCACGGCGTGGATGCCGACGACGGTCCGGCCCGGAAACACATCGGCGAGGATGCCGAGGGCGACCCTGTCGTTCGGGTCGTTGAAGGTGGGCACCAGGACGGCGGCGTTGGCGATGTAGAAATTGGCGTAGCTGGCCGGGAGCCTCACGCCGTCGAAGTAGAGGGGGGCCGGCATGGGCAGCGGCACGATCACGGGCCGTGAGCCGTCCTCAAGACGCAGGTCTTGGACGCGTTCCCAGTTTTCAGCCAGCGGACGATAATTGACGTCGCGGCGGTTCGTTTCGCGGACCAGGACAAGTGTTGTGGGATTCGCGAAGCGGCAGATGTCATCGATGTGGCCGTGGGTGTCGTCACCAGCGGGGCCGGCGGCAAGCCAGAGGACGTTGCTGGCGCCGAAGTATGCCCAGAAGGCGGCCTCGTAGTCGTCGCGCCCGAGGCCGGGATTGCGCACCTGCACCCTCGGATCGAGGTAGCATTCCTCGGTGGTCAGGAGCGTGCCCCGCCCGTTGACCTCGATGCCGCCGCCCTCTACCACAAAGTCCTTGCCGCCAAAGGTGGCACGAAATAGGCGCTTTTTGAGGATGCGCGCGGCGGTCTCGGGGACGCGCCGGTCCTTCTGCCAGTCGGTGTACTTTGCCCAGGCGTTGAAATGGCAATGGACGATCGCGGTCTCGGGGCGGGGTCGGCGGCGCCGGACGAAGATGGGCCCCGAATCGCGTGTCCAGCCGCGGTTGGTGGGGTGGACGACGAACTCCACGGCATGCGGGTCGGCCCCGGCGCGGCGCAGGTATGCGCTGGCCACGCGGGCCTCGGACCGACTCTTCACCAGGATGCGGACGAATTCGCCCGGCGCGATCTTGCGGACCATCTCGCCGTACACCCAGCGGATGGCGTCCAGTTTCCCCGGCCAGTCGGTCTCGTTGTGTGGCCAACCGAGCCACGTGGCCTCATGCTTGTCCCACTCGGCGGGCATGGCGAAGCCGAGTTCGGCCGGCGTGGGGTCGTGGGATGGCTTCGGTCTTTGCATGGCGGCGCGAGCATAGGCCGGGCGGAGGCGGATTGTCCATGCCCGCCTTGGGGAGGGATCCGCAGGGAACGGATTCGGGTGGGCCCGAGCATCAAAATGGTTGGCATTCCGCCCGGTGGCCGTAATCTTCGCGCCAAACACGGGAGAGCCATGGCCAAGAGAGCAGCGAAGACAAAACGACAGTCGCGGTATCGGGAAGATCTCAGCGAGATGCCAGACTGGCTGAGAAAGAAGAAGTGCCCAAACCGGGCGAAATACATGTCCGGGACGCGCATCCTGCCCAAGGGCATCACGGGCAAGGAGAAATTGCCGGAGATCATCGACGGGGCGTTTCTGGCGTACAATTCCGCGCGCCTGAAGGAAGGGTGCCAGCTCTTCGTGAACCGGATGCTGAATCCGGAAGTGACGGTGGGCATGAGCCTGTCGGGCGCCCTGACCCCCGCCGGCCTGGGTTGCTCGTGCATCGTGCCCCTGATCAAGGCCGGGTTCGTCGACTGGATCGTCTCCACGGGGGCGATCCTGTACCACGACATGCATTTCGCGCTGAACTACCCCGTCCGCGTGGGCAGTTTCAAGATGGACGACACCGAACTTCGGGAGAATGACATCGTCCGCGTCTACGACGTGCTGCTCGGGTACAGCGATTGTCTCATGGCGACCGACGAGATTTTGAGGAGCATACTGGTTCGTCCGGAATTTCAGAAGGAGATGGGGACCGCGGAACTGCACTATCTGCTGGGGCGATACTGCGCCGAGTGGGAGCGCAAGGCGGGGCTGAAGGACGTGTCGGTGCTGGCGGCGGCGTACAGGGCGGGCGTGCCCTGCTACACGTCCTCGCCGGGGGACTCGACGATCGGCATGAACGTGGCGGGCGTGGAACTGCGCGGCAACAGGCTCCGCGTCAATCCGTCGATCGATGTCAACGAGACCACGGCGTACGTGCTGGCGGCAAAGCGGGCGGGGGGCAAGAGCGCCGTGGTCCTGTGGGGCGGCGGCAGCCCGAAGAATTTCATGCTCCAGACCGAACCGCAGATCCAGGAGGTGCTCCGCATCAAAGAATACGGGCAGGACTACTTCCTTCAGGTCACCGACGCGCGCCCCGACACGGGCGGGCTATCGGGCGCGACGCCGAGCGAGGCGGTGAGCTGGGGCAAGGTGGACCCGGATCGCCTGCCGGACGCGGTGGTCTGCTACACGGATACGACGATCGCGATGCCACTCTTGACGCACTACGCCTTGGCCCGCCACAGGCCGCGCAGGCTGAGGCGCCTGTACGACCAGCGAGCGAAGATGGTCAAGGCCCTGACCAAGGAGTACTTCAAGCACAACGAGGTCAGGATGCTCGACGGCTCGGAGCCGGTCCTGGACTGAGGTTGTGGGGGCGGACGGTTGGACCGGCGCCCCCGATGCGGAGACCCGATGACCCGGCAGCAACTCCGGTCGATCGCCAAGAGGCACGGCACCCCCGTGGTGGTGATCGACCACGATGTCATCCGGCGCAATTACGCCGAATTCCGCAGGCACCTGCCCAAGGTGCAGGCATACTATGCCGTGAAGGCCAACCCCGCGCCCGAGATCGTGCGGACCCTGTATCGCGCCGGCGCGAGTTTTGACGTGGCGTCGCTGCCGGAATTCATGCTCGTGTACGAGAACATCAGGGGCATGGCGGCCAGGGCCCGGCAGGATTTCATCTGGGACAAGATCATCTATGCGAATCCCACGAAACCCAGGGAGACGCTCGAGGCGCTCGACAGGTACAAGCCGCTGGTCACGTTCGACAACGCGAACGAGCTCGCGAAGATCAGGCGCTACGCGCCGCGCGCGGGCCTGGTGCTGCGCCTGCGGGTGCCCAACACCGGCTCGATGGTGGAACTGTCGTCGAAATTCGGTTGCGACGCCGGGGAGGCGGTCGATCTGGTGGCGGCGGCGTTCCGGGCGGGGCTGGTGGTGGAGGGCCTGAGCTTCCACGTGGGCAGCCAGTGCACCAACTTCGAGAATTTCGTGCAGGCGCTGAACATGGCCGCGGCCGTGATGCGGGAATCGCGGAGCCGTGGCCACGAGCTCAAGATCTTGGATATCGGCGGTGGGTTCCCGGCGCCGTACAATCGTCACGTCAAGCCGTTCTCGGCGCTCGCGAAGAAGATCAACGCCGAGATCGGTCGCCTGTTCCCGCCCAGCATCGAGATCATCGCGGAGCCGGGGCGTTTCCTCGTGGCCACGGCCGCGAAGTCGGTGGCCCGTGTCATCGGCAAGGCGGTCCGCGATGGGAAGACGTGCTACTATATCGACGATAGCGTGTATCACACCTATAGCGGCACGATCTTCGACCACTGCCAGTACCCGGTCAGGGCCTTCAAGCGCGGGGGCACTGAGATCAGCGCGGTTTTCGGGCAGACGTGCGATGGCCTGGACGTGATCTCGCGGGCGGAAGAGTTGCCGGACCTGGCGATCGGGGATCTCGTCTATTCGGAGAACATCGGCGCGTACAGCAATGCCTCGGCCACGTGGTTCAACGGATTCCCGCCCGCCAGGGTCGTGCACGTGAACGCGCGATAGCCCGGGGATCTCCGCGGCGGGGGGCCATTTTGTCATGGTGGACGGGGGACGATCCGCCATCATGCTCTTGGACCGGCGGTCGTCTTTCCCGCCGGCGAGGAGGTATCATGCGCTGGGACCTGTTCCGCAGGCTGTGGCTGGTGGCGATCGCGTTCGTTGCGATGCTGTGTTTTGGGTCATTGCCGGCGCGTACGGCGAAGCAGGAACCGTCCGCGAATCCCGACGCTGGGCCGGTCTACCCGCGTGTGAACCTGTCGCCATGGTACGAGGTGGATCCGTCGTGGCCGGAGCGGCCGGAGGGCATGCCATGGGGGGCGATGCCGGGCATCGCGGTGGACGCCCGCGATCAGGTGTGGCTGTTCACGCGCACGAACCCCCCGGTGCAGGTCTTCACGGCCGAGGGCAAGTTCGTGCGCGCGTGGGGCGAGGGGATGCTGCCCGGGCCGCACCACATCAAGATCGACCGGGAGGGAAACGTCTGGGCGGCCGACCTGCGCCTCCACGTGGTGCGGAAGTTCACGCCCGAAGGACAGCTGCTCATGACGCTGGGGACACCCGGGGAGAAGGGCGAGGACGACAGGCGCCTGAACAAGCCGACGGACATGCTCCTGGCGCCCGATGGCAGCATCTTCGTGTCCGATGGCTACGGCAACGCCCGCGTGGTGCATTTCGACAAGGACGGGAAGTTCGTGAGATCATGGGGATCGCTGGGGACCGGGGAGAAACAATTCTCGATCCCCCACGCCATCGCCATGGATTCGCGCGGGCGACTGTACGTCGCCGACCGCAACAACGTTCGGGTACAGGTCTATAGCCAGGGCGGCGAACTGCTGGATTCGTGGCGCGACATCCTGGTGCCGTGGGGTCTCTGGGTCACTGCCACGGACGAGATCTGGGTCTGCGGCTCGTCCCCGATGCCATGGCGCACCGATCCCGCCTATCCGACGGCGCCGCTCGGCTGCCCGCCGAAGGATCAGGTTTTCATGAAGTTCGACACGACGGGCAAATTGCTGCAGCTGTGGACCGTCCCCAAGGGCGAGGATGGGAAGGAGCGGCCCGGCGAACTGAATTGGGTCCACGCCATGGCGATCGATTCGAAGGGCAACATCTATGCCGGCGATATCATCGGCAAGCGGGCGCAGAAGTTTGTCCGCCGGCGCTGACACGGGTGCCGCGCAGGGACAATGACATGATGCGACACACCATCCCGATGGGGCGGCGGGAGTTCGTGGGGTTGGCCGTCGCCGGCGGCGCGGCGACTCTTTTCGGGGATCGATCCGATGGGGCGGAAAGCCGCCCCGGCGACGGGTGGTATGACCGCGCCTTCTACCTGTTGCACCTGGATCACCACACCACGGACAAGCAGGCCGTGGGGGCCGGTGCGGATCCGGCGGAGACCGATCGCCTGATCGCGCTTTCGAAGCCGGACGTGATTCAGATCCACGCGAAGGGAAACCCCGGCTGGACGACGTACCCGACCATGGTGGGCCACGCGCCACCGAGGCTCGCGCGCGATGTCCTGGCGGTGTGGCGCGAGATCGCGCGGCGTCGGGGGTACGCGTGGTCGATCTACTACAATTTCGGCCGGGATGGCGTGATCATGAGGGAGCGCCCCGAGTGGAATCGCGTGGACGCCGGTGGAAGACTCCGGGAGAATGCGCTCTGTTATCACACGGGCGTCGCGGAGGGGTACCTGTGGCCGATGATCGAGGAGGAGATGGAGCGGTACGGGCCGGATGCGTTCTGGTTCGACGGCTCCTGTTTCACGGTCGCCACCTGTTATTGCGCGAGGTGCCGCGAGCGCTTCCGGCGCGAAACGGGGCTGGATGCCCCGAAGGGCCCCGGGGACAAGGGCTGGGACGAATTCAAGGAGATGCATCGCCAGATCTATCGCGAGGTGGTCAGGGAGACCTTCGCGCGCATCCGGCGGCGGGATCCGAAGTGCCGGGTCACCTTCAATTGGGCCTACGGCCTGCACATGGCCGAGGAACCGCCCGAGTTCGTGGATCATCTCACGGGCGACACGGGTAACTCGGTGGATCGGCTTTCGGCCGAGGCGCATTGGTACGACTCGCAGCCGAGACCGTTCGACCTGATGACAACGGGGCATTACGTCGGCGAGTCGGGAACGCTCCCGAAACCCGCGGGCCAGATCGAGCAGGAGATGGCGATCATCGTGGCGAACGGGGGACGCTATCACCTGTGGGACAACCCGACGCCAGAGAGCGGGTTGGTGGCGGAGCGGCACGAATTCTTTGGGAGGGTGGTGGCCCCTTTCCTCCGGGCGCGGCAGCCATGGTGCCTCGGCACGCGGCGGGTGCCCGCGGTCTCGGTGCTGCACACCTCGACGCACCACTATGCCGCGACGCGGAATTCCGCCTCCTGCTTTCCCAACGGATCGGCGGTCTCGATGACGCTGCGCGGGGCGTCCGAGGCGCTGGTGCGGGCGCACGCGGATTACGAGCTGATCTCGCGCGAGCGCCTGCTGCGCGGGGCGATCGGAAGCGGCGTGTTGATCGTGGAGGATCTGGTCGCCGCCAAGGCGGACGAGGTGGGGGCGCTGGGCAAATTTGTGGAGAAGGGGGGCACGCTGGTGCTGACCGGCGGGGGCCTGCGCATCGCAGGACTGGCCGAACTGGCCGGCGTGACGCCGGCCGAGGCGATGCCGGCGGGCTCTCTTTGGGTGGCCAAGGCCGAAGGGGGGGACCTTCCCATGGGCATCCCACTCTGGCGGGCGGCGCCGAGGAAGGATATGGGCGCGACGACGCTCATGGCTGCCCAGGCCGGCGCCGATTCGTTGGCGCTGGTGACGCGCCGGGTGGTCGGAGGGGGTACGGTCGTTGGGATCGCGGCCCCGGTCCTGAGTTTGCCGGACCCGAAGGGCGAGCCTTCGCCGGGCCTGGAGCCATTCCGTGCTTGGCTGTTGGGTCTCATCGCGCCGAGCGCGACTCGACCCTTCACGACGGATGCGCCGCCTGGCGTCGAGATGGTCCTGCGCCGCCGGGAGGGGCAATCGATCCTGCATCTTGTCAACCGGGCAGAGGGGAAGAGGGAGAAGTTCCCCGGCAAGCACGTGCACTGGAAGATCGCGGAGATCCCGGAGGCGCCGGAATGCCGGATCTCCCTGAGGCTCGCGTCGCGCCCGTCTGCCGTGGTCGCGCAACCGGGCGGCATGGATATCAAGGGCTGGGAATTCGAGGGGGGCGAACTCCGGTTTCGTTGCCCCGGTTTCGCAATCCACCAGATGGTGGTGGTGGGGTGCCAGGCCTCCTAAAACCTCACTTCATGGTGGCGGTCGGGCCGCCCGGCAGTCCACATGGCCCCTCCGATCGATGCGGAGTTTCCCCACGGATGATCTCGGCTCGTCCCCGCGCCGGCGGCGTGGCTGACTCGAAAGTCGCCGCATCGCGTCCCGCAGCCGAACGCGTAAGCGTTTGGGCGCCAGAGCCTCACGGCTTCGGCTAAATTTTAAGCCCCGGTGGTGCCCCACCTTGCGTCCGCCGAGGGATCCGCCCATGCTCTGCGGATGCGATGTCTCCTGATCGTTGGGATCGTGTGTTCTTTTGCGGCGGGTTGGCCTCAGGCTGGCGCGGGCGCCCCCGCGGGCGGGCGGGTGAACATTGTGGTGATCTTGGCCGATGACCAGGGCTGGGGGGACCTGAGCGTCCATGGCAACACGAACCTGAGCACGCCAAACATCGATTCCCTGGCGAGGGACGGGGCAATCTTCGATCGTTTCTTTGTCTGTCCGGTCTGCTCGCCCACCCGCGCCGAGTTCCTGACGGGGCGCTATCATCCGAGGGGCGGGGTGTACAGCACCTCGGAGGGCGGCGAGCGGCTGGACCTGGACGAGCGCACGATCGGCGATGTCTTCAAGGCCGCGGGCTACGCCACCGGGGCGTTCGGCAAGTGGCACAACGGCATGCAGTATCCCTATCACCCGAATGGCCGGGGTTTTGATGAGTATTACGGGTTCTGCTCGGGGCACTGGGGCGATTACTTTGACCCGCCGCTCGAGCACAACGGGGAGATCGTTCGCGGCAAGGGATACATCATCGATGACCTGACGGACCACGCGATCGCATTCATCGAAAAGAACAGGGAAAGGCCCTTCTTCTGCTACCTGCCGTACAATAGTCCCCATTCCCCGATGCAGGTCCCGGACCGGTTCTTCGACAAGTTCAAGGATTTTGAACCGGAGATGAGGGACCGCGAGCCCACGAAGGAGAACCTGGCGCACCTGCGCGCCGCGCTGGCGATGTGTGAGAATATCGACTGGAACGTGGGGAGGCTATTGGGGCGACTCGACGCGCTGAAGGTGGCGGAGAACACGATCGTGGTCTACTTCAGCGACAATGGCCCGAATGGCGCCCGCTGGAATGGCGACATGAAGGGGCGGAAGGGTTCGACCGACGAGGGCGGCGTGCGGGTCCCGTGTCTGGTGCGGTGGCCCGCGCGGATCAAGCCGGGCACGAAGGTCCCCCAGATCGCCGGGGCGATCGACCTGCTGCCCACGCTGGCGGACGCGTCCGGGATCGGGCTCGCCGGGGGAAAGCGACTGGACGGGATGTCGTTGCTGCCGCTGCTGGTGGGCGGGGGCAAGGACTGGCCGGACCGCACGATATTCAGTCACTGGGGCGGCAAGGTCAGCGCGCGCACCCAGCGCTATCGGCTGGACGCGCAGGGGAAGCTGTACGACATGGCCGAAGACCCGGGCCAGCGCATCGACGTGGCCGGACGCATGCCGGATATCGCCGGGCGCCTGCGGCAGGCCGCATCTGCGTGGGGCGCCGAGATGCTGCCCAAACTCCAGAAGGAGGGGCGCGCCTTCCCCGTGGGCTATCGGGAGTTTCCGGTCACGCACCTGCCCGCGCGCGATGGCGTGCCCCACGGCAACGTGCGCCGAAGCGCCAAGGCTCCGAACTGCTCATTCTTTGAAAACTGGTCCAGCGTGGAGGATAGGATCACCTGGGATGTCGATGTGGCCAGGGACGGGCGCTACGAGGCCACGGTGCTCTACACCTGTGCGGCCCAGAACACGGGCTGCAGCATCGAACTGGGCCTCGGGGGAGCGCGCGTTCAGAAGAAGGTGACCGAGGCGCACGACCCGCCCCTCCGCGGCATGGAGCACGACCGGAGCCCGAGGGGCACGGAGTCGTACGTGAAAGAGTTCAAGCCCCTGAATCTCGGAGTGATCGAATTGAAGAAGGGACGCGGTGACCTGACGTTGCGCGCCCTAGATATCCCGGGCAAAGGCGCGATCGATGTCAGGCAGGTGACCCTGACGTTGCAGGAGTAAGCTCGACGCGTGCCTCGCGCGGCGGGGCTGACCCGATTCCAGAACGCGCCGCATCTTCATGTGGAAACTCCCGGTGGGTCCGGACTGCCTGAAGGCAGCAC
>JADLBR010000392.1 GCA_020847615.1 Verrucomicrobiia bacterium
CGGCGGGTCAGTGACTCGCGAGATTGGGGGTTCGACGGGCGAAGCCTGCGCGGGAGGGGGCGGTTCATGGAGAAGAGAATGCGTCCCTGCCGGTGCCCGTGCCAAGCCCAGAGGTGGGGTCAGTCCTCCAGCATCCGCAGCAAGCTGTGCGCGAACGCGGCGTTATCACACTGGACATAGCGCATCGCGCCGCCCATGCGGGAGTAGCTCTTGCAGAACCGGAGGTAATAGGCGGGGCTGGATTTCGGGGGTTCGCCACCGGTCCAGTCCCAGTCGCCCCCATCTTGGAGATCCACCACGAAGATCGCGTGGTCGGCGACCGCGGCGCGGCCCGCTTGGAGGCGGAGGTTATTCGCGCACGAGAGGGATTTCTCGAACACCTGCGGGCCCATGATCGCCGAGCCGATCGAGAGGACCACGCCGCCGTCGAGGCGATCCACCGAACCGGCGAAGAGACGGAAGTCCAGTTCGCCCGCACGCCCGATGGCGGCGCCGCTGAAGATGGGGTGGCACGCGATGATGTCGTAACCGATGCCCGGGTGCACGGTGGCCGGGATGCCGCGCTGCCACGCCCGGGCGATGATCGAGGCGTGTTTCCAACGGTGTTCGACCCGCAGCGCGCCTCCCCCAATGCCGTGTTCCCGCATGGCCCGAAGGAGTTCGGCGCGCGCGGGCGCGAGGGGATGGCCGGGATCGCTGCTGATGGCGAGGGCGAGATCATCGGGTCCGGGGAGGGACGCGCCATCCTCCGCGATGAATCGGCCCATCGATTGTCCGAAACCGAGGCCATCGAGCGCGCCGGCCATCAGCGCGAGGTGGATGTTGCGCCCCGTCTCGTCCCACGTCCCGAAGCTGCCGGTCGCGACATTCTCCCGGACGCTCTCGGTGGATCGGCCAAGCCACGCGTACTCCCAGTCGTGGATGGCGCCGGCGCCATTCGTCGCGACGTGCGTGAGCCAGCCGCGATCCATCAGTCGGCCCAAAATCGCCGCGGCCCCGTTGCGCAACAGGTGCGCGCCGTAGATCAGGATGACGGCCGCCCCGCGGCCGCGGGCCTCGCGGATGCGCCGGACGCACTCGCGGGCGGCGTCCGAGGCGGCCGGCGAGAGGGTTGTGGGCCGGGCGTCCGGATCGATGAGGATATCATTGGCGGAGGTCAGGCTCTTGCGCTCCGCGAGAGGGCGGACGCGGAGTCTCTTGAGGTCGAGGGGGTGCATCGGATCCGGTGGCGTGGTCACCTCGCAAGAACCCTTTCCAGCAGGGCGCCCGAATCCCGATAGTCGGGGATCACGACATGTGCGCCGACGCCCAGCAGGCGCTCGCGTTTCCACGCGTCTATGAGGCCCGAGCCGTTGTGTTCCTCGTCGCTGGCCACCGCGACCGCGAGCCCACCGACCGCGACGGTGTTCTCGATCTCGACGTAGCCATCGCCGAATGCCAGCAGCGTGTCGCCATCGATGCGATTCGATGCGAGGATGCGGTCGATCACCATCTTCTTGGAGAACTTCTTGTAATCGTCCATGGCGCCGTGGATCCGCCCCTCGAAGTATCGGGCGACATCGAGCAGGTCCGCCTCGCGGCGGACGAAGGGCTCGTCGGTTCCACTGGCGAGGTGCAGGGTGAGGCCCCGCCCGACGAGGTTCTCGAGGAGCGCGCGTGCCCCGTGGACCAGCTGGGCGTCGGCCTCGGTGGCTCCGGACTCCAGGGCGTCGATCCGGTGCCGGATGCGGTCGTCGAGGCGGCGGAGGTATTCGTGCTTGTACCAGAGAGGCTCGCGCGGATCACCGCCGCGCTCGCGCACCCGCTCGGCCAACTGGATCATCTGATAGATGGTCTGCTTGCCGTTGAGGCGCATGATGTCCTCGAACGCGATGCGCCGGCGGTCGTCGTCCGACTCGTTGGGGATCGGCGGCATCATCTCCGCGAACATCGGGGTCATGACCTCCGCCCATCCCGCGCGGATCAGGGAGAGCGTGCCGTCCCAGTCGAAGAGCACGTGGCGGATGCCGCGCCTGGGCGCGAAGGACGCGGAGAAC
The DNA here is from genome assembly GCA_020847615.1 of Verrucomicrobiia bacterium. Lineage (GTDB taxonomy): Bacteria > Verrucomicrobiota > Verrucomicrobiia > JADLBR01 > JADLBR01 > JADLBR01. The sequence goes on from JADLBR010000392.1 coordinate 2,037, forward strand.
TCCACGGCGCCGGTGAAGGCTGGGTTGGGTGAAGAAGGATGGGCCGACGACATGGATGGGGCCTTATAGGGCCGAGGGGCCTGCGGGGTCAATGGCGTGCGGGATCGCGGCCTTCCGCGCGCGGTCGGTCCCCCTGGCATTCGGGAAAGAACGCGGCGAGGGCGGCGACGCAGGCGGCGCAGAGAGCGGCGGAGGTGAGCCAGATGCCCGGCCAGTTCCTCAGCTTGTGGCCATCGGCGACCGTGGTGAACCAGTCGCCGACCTCGCCGCCGACGAGGCCCCCGAAGAAGAAGCCGAGGCTGATGAAGAAGACGCCGTAGATGTTCTGCATGCTGCCGCGGACATCGGGGGGAGAGATGCGGTCGACGTACATGTAGCCGACGGCGAGGAAGCAGCCGAAGCAGAAGCCGTGCAGGGCCTGGCCTGCCGCTGCGATGGCGAGCCTTGCGGCGAAGGGGGCGTCGATCGCGAAGACCAGCGAGAACAGGAGGCAGCGTAGCATATAGGCTGACGCGCCTATCAGGAGGGTGCGCTTGAAGCCGAGGCGTTTCAGCAGGAGGCCGAGGATCGCCATGACGCCGAGCTCGCACCACTGGCCGATGGAACTGATGCGCTGCTCGGCCGCGCCCCAGCCGCCGGTGTCGAGGATGTCGCGCAGGAAGGGGCTGTTGAAGACGAAAAAGAACTGGTGGGCGATGCAGATGAAGAAGGTGACGGCGACGATGACGAGGAAGGCGCGCTCGCGCAGCATGGCCATGACGACGCCGGGGGCGTACTTGTGGCGCTCGTCGCGGACGGGCGGGGTGTGCGGCAGCGTGAGGCAGTAGGCGGACATGATCAGGCCAAAGATGCCCGAGAGGGCGAAGGCGATGCCGCGGGCGCGGGCGAGCTCGGGTCCCCCGAGGCCGCGCAGCCACCAGGACTCGATGATGAACGCGGGCACGATGAAGCCGAGGGTCCCGAAGAGCCGGATCCACGGGAACTCCATGTCGCTGTTCCTCAGGTGCCGGAATGCCAGGGAGTTGGAGAGCATCATCGTGGGCACGTAGAGGATGGAGTAGGCGGTGCCCAGGGCGATGACGGGCCACGCCGTCGTCTGGAAGTACAGCACGAGCATGAGGGCGCCGCCGAGGCCGTGGCAGAAAGCCATGACGCGTTCCGTGGCGATGGCGCGGTCCACGATCTGGCCGAGGATGAACGGCGCTAGGATGGGGCCGATGGCGAGGGCGGCGACGAAGATCCCGACCTGCCGCGGGGCAAAGCCGAGGGTGCTCTCGACGTACAGCGCCGCGATGGGCAGGTAGCAGCCCTGCACGAAGTACTGGAGGAACATCATGAGGGACAGTCGCCCGAGGAGGGGGGGCGAGGAACGCGCCTGGGCGATCGTTGTGGGATCGGGGTCGTGGCTCATGGGTGATCCCTTCGCTCGGATGGGCGCATCAGGGGCCGGTGCGTCCCGGGTCCGATGGGGTTTTGGCGAGGTCGGCGTTGAGGCGAACGACTTCGCCGGGTTCTGTCTGGAGCGGCAGCAGGCGCTGCCCGTATCGGATCGTGCAGCGATTGCCGAGCAGTGAGCGGAGCGTGGCCGAGGCCAGCCGCCCGTCCTTCCAGGCGAGATCGACCTCGAAGGCGCCCCGCGCGCGGAGGCCGGAGACCGAACCCGCGGGCCATGCCGCGGGCAGTGCGGGCAAGATCTCGATCTCGCCCGCGTGGGATTGGAGCAGCATCTCCATGATGCCGGCGGCGCCGCCGAAGTTGCCATCGATCTGGAAAGGGGGGTGGGCGTCGAAGAGGTTGGGGTAGGTGTTTCCGGCGAGGGCCTCGATGAGCATCTTGTGGGCGTGGTCGCCGTCGAGGAGGCGGGCCCAGAAATTGATCTTCCACGCCTTGCTCCAGCCCGTGCCGCCGTCGCCCCGGAAGAGGAGCGATTGCCTGGCCGCGGCGGCGAGCTCCGGCGTGCTGCGGATGGTGATGTCCCAGCCGGGGTGCAGGCCCCACAGGTGCGAGACATGGCGGTGGGTGTTTTTCGGGTCGTCGATGTCCTGCATCCATTCCTGGAGCTGGCCGTGCTGGCCGATCCTGTTCGGGGCAATCCGCCCGCGCATCGCGGCGAGCGAGGCGGCGAATGCCCGGTCGATGTTGAGGATCCCCGCGGCCTCGATGGTGTGGCCGAAGAGGCTGCGGATGATCTGGTGGTCCATGGTGGGTCCCATGACGAGGCCGCCCTGCTCCGGAGAGTTGGAGGGCCCGCTGATCAGATGTCCGGTCGCGGGATCCTCGACGAGGTACTGGGTGAAGAAGAGCGCGGCCTCGCGCATGGCGGGGTAGGCGCGCCTCCGGAGGAAGTCTTTGTCACCCGTGAAGAGGTAATGCTCCCACATGTGATGGCAGAGCCACGCGCCGCCGGTGGGCCAGATGCCGTGGTTCGAATGGTTGATCGGGGCGGTGCCGCGCCAGAGGTCAGCGTTGTGGTGAAGGACCCAGCCGTCACAACCGTAGTGCGCTTTGGCGGTCTTGCGCCCGGTGATGACGCAATCCTCGATGAGGTCGAACAGTGGACCGTGGCATTCGGGAAGGTTTCCGACCTCCGCGGGCCAGTAGTTCATCTGGGTGTTGATGTTGACGGTCCACTTGCTGTCCCAGGGTGGCCGCATGAGGTCGTTCCAGATGCCCTGCAGGTTCGCGGGCTGGGTCCCGGGCCTTGAGCTGGCGATGAGGAGGTATCGGCCATACTGGCAGAACAGGGTGGCGAGCTGCGGGTCGGGCCGCGAGGCGACCGCCCTGATGCGCTCATCGGTGGGGGCGAGCGCCGCCGGCGAGGCACCGAGATCAAGCGCGACGCGGCGGAATAGCGCGCGGTGGTCCGTCTGGTGGGCGGCGACGAGGTCGGCGTAGGGCTTGGACGAGGCGGCGCGCATCGTGGCCTCGCACAGGGCCGCGGGGTCGCCGCTGATGTCGCGGAAGCTCTTGAAACTCGAGGCGCCCGCGAGCAGCAGGGTGGCCTCGTTTGCGCCGTCGACGCGAATGCCGGCATCATCCGCGGCGACCTTGCCACCCACGGCGATGGCCTTGAGCCGCGCCTCGAAGCGAACGCCTCCGGGAGCAACCTCGCCGGCGAGGGCGATCTCGTCTGCGGCGCTTGCGCGGGCGCGCGCGGAGCGGTGGGGGCTCTGCAAGCGGGCCGCGAAGGAGATGGCGCCGGGACGGTCGGCCGAGATGCGCCAGACGATGATCTGATCGGGGTGGCTGGCGAAGGCCTCTCTCGTGATGGTGGCGTTCCCGGCGCGATATCGCACCCGCGCGACGGCGGCATCCAGATCGAGCTCGCGGCGGTAATCGGCGACCCGCGCATGCGGGGGCAGGGTGATGAGGAGATCGCCGAAGGGCTGGTAGGTGCGCTGGCCGATCGGGATGCTCATGAACTTGTCCATGGCGAGGGTCTCGGCCTCCTTCTGTTTTCCCTCGGCGAGCAGGCGCCGCAGCTCCGGGAGGAAGCTGGCGGCGCCCTCGTGGTGGTACTCGTGGGGTTGGCCGGTCCAGATGGTGTCGTCGTTAAACTGCAGGCGTTCTGTTTCGATGCCGCCGAAGACCATGGCGCCGAGGCGCCCGTTGCCGATGGGAAGGGCCTCGGACCATTTGTCGGCGGGCCGCCGATACCAGAGCGAGAGGGGTTGTTCCGGGGGTGCGGCCTCGCCGATGAATTCGCCCGCGTAGGGGGCCACCGTGATGGGACCGGCGATGCGGAGCGGGATCTTTCCGGCCAGCGGTTTGATCGTGTCGCGGGACCGTGGCTCGAAGGCCCATTCGGCGATGGTGCCCTCGAGGGGGGAGGGTGATGTGGAAGCGGCGCGTGCCGCCACCTCGTCGGGGTCCAGCGCCCTGCGATACACGGCGGCGCGGAGGATGCTCCCGCGAAAGCGGTTTCCGCCATCGGGATCGGCCCCGATGCAGAGCGGGACCTTGCTGGGGGTCATGGCGGGGAAACCGCCATCATCGAGGGAGGCCACCAATTTCCCATCGATGTATAGCCTCATGATCTTGCGCGTGGCGCTGTAGGTTCCGGCGACGTGCATCCAGCGGTCGGGTGCCAGTCTCGCGTCGTATCGGCACATGCCCTTGGCGTTCAGAAAGCGGAGGGAATTGCCCGGGAAGGTATCGAGCATGTACCCGAGTTGGGTGCCGGGCTCGGACTTGTCGAGGATGCGTCCGCCGCCCTTGCCCATGGGTTCGGCGCGGACCCAGGCCTCGAGCGTGACCTCGTCCGTGAGGTCCAGCGCGGGGTCGGGAGGCGTGGCATAGAGGCTCGCGTCGCCCTCGATGCGGAAGCCTTCGTCGGCGGCCGTGGCCCCGGGGGTGGCGAGCGCGACGGAGGCGAGTGCGAGGAGCGCGGAGAGGGTGCGGTGTTTCATCCGGACGGGTCTCGGGGTCTAGGATAGCCCGCACGTCTGGCAAACCTAGGGAAAAATGTGGCGGCCCAGCGACGGCTTGCGCGTGGCATCGCGACGGAGCAGCATCGGGAATGGATCCAGGGCATGTCCTTTTTCTCGGCGCGCGAGTGGTCGCGGTCCTGACGTGGGCCAGCGTGGCTTTCGGAGGTCCCCGGGCCTGCGCGGCGACGAACCCGATCGACGAGATCAACCGCGTGGCGGGGGCGTCGTTGGCGGACATCGCCCCCGCGAAGATCGTCGAGGTCAAGGGGGAAGAGGCAAGGCTCTCGTCCGAGGCGCCGAAGTCATGGTCGGCCGGGACGAAGCTGAGGCAACTGCAGACCCTTGCCCCGGGGAGCGGAACTCCTGCGCCGGGTGCCGTGGTCGCATCGAGCGTGGTGGTGCGGCATGGCGGGCGGGTGTTGGAGAAGGGGAAAGACTGGTTGCTTGATCCGGCATGGGGGTCCGTTGGCCTTGCGCCTGGGTCGAGCGTGACGACGCGGGATGCCGTGTCGATCGATTACGCGTATTCGTTGCGGCGCCTGGACTCGCGGGTGCGGACGGCCGATGGGCGTGAAGTCGTGCGGCGGGGCGAGGATCACCTGACGGTGCCACAGCCACCGCGGCTCGGGCCTGGGGAGACCCGCGTGGCCAACGTCTTTGTGGATTATCATTCCGATGGGCGTGGGGCCGAACCGTTCCCGGTCCTGGAGGGGGCGGCGCGGGCGAAGACGGGGAGCACCCCGGGGCGCGTGCCGCGGGCGATGGACACTCTGCGATCGGGTGGCTCGCTCAAGATCGTGTGCTGGGGGGATAGCGTGACCGTGGGCGGGGACGCCAGTTCGCCGGAGATGCGGTATGCGGCGGTATTCGAGCGACGGTTGCGGGAGAAGTTCCCCGCCGCGAAAATCACCGTGGGCGTGGTGGCGGTGGGCGGATCGAACTCGCGGCAGTGGTTATGGCCGGAGAAATTTCCGCGCGCGAAGCCGGGCGAATGCGATTGGGCGAAGGTCGCGGCCGAGAAACCGGATCTCGTGACGCTGGAGTTTGTCAACGACGCGGGGCTGTCGGCGGCCGATGTGGATCGGGTGTATGGCGAGATACTGTCGCGGGTGCGCGCGCTCGGCGCCGAACTGATCCTGATCACGCCGCATTTCACGATGCCCTCGATGATGGGTTTCGCGTCGTTGCGCGAGCCGGAGAGGCGGCCCTATGTGCTGGCCCTGCGGGAATTCGCGGCGAAGAACGGGCTGGCGCTGGCCGATGCGTCGGCGCGCTGGGAGCATCTATGGAGGGAGGGGCTACCCTACGTGACGCTCTTGCGCAATGGCATCAACCATCCCGACGATCGCGGGCACGCGCTCTTCGCCGACGAACTGATGCGGTGTTTCGAGTGATGGCCCAATCCATGTAGCCGAACGCGCCAGCGTTTGGCCGAAGGCACGGGCCTATCCGTCACCGGCTCGGCCACGGACGGCGAGCGGTCACTTCTTCTTCTGGAGTTTCGACTTGCTCTGGGACCAGGAGAGGTTGGGCTTGGCCTCCCAGACGCGGAGGTTGCGGAAGGAGGCGCCATCCCCTGCGACCGTGAAGCCGAAGTTGGCCTTTTCGGTGGCTATGAGGGGGTCGCTGCCGCAAACGGCCTTCTTGTCGATCTGGGCGACCATCTCTTCCCCTAGGATTTCGATGATGACGGTCTTCCACTGCCCGGGCTTGATGGGCAAGTCCGCGCGCCCGAAATCGACGGCCTTGTCGGGGCCCTCGTGATCGTTGTCATCCTTGCGGCAACCGAATCCCTTGGCGTCGATGCTGGCGCGGCAGACGTGGTCCTTGGCGTCATTGACAGAGAAGGTGGTGCCCTTGCAGCCATCGAGCCGGACCTCGTATTGGATGACGGCGTCCTTGAAGGGGAAGGGGAAACGCGCGACGGCGCCGTGCTTGTCCTCGGCGAGTTCGGTGCCCTTCATCGCGCCATCGGCGAATTCCCACTTGCCGGGCCTGAGGCGCCAGCCGGTGGCGGTCTTGCCGGGCGCGGCCTTGCCCGGCGGGGCCTGCTCGACGGCCTTGGAGAAATCCTCGCTGAGGAGGAGTTTGCCGCAGGATGTCATCAGGGTGGGCGGCGAAAGCTGGGCGGAGAGGACGGCAGGGACGGCAAGGAGGGCGGGTAGGAGGATGTATTTCATTAAGCGATGACCGTAGCGCAGGATCGCACGCCAGGGAATGCAGAATTTCCACTGTAGCCGAACGCGTCAGCGTTTGGCGCCCCCACAGTGGGGCGCGTCCGGCCAAGCCGTGACCGGCTCGGCTACGTCGATTCCCTCGGGGGACTTCGCCTCATGGGCCCGTCGCCTTGCTGGTGGGTGCGGTCAGGTACTGGAGGCAAGGGAATAGGTCGCGCAGTTGGTCTCGTTCGGCGGGCTCTATCGAATTTGGGCCGACGCTGATGGTGAGCAGGCCCTGGAGTGGGGATAGAGCCTTGATGCCGGCGGGTGTGAAATTGCCCTGAAGGTTGAGGTGGGCGAGCCGTCGGAGGCGGGTGAGGGCGGTGAGGTCGGCGTCGGTGAGGCGCGTCTCGCCCGAGATGGAAAGGCTGTGGAGGCGGGGCAGCGATCCGACGTGGCGCAGGCCCTGGCCGGAGATGGGCCCTTGCACCGAAAGATGCGACAGGGTCGGGTGATGGGCGAGCGCAGCGAGGTCGCCGTCGGAGGCGCCGACCAGTTCGAGGTTTTCCAGGTCTGTGCATTGGCCGAGGTCCAATGGCGGGCCATCGGTGTCCTGGAGGCGACCCAGGTCGAGATCCCTGAGGCGCGAAAGTTTGGCGAGGTGGCATGCGCCGGCCCGAGTGATGTTCGTTGAATAGATTTCCAGGTCTTCGAGCGAGGTGATCGAACCGATCGCGGCAAGGCTGGCGTCGGAGATGGAGTACGGCACGAAGAGGCGCAAGCTCTTCAGATCCCGCAGCGCGGCGAGCGCACGCGGGGTGGCGTCGGTGATAGTTTCGCCCCGGAGACAGATAGATTGTAGGGTGGGTACGCGGGCGAGGATGCGGGCTGATTCGTCGGTGAGGCCGTGACCATTGGCCATCATGAGGGATCGGATACCGGGGAGGCTGGCGATGCAGGATATGCCCGAATCGGTGAAGGGACCCGCGTGATAGACGATGACCTCGCGCAAGCCGGTCATGCGCCCGATGTGTTCGAGGGACCGATCGGTGGCGCGGGCCTCGGGCGAAGGGCCGCCGCCGAATGAGGCTCCGTCGTCGACACTAAAGGTCTCGAGGTTTGGCAGCGGTCCCAGGGTCAGGAGTGTTTTGTCTGCTATCGGGCCCGAAAGCCGGAGGCTGCGGAGTTTTGCGAGTTGTGCGATGGGGGAGAGGTCCGCGTCGGTGCGCACCCATCCAAGAAACAGTTCCCGGAGACCGGAGATCCGACCGATTCGCTTGATCTCCTCGGAGGTGCCCGTCTCGCGGAGGCTGAGCGCCTCGAGCACGGGGCACTTCGCCAGGACCTCGAGGGGTGCGGGGCCGATATCGAGGGCATTGGAGGAAAATCTACGGAGCCTGGGGAGAGCGGCGAGCGCGCTGGGCAGGCCGATGGGGAGCATTCTCTGATGCAGGGCGAAGTCCTCGAGATTTGTCATGTGGGCGAGAAGAGCCCAGCCGTCGGGGGTGACGGTGCCGCCGCCGCTGATGTTCAAGTGGGTAAGGTCCCGGAGCCGCGCGATGTGTGCGAGGCCAGTGTCATCGAGGCCGGGCATGTGGAGGTAGAGTTGTCGGAGGCATGGGAGGTCGGCGAGGGCCGCGAGGCCGGGGTTGGAGATCGCGGAGTTCCTCAGGGTGAGGCGTGCGATCTTGGGAAATGCGGCGACGGTGGCGCGGAGGGCGCTGTCGCCCGGTGGCGACGGGGCCCCGAGGCCATCGATCTCGAGTTCGGTGATGGGTGTTGGGCGATCGAGGTGCAGCCCCGCAAGCCGGGCGCAGGCGATGCCGGTGACCTGCAGGCAAAGTCGGCGTCCCGGGGGCAACTCGATTTCGCCGATCGCCGCCCCGAGGTACTCCCGTTTTTGTGGTGTGGCGGCAACGCTCGCTCGTGGGCATTCGGACTCTTCCTGCAACGAGGCCTTCAATATTCCGATGGGGTGATCTGTGGGGACTTGGAGTTTCTCGGCACTCGAGGGGGTAAACGCGGCGGTCGCGAGCATCGCTGCGGCGATGCGCGTGATGGGGTGATCCTGGCGGTAGGAACCCAGCACGATGCGATTGCAGCAGGACCAGAAGGGTCGGTCAAGGGGGCCACGATCACCCCTGTCCACACTGTGGTCTCTGGGGGCCGGTTATTTCGCAGGGATCAACGTTGGCGGAGGCGTTTGGCGAAGGTTTCGGCGGATGCGATCGCGCGGCGATGGATGCCGCGGGCGATGAGGGCATTTCCGTCGCGGGCATCGAGTTGGAAGAGGATGCGGGTGCCCTCGGCGCGGACGATGCGGGCGGTGCAGGTGACCGAGGTGCCGACGGGGCTGGGGGCGAGGTGCTGGAGATCGATGGCGATGCCGAGGGAGATCTCGCCGGGCGCGAGGAATGGCTTCAGCGCCTCGATGGCGGCGTGCTCGAGGTGCCAGATCAGAGATGGCGTGCTCAGAACGGGTGGGACGGGCGGGCCGAAATCAATCGTGTGGCTCGCGTCGACGACGAAGGTCGAGGTGGCGATAGCTCCGGCGCGGGGTCTTTCCCTCATGGCGCTATTTCCAGTTGGCGAGGGGCGTCAGGGCGGGCGGTTTGGGCGGGGTTGCGCCGTCGGATGGCACGAGCCACACGGCGACGCGGGATTCGGGGACAGATTTGGTCTGGATGGCGAGTTTTCGGATGCCCTTGTTGTTCGCCTGTTTCGCGGGATTGGGAGACGTGGACAGCGGCACGGCGTCCATGGCGGCGAACTTGGCCCCGGCGGGCGACAGGAGATACGCCTGGAGTTCCTTTCCTTTGAGCGAGAGGCGCGCGCCGCGTCCGTCTTTCGAGATCTGGATCGTGGCGGGGGTGTGCATGAACCACCAGATATCCGTATCCGGGGCGGCGCCGCGGATCTCGTCTTGGACCAAAACCGTTTTGCGATCGAGCAGGGCGATGCCGCGGCGGACGTCCTTGGCGCGACCGGGATAGGCGTCGGCTAGGTCCATGACGCCGCGGGCGCGCTCGGGTTTGGAATGGAAGGCGGTGATCTTGGCTTCGGATTTGGGGTCTTGGTCTGGGGTGGCGTCGGGTCGGATGACGAGGGTGTTGTGTCCTTCGGCGCGCATGCGGTAGTAATCCCAGCGCTGTTTGCCGAAGTAGCCGGGGAGGTTGTAATTGTCGGCGCCGATGTCGACGGCCCAGCGCTGGCCGAGGGCCTCCATGACGAAGACGCCGAGGTCGAGGTTGCTGTGATTGGCCTTGTTGTCGCCGGCCTTGAAGGCGACCCAGGTGGCATCCTTGTCGCCCCAGGCGCCGCGGAGCGAGGCGACCTCGGTGATGCGGAAGTAGCGGTCGAGCGGGGCGGTGCCGGCGCCGGCCTCGGAACCGGGCAGATAGTATGCGAGGTCGAAGGCATCGGGGCGGGCGTTCTGGATCTGGAACGCGGCGTACTCGGGGCGTTTGAAGCGGGAGGCCAACCAGAAGAGCTGGGGTGCGCGGATGGTGCCCTCGTGGGAGTCCGCATAGCTGAAAGAGCGGCCCGTGGGGCCGGACATGTGGATGGGGAAGGTGCCCGCCTCGGAAAAGCCGGGCATGTCGGACAGCCCGAAGTCGGAGCCGAGGGCGGTGTCCAGCGCGCGGAGGTAGGCGACGTTGTACATGGTGGCGTAACCCCAGTAGCCGGGCCCCTCGTTCCACGCTCCGTCCGGGGCGAAGTGCGCCATGGCGAGCTGGATGGACTGGAGGCCGGCGGCGAGGATGTCGGCGGCGATCTTGGGCTGCTCGTCGGCGATGGCGAGGGCGCCTATGGCGATGCCGCCGTTGCACACCTGATTCCAGTTGTGCTCGGCCTTGGCCCACCATCCGGAGCGCGTCTTGCCGGAATAGACATCGAGCGCGGGCGTCAGGCCGTGGCGGATGATCGCGTCGCGGATGGCGGCGCGGCGGTCGGGAGTCCAGTAGGAGAACAGCCAGTCGTAGCCCAGGGCGAAGGCGGCGGTCATCTCGGCGACGTCGAGGAAGTGCTTGGGGTTCCAGTCCTTGAATTTGGCCGCCGCGTCCAGTTCGATCCAGGCGCGCTCGGCATATTTTCGGTCACCGGTGAGGCGGAAGGCGAGGCCGAGGGTGGCGACGCGGTCGAGGACGCGGCGGCTCGTGGCCAGGAGGCGGAGGCCGTCGGGGATCTCGTATTTCGACGGGGCTTCGCCGAGCATCTTGGATGCGGAGCGGAGAAGGTCGGCATGCCATTCCTTGAGTCGGGGGTGGGCGGCGACGTCCTTCTTGATGCGCGCGAAATCTGTTTCGGTGAGCAGCAGGCGGGGGTGGGAGCGGCGGAGGGTCGAGAGGACGGAGGAGGCGGGCGGGGTCTTGACGGTCGGCTTGGTCTCGGCGGCGTCAATGGGCGCGATGGCGCAACCGAGGACAGCCAGCACGATCACGGTGGCGGGTCGCTTCATATACGGGGACGAGGATAGGGCCGGAGGCGGTGGCGGTACAACATCCAACGCCCGACGACACTACTGGGGCCTGAGGTGGAAGAAGGCGCGGCCGTCAGGCAGAAAGAACCGGAACTCGACCTCGCCAGAAGGCATGTTGGTGATCTGGGGCGCGGACATGGGGAAGGGGGCGAAGTGGACGAGGTTGGAGGATTTCTCGACGGCGATGGTCAGGGTGAAGAGGCGGTTGGTTTCGTTGCGCTGGATGAGGGGATAGGGGGCGAGGCTATCGCGGATCTGCTGGCCGCTGAAGTAACCCTCGGCGTTGAGGTTGGAGAGGGCGCCGCCGAGGTTGGCGAACAGGGCCGAGACCCGCGACGCCTGATTGGAGGCGGGGTCGAAGCCGAGTTCGGCGAGTTGGAGTTCGGATCCGTCGCTGAGGCCGTCGCCGTCGGTGTCAGCGTCGAAGGCGAGTGCTGAGGCGGTGAGTGTGATGTCGTAGGGGTTCTCGCCCGAATCGTTGTTTGCGATATGGACGGCGGCGGTCTTTGCGCCCGACGTTATGGGGGAGATGGTGACGGTGAATGAGTTGCTATTTCCGGGTGCGATAGGGGATGACGCGAAGGCGGTGACGGTGAAGTCCGCGGCGTGGGGTCCGTCGACTGTGATGCTGAAGAGATTGGTTAGGTTGGAGGGATCGGACAGGGGCGTTTCGCCGAGGTTTCGTATCGTGAAGGATAGGGTGGTATTGGTGCCCACGAGCACATTGCCGAAACTCCCGGCGCCGCCGTCCGCGATCTCAAAGCCGGCCGGCCGTTCAATCGAGATGTCAGGACCATGGATGTTGGCCTCGGCCACGAAGGATGCGATCGTCACGGGGTTAGCGCCGGCGGAGAGGAACTGTCCGCCGGCGAACAGGCGCGCGGAGCCATCGGTGGCCAGGGCGTTCACCGAGTCATCCACTCCGCCGCCAAGGGGTGCCCAGCGGCTGGTGGGCGCATCCCAGCGGGCGACCCGCTTGACGGAAATGGCGCTGGTCGATGCGTCTGCGGCGGAGGTGAAGTCGCCCCCGACGTAGATTTCGTTTGTGGAAAGGGCGGCGATTGCGGACACGGGGTTATTGACGCCGTTCTGGGTGGGTGTGCCGAGGCGGGACCAGGAGGAACCGTTCCACAGGCCGATGCGGTTGGCGGAGATGGAGGCGGAGGACGCGTCGGCGACGGTGGTGAACCAGCCCCCGAGGTATATGGCGTTCGTGGCGGGTGCGGCGATGGCCATAACAAAAGAGTCTGCGCCGTTCTGGGTTGCGGAACCGAGCGGTGACCATGCGGCGCCGTTCCACAGGGCGATGCGGTTGGCGGAGATAGAGGCTGAGGAGGCGTCGGCGACGTTGGTGAAGGAGCCCCCGACGTAGATGGCGTTGGTGGCGGCGGCGGCGATGGCGTAGACTTCAGTATCGGCGCCGTTCTGGGTTGCGGAACCGAGGGGGGACCATGCGGCGCCGTTCCACAGGCCGATGCGCCTGGTGGAGATGGAGGCGGAGGAGGCGTCGGCGGCGGTGGAGAACGCGCCCCCGACGTAGATCGCGTTGGATGCGGCCGCGGCGATGGCCCACACGGTGTTGTTGACCCCGTTCTGGGCGGGGGTCCCGAGCGGGGACCAGGCAGATCCATCCCACCTGGCAATGCGGTTGGCGTTCGTGTTGCCGATGCGCGTGAAGGCGCCGCCGACGTAGAGGTCGGCGCCGGCCATGGCGAGCGCGTTGACATCGTCGTTGGCGCCGCCGTCGTGCGCGGGCGTCTGGATCCAGCGATTGGTCGTGGCGTCCCACATGGCGATGCGCTTGGCGAGGATGGATCCGGAGGAGGCGTCCGCGATCGAGGAAAAATTGCCGCCGACATAGACGGCGCTTGTGGAGAGGGCGGCTATGGCGCGGACGCTGGAATTGGCGCCGTTCTGGGCTGCGGTGCCCAGGCGGGACCATGCGGCGCCGTTCCAGAAGGCGATGCGATTGGCGGAGATTGAGGCGGAGGATGCGTCGGCGACGGAGGTGAAGTCACCCCCGATGTAGACGGCGTTGGTGGCTGGGGCGGCGATGTCGTACACGGAGTTGTTGGCGCCATTCTGGGTTGGGGTGCCGAGGCGTGACCATGCCGCGCCGTTCCAGAGGGCGATGCGGTTAGCGGAAAGGGAGGGTGAGGAGGCGTCGGCGACATTGGTGAATAAGCCCCCGATGTAGAGGGCGTTGGTGGCGGGCGCGGCGATGGCGTACACGGAGTTGTTGGCCCCATTCTGGGTTGGGGTCCCGAGACGTGACCATGCGGCGCCGTTCCAGAGGGCGATGCGGTTGGCGGAAATGAAGTTGGTGGAGGCGTCGGCGACGTTGGTGAAGGAGCCGCCGACGTAAATGGCGTTGGTGGCTGGGGCGGCGATGGCGTTGACGAACGAGCCCGCGCCGTTCTGGATTGGGGTCCCGAGCGGGGACCATGCGGCACCGTTCCACAGGGCGGCGTAGCGGGCGGAGATGGAGGCGGAGGAGGCGTCGGCGACGGAGGTGAATGTGCCCCCGATGTAGACGGCGTTGGTGGCGGGGGCTGCGATGGCGTACACGGAGTTGCCGGCCCCATTTTGGGTTGGTGTGCCGAGGCGAGACCATGCGGCGCCGTTCCAAAGGGCGACATTTCGGGCGGCGATGAAGCTGGTGGAGGCGTCGGCCAGGTTGGTGAATGTGCCGCCGACGTAGACGGCATTGGTGGCCGGTGCCGCGATGGCGCTGATGGTGCCATCCGCGCCGTTCTGGGCGACCGTGCCGAGGGGGAACCAGGAGGAGCCGTTCCAGCGGGCGATATTCCTTGCGGGGGTGTTGCCGATGGCCGTGAACGACCCACCGACATAGACGTCGCCGCCCACGACAGCGGCTGCGGTGATGTCTCCGTTCGCGCCCGAGACGGCAGTGACGGCGCCCAGGCTCGACCATTCGGCGTCGCTGAAGGTGGGGTCGATGCGGACGGGATAGGCCGCACCGGCGTCACAAACGAGGATCGCGAGGCGGTCGTCGGACAGCGTGTCGATGCGGGCGGGCAGCTCTCTGCCGCGGGCGTCGAGGACGCGGAGGCGGCTGTAGGCCAGTTCGCGCCCAGAGCCGTCGAGGGTGAGGATGGCGCCGGGCGCGACGGCGCGGGCGCGTGCGCCGGTCAGGCCGAGTTCAACGCGCAACTCCCCCTCGCCGGGGGGGCGTTCCGCGACGATGAAGTCCTGCCGGAGGCCATCGACGCTGACCGAGTATTCCTCCTTCAGGCCGGACCGGACGAAGGAGACGATATTTTCCGCGATGTGGATCTGGCCGGACGGGGCGAGGGTGAGGGATTCGCTGGAAGAACTGTCGCCGCGACCAACCTCGGTGGCGATGAGTCGGAGGCGCGAACCGTCCTCGGTGGAGGCGAGCCAGAGGCCCTCGGGGGTGGCATGGCCCTCAAGTTTCTGGAACGCGCAGTGGAGGCGGGCGCCGCCGGGCACGGGCCGGATGCCGAGTGCGTCGCCCTTGTAGTCGGCTCCGGCGCGGGCGCCGATTTCAGAGAAGGGGATGGCGCCACCGGATTCGGCGGAGGCGGATGCGGGGGGGGCCAGCAGGGCGATGGCGAGGCAGGCGAAGCGGGGATGTGTGTTCATGGGGTTGGGGCTGTGGGGGTTAGTCCGCGCGCAGTTCGAAGAAGGCGGCATCGCCCGGGACGGTGAACTGGACCTGCAGGTTGCCGGCCCCGTCGATCGTGGTCTGCGGGGCCGTCAGGGGGAAGGGGTAGTACGATTCGAGGTCCTCGGATTTCTCCAGCTCGATGGTCAGGGTGAATTCGCCCGTGGCCGGATCGCGGCGCAGGCGGGGCGGCGAGACGTTGAGCCCCTGGACCTGGGATTCGGTGAAGTAGCCCGCGCTGTTAAGGTTGGACGACATGCCGCCGAGGTTGTTGAAGAGTGCGGTGACCATGGAGACCTGGTTGGAGGTTGGACTGAAGCCCAGCGCGGCGAGTTCGACCTCGCTGCCATCGTTCAGACCGTCGCCGTCGGTGTCGTCGGAAAAGCCAAAGGCGCTACCGGTCAGGTTGATGTCGTAGGGACTCTCGTCCTCGTCATTGCTCGGGATGTGGAGGACGACGGTCTTCACGCCGGCATTGGTCGGGGAGAATTGCACGGTGAAAGTACCGGTGGCGCCGGGAGCGATGGGCGTGGTTGGATAGGATGTGATGCCGAATTCGGAGGTGTTCGGCCCGTCGAAGGTGATGGCAAAACCGGTGGGAGGATCCGAGGGGTCGACCAGGTTGGCAGAGCCGGTGTTTCGGATGGTGATGGTGATGTTCGTGATGTCGCCGACGACGACATTGCCGAGGGTTCGGGTGGCGCCGTTCGTGAGGCCAATGCCCGCGGGCTGCTCGATGTCGATCTCTGTGCGGATGTGGCCCCGGACGACGCCCGGGGATACGGTGAAGAGGTTCGTGCCCGCGCTCAGGAAGGATCCCCCCGCGTACAGCCAATGATAGCCATCCGTGGCCAGTGCGTTCACCGAGCTATCCACGCCGCCGCCGAGGGCGGCCCAGCGTGCCGTGCCCCCGTTCCACAGGGCGATGCGGTTGGCAGAGATCGAGGACGAGGACGCGTCGGCGACGGTGGTGAATAGACCGCCGACATAGACGGCATTGGTAGAGAGCGCGGTGATGGCGCTGACGCTGGAGCCCGCGCCGTTTTGGGTTGGGGTGCCGAGGCGGGACCAGGAGGAGCCGTTCCAGAAAGCGATGCGGTTGGCGGAGATGGAATTGGTGGATGCGTCGGCGACGGTGGTGAAGGAGCCGCCGACATAGACGGCGTTGCTGGAGAGGGCTGCGATAGCGTTGACGCTGGAGCCCGCGCCGTTCTGGGTGGCTGAGCCCAAGGGGGACCAGGAGGAACCGTTCCAGAGGGCGAGACGGTTGGCCAATGTGAAAGAAGAGGATGCGTCGGCGACGTTGGTGAAGTTGCCGCCGACATAGACGGCGTTGGAGGAGAGCGCGGCGATGGCGTTGATGGTGCCGCCGGCGCCGTTTTGGGTTGGGGTGCCGAGGCGGGACCAGGAGGAACCGTTCCAGAGGGCGACGCGGTTGGCGGAGATGGAATTGGTGGACGCGTCGGCGACGGTGGTGAAGAAGCCGCCAACATAGACAGCGCTGGTGGATAGCGCGGCGATGGCAAGGACCTGACCGTCCGCGCCGTTCTGGGTGGGGGTGCCGAGGCGGGACCAGGAGGAACCGTTCCAGAGGGCGATGCGCCTGGCGGAGATGGACGGGGAGGATGAATCGGCGACGGTCGTGAACTGGCCGCCGACGTAGATGGCGTTGGTTGAGAGCGGGGTGATCGAAAAGACGACATCGCTCGCGCCATTCTGCGTGGCCGTGCCCAGGGGGAACCACTGGGATCCGTTCCATCTGGCGATGCGGTTGGCGTTGGTCGAGCCGATGCGCGTGAAGGAGCCGCCCACGTAGAGGTCGGCGCCGGCCGTCGCGAGCGCATTGACGGTGTCACTGGCCCCACCATCTGCGGCGGGCGTGGGCGACCAGCGGCTGGTCGTCGCATCCCAGCGGACGATGCGGGAAGCGCCGATGCTCGCGTTCGAGGCGTCGGCGACGGTGGTGAAGAGGCCGCCCACATAGACGGCGTTGGAGGAGAGCGCGGCGATGACGTTGATCTGGCTGCCGGGGCCGTTCTGCGAGGCTGTGCCGAGGCGCGACCAGGCGGAGCCGTTCCACAAGGCGATGTATCTTGCGGAGATGGAGGCGGAGGATGCGTCGGCGACGGTGGTGAAAGCGCCGCCGACATAGACGGCGTTGGTGGCGAGCGCGGCGATGGCGCTGACGGTGGAGCCCGCGCCGTTCTGTGTGGCTGAGCCGAGTCGGGACCAGGAGGAGCCATTCCACCGGGCGATGCGATTGGCGGAGAGAGAGGGCGACGATGCGTCGGCAACGTTTGTGAAGAAACCACCGACATAGACCGCGCCGGTGGAGAGCGCCGCGATGGCACTCACGCTGTCAGAAATGCCCGCCCCGCCCACACCGTTCTGGGAGGGCGTGCCGAGGGGCGACCAGGAGGTGCCGTTCCACAGGGCCACTCGCCTGGCTGCGATGGAGGCGGAGGACGCGTCGGCGACATTGGTGAAAGTGCCGCCGACATAGACGGCGTTGGAGGAGACGGCGGCGATGGCGCGCACGTCGCTGCCCGCGCCGTTTTGGGTCGGAGTGCCCAGCGGGGACCAGGACGAACCGTTCCACAGGGCGATGCGATTGGCCAGAGTGAACGGCGAAGAGGCGTCGGCGACATTTGTGAAGGTGCCGCCGACATAGACGGCGTTGGAGGAGAGAGCGGCGATGGCGCGCACCTCGTTGCCCGCGCCGTTCTGGGTGGCGGAACCGAGGCGCGACCAGGACGAGCCGGTCCATAGGGCGATGCGATTCGCGGAGATGGAATTGGTGGATGCGTCTGCCACCGTCGCAAAAAAGCCGCCGACGTAGATGGCGTTGGTGGAGGTGGCCGCGATGGCGTTGACGATGGAACTCACGCCGTTTTGCGCCGGGGTGCCCAATGGGGACCAGGAGGAGCCGTTCCACCGGGCGACGTTCCTGGCGGGTGTGTTGCCGATGAAGGAGAACGAGCCCCCGACGTAGACATCGCTTCCCACGACGGCCGCGGCACTGATCGGGCCGTTCGCGCCAGACGCGGTGGTGGTCGCGCCGAGGTTCGACCAGTCGGCGTCGCTGAAGGTGGGGTCGATGCGAACGGGGTAGGCCGCGCCCGCGTCGGCGACGACGATCTGCAGCCGGTCGCGGGCGGCGACCTCGATGCGGGCGGGGAGGTCGCGGCCCGTGGCGTCCTGAACGCAGAGGCGAGAGTAGGCGAGCTCGCGGCCGGTGCCGTCGAGCGCGAGGATGGCGCCGTGCGCGGCGGCGCGGGCGCGCGCGCCGCCGAGCGCGAGGCCGATGCGGAGTTCGCCCTCGCCGGGCGGGGGTTCCTCGAGGATGAAATCCTGGCGGAGGCCATCGACACTGACGGTGTACTCCTCGGTGAGGCCCGGGCGGAGGAAAGAGACGAGTTTGTCGGAGACGCGCACCTCGCCGGCGGGCCGGAGGGCAAGGGGTGCGGGCGCCGCGTCCCCGGCGCGGCCGATTTCGGTGGCGATGAGGCGCAGGCGCGCACCGTCTTCGGTGGAGGTCAGCCAGAGGCCCTCGGGGGTGGCGCGGCCCTCCAGTTTTTGGAATCCGCAGCGCAGGTGCGCGCCGCCGGGCTCGGGCCGGATGCCGAGGGCGTCGCCCGTGTAGTCGGACCCGGCACGGGCGCCGATCTCGGAGAACGGGATGGCGCCCCCCGCGGCATCGGCCGCGTCGGCAGAGCGGGCGCACAGGGCCAGTGGCAGCAGGATGAGGCGGGCCCAAGGGAGGGCCTGGGCTGGAATCTTTGCTTTCATGGGGACGATGTCGGTGACGGGTGGGCGGGGATTGTGGGTATCAAGACAAATAATGGGGACGTTAGTACAAGTAATCGTGAAAACCACTGCTTTTTTCCGTGGTCGCGCGTGTTTTTTGGTGGGAGGGGCTCGAGTGCGGTTGGGCCGGGGACAGGATTTGGCTTGAGCGCACGTGGCTTGGCGGGCAGCCTCCGCCTCGGATAGGGCGGATGGGCGAACTGATTCGGGAGATACCGGAGGAGGAGCGGCCGCGGGAGCGTTTGCGCGACCGCGGGGCCGGGGCGCTGCGCGATGCGGAGCTGGTGGCGATCCTGCTGCGCGTGGGTGTGAAGGGGGCATCGGCCGTCCATGTGGGGGAGCGGTTGCTGCAGCGTTTCGGGGGGCTGGATGGGTTGGCGCGGGCGTCGGTGGCGGATCTGACGGGTGTGTGCGGGGTGGGGGAGGCGAAGGCGGTGCAGCTCAAGGCGGCGGTGGAGATCGGGGTGCGGCTGGCGCGGCGGCGGGCGGCTGCGGTCAAGCTGGATGACGCGTCGCGGATCGCGGAGCTGGTGGGGCCGGAGCTTAGGCTGCTGAGGCAGGAGAGCGCGCGGGTGGTGCTGTTGAATGCGAAATTGCATCTGATCGGGGTGGAGGAGGTGTCGCAGGGGCTGTTGGATCAGGCGCTGGTGCACGCGAGGGAGGTTTTCGCGCCGGCGATCGCGCGGAGGGCCTATGCGGTGGTGCTGGTGCACAACCACCCCAGCGGGGACCCGACGCCCTCGGAGGCGGATATCCGGATCACGAGGGCATTGAGGGAGTCGTCGAAGGTGCTGGACGTGCCCCTGCTGGATCACGTTATCATAGGCGCGCCCTCGGTGGCATATCCCGAGGGATGGTTCAGTTTTAAGGCCGCAGGATACCTTTGATGGAACACGAGGCACAGATTCATCCCGGCGCGTTCGTGCACCCGGGCGCGCGGTTGGGCCCGGGCACGCGGGTGGGCCCGGGGTGTGTGATCGACGAGTTCGTGGTGATTGGCAAGGATTGCGAGATCCGGGCCCACGCGGTCGTGACGGGGCACACGATGATCGGGGACGGCAACCAGATCGGCTATGGGGCGGTGATTGGCGCGGAGCCGCAAGATCTGGCGTTTGATCCCAAGGCGGTGTCCCGGGTCGTGATTGGCGATCGCAACGTGATCCGCGAGCACGCCACCGTCCACCGCGGCACCAAAGATGGGACCGAGACGCGGATCGGCAGCGACTGTTTCCTGATGGCGGGGGCGCACGTGGGGCACAATTGCGTGATCGGGGATCGGGCGATCATCGCTAACGGCGCGCTGCTTGGGGGGTATGTGGGTGTGGGCGGCGGGGCGTTCATTTCCGGCAACGCCGTCATCCACCAGTTCTGTCGGATAGGTCGGCTCGCGATGATCCGCGGCGGCGGGAGGATCGGCAAGGATGTCCCGCCCTTCATGATCGGCGATGCGACGAACCGCGTGCGCGGGCTCAACGTCGTGGGCCTGCGGCGGTCGGGGATCGGGCCGGAGGCGCGGGCGGAGCTGAAGCGGGCGTTCCACGCGCTATTCCTGTCGGGTCGACCCATGCCGGAGGTGTTGGGGGAACTGGAGGCCGATGCGGCCTCGGAGGTCCGGGAGGTGATCGCCTTTATCCGGGAATCGAAGCGCGGGGTGGTGGCGTTCCGGGGCGGGGAGGAGGGGGATGAGTGACCGGAAGAGGCGTCGGTTGCCTAGAGTGAGGCAGACATTCTTGTCGGCCCTTATTTTGGTCCCGGTCGCATTTTTGGCGGTGGCGAAGGCCGAGGAGGCAAAGGTTTTCGGCGAGGCGTTCCGGGTGGAGGGAATCGGCGACGGGGCGATGGCGTTGTGCCTCGAGGGCGACACGCTGTACGCGGGCGCGGGTTCGCGGTTGTATGTCTGCGACGTTTCGAAACCGCTCGCGCCGCGAAAACTGGGCGAGGTGGACGGTTTGGGCGGAGTGCGCCAGATCGCCGTGCAAAAGGGCATGGCGTATGTTTCCACGCGCGAATACGGATTGTGGATCGTCGACGCGACGGAGCCGCAAGAGCCGCGCATCCGTTCCCGGTTCGACTGCTGCGAACTCGCGACCGGCGTGGACGTCGCGGGCGAAGTCTGCTTCCTCGGGCAACGCCAGAACGGCGTGGAGTTCATCGACGTTTCCGATCCGGACAATCCCCGCCATATCGCGATGCGTAAGACGGACGAGTCCCAGAGCGTCGTCTACCGCGACGGGTGGCTCTATTCCGGCGACTGGGGTTCGGCGCACGTCACCGTCTTCGACGCGCGTGACATGAAGGCCATACGCCAGACCGACCACGTGGAGCTCTACGGTTACGGTGACGGCGTGTGGCTGCAGGGACAGTACCTATACGCCGCCACGGGACACCATTCCAAGCACCGCAAGGTGTCAGGCGGCGTGATGACCGCCGAGATGAGACGTTTCGGGGGCCCCGCCGAAGGGGGCGGCATGGGGCACGGGCTCGACATTTTCGACGTCGCGGACCCGGCGCATCCCAAACGCGTCGGTCGCGTGGACTATCCGCCGTTCTACGCGCGCGGACTCGATATGTGGACGCCCCGCACGTCCGGCAATTTGCTGTTCGCCGCCCAAACGCACAACGGCGTGTTCGCCGTGGACATTTCGGACAAAGCCAATCCCCGCCAGCTCGACCGCTGGGTTTCGCCGAACCCGAAGCATCCGGAATGGCCGAGCGATTGCGTTGGATCCGTGGCCGTGGCCGACGGCGCCGTGTACGCGGCCGTGAACGGCGCGGGTGTTTTCGCGATCCCGTGTCCGCGCGCCAAGGCGGAGCCCTTCGACCGCGGCGCGCCGCCCCAGAACGCGTCCCACCGCGAACCGTATCCCGTGGATGCGTCCGCCTGGCATGTGTGGAAACCGCGCGACGTCGGCCAGGCGCGCGGCGTCGCGGTGAGGGGCGATGTCGTCTACGCCGCCTGCGGCGACGCGGGGCTTTACGCCCTGCAGATACTGCCGGATGGCGGCGGGTTCAAGGAACTGGCCAAACTGCCGGGACGCGACAAGGTGTTCGACGCGAAGGTGGAAGGAAACCGCCTCTACACGGCCGAAGGACATGACGGATTCGGGGTGTACGAGTTGGACGGTGCGGGGCCATTCAAAGAAGTCGCGCGGCTGCCGGAAATCTCTGGCGACAAGAACCTGGCGCTTTACGTCCAGCCGGCCGTGCCGGGTTGGCTGTTCTGCTCCGATCGCCGCGGTATCGAGCTTTATGACGTCCGCGCGTTGCCGGAATTCAAGCACGCGTTCCACAGCGGATCGTGTCCGGGTTGGGACAAGTACCTCGCGAACGCTTCGCCCGACGGACGTCATTTCGCGTTCAACAACGCCAACACCTCCCTGAAGTGGTTTGACCTCGCCGCCGTTCCCGTGCCGCGGCAGACCGTTGAGACGACGGTGAATCGGCTGTCCCTCTCGAATGGGATCTGCACCTTCCGCGACGGGCTGTCCATCGCCAGCGCGAACGGCAGCTACGTGTTGCTCCGGCCCGGCGAAGGCGATCCGGCGGACGGGAGCAAATGGCAATACTTCAAGCTGCCGGCGGCGTTCCCGGGCGACGGACGGAGTGACGCGATCAACGGCATTCCGCGCTCGGACGGCAAGCGGGTGGTCTTCACCAGCCGCATCGACCGCCGCGCCGCGCTTTACGATTTCACGGACGCCGAGCGTCCCAAGTTGCTGAACGCCTGGAAATTTTCCGGCAATCCGGACATCGCCGATCTCCACGCCGGCAAGGTGGTGATCCCCTGCGGTTACGCGGGCGTGTTGCTGCAGAAATAGGAGAGGATCATCGGGGTGCGGTGCCACCGGATAAGGCAACGAAAGTTAGTGGGCGGCGAATGTAGGTCGGGTTTGTCTTGCGTGCCGGTCTTCTTCCTTTGAGCCTGCATATATCGCGCATGCGCGTGAAATATGCAGGCTAAGGCTCGCGGGCAGCGCTCGGGACAGCTTCGGGGATTCCCGCTCGACCGGCGGTAGCCCGTCTGCTAACCTGCGCGGTATGATGCGATTGGTTCACGGGCGGCCGACAGCCCCCCAGAGGCTGACAGGGGCCGGTTGTGGCCACAGGGCCCCCGAAAGCAAATTCCTGCGATCCGCGTCCGTGTCGTGAAGCGGCTGGGGCTATTTGGCGGGACGTTCGACCCTGTGCATGTCGGGCACGTGGCGATGGTTCGGCGCGCGCTCGAGTGGGGGCTGGATGAGGTCGTGGTGGTGCCGTGCAGGCAGTCTCCGCACAAGCCGGTTCGGGACGGTGTCCCGCTGCCCACGGATGGGGCGCACCGGTGGGAGATGCTGCGGCTCGGGTTCGAGGGGGTGGCGGGGGTGTCCTTTTCGCGGTGCGAACTGGATCGCGAGGGCCCGTCATACACGCGGGATACGGTCGCCGAATTGCGATTGACGAGGCCGGGTGGCGAGTGGGTGCTGATCCTTGGGGCGGACCAGTTGCCCGCGCTGCATCGGTGGGTGGGGTTCGACGAATGGGCGCCGGGGATGTGGTTCCTGATCTTTGGGAGACCGGGATGCGCCCCGGACATCGGCTCACCGGCGCTCAGGGGCTTGCGGGCGGCGGTGATCCGGGATTTCGAGATACCAGTTTCCGCGACGGAGATTCGCGAGCGCCTGCGGCGCGGGGAAGCGGTGGAGGGTTTGCTGCCCGAGGGGGTCGAGGCCTATATCCGCCGGCACGGGTTGTATCTGCCAGGGGAGGCAGCCGGACAAAGTCCGACAGCCTTCCTTTGAGCCTGCATATTTCGCGCCTGCGCGGGAAATATGCAGGCTAGCGGATCGCCGGGGCCGATTGGCGGAGTGCAAGTGGCGCGGCGAAGGGCTCCCGCGCCCGTCGGCCTGGGGTGGCTATGGCTGGCGCGGGAGTGGCCGGAGCACGCGGAACTGCTCGGCGCCATCGTAGGCCACGCGGAGACAGAGGCCGGTGGCATCGGCGGCGAGATCGGTCTCGATAACGAGTTCGCAGGTGCCATCGCGCTGGCCTTTGCGGGGGGCCGTCTGCCATGTCATGGAGGCGTTTTCGAGCGGGCGGAAATCGACATGGCCGGCTCCGGCGTCGAAATAGGCGGCGGCATCGAGGGCCAGGCGATCGGGATCCAGGGTGCCCGCGCGCGTGATCTGAAGGGGCACCATCGCGCGCGCTCGACCGGTCCCGGCCGACAGCTCGATGGGGCCGAGCCCGAATTTCGGATTCTCGGTGGGATCGGGCGCCGGGCGGACCACCGCGCCCGCGGACCCTATGGTCACCGTCACCAGGCGCGTGAAGCATTCCATGGATCCTAGCATTTCGCGGGGCGGGGCCGGGGTCAACGCGATTTGGCGGGGGGCGCCGCGGGCGTGGCTGGACAAGGGCGCAGTGTCTGGGTTGAGTTGGGGCGTGGCACATCGGCCCAAGGAGACGGAGGAGCGCATCGCGCGTCGCAGGCGGGACGGCAGGATCATCGCCGCCGTGCTCAAGGTCATCGGCTGGACGCTGCGATATGAGCTTCGCGACCCGCACGGGGTATTCGATTCGCTGCCGCACCCGCACATCTATGCGCTGTGGCACAATCGGCTGGCGTGCTCGCCGCTCTGGTACCGCAGGCTGGTGGCGCCCAGACAGCGCCACATGGGGCTCATCAGCGCCAGCGGGGATGGGGAGGTCCTGGCGGCGGTGATGGGGGTGTTCGGCATCGACGCGGCCCGGGGTTCCAGTTCGCGCGGTGGGACAGAGGCCATGAAGAAATTGCTTCGCGCGCTGGAGGAGGGCAGCGACGTGACGGTGACCCCCGACGGCCCACGGGGTCCCCTCTACCGTGCCCAGCCCGGCGTGGTCCAACTGGCGAAGTTGTCGGGCAGGCCGCTCATTCCGGCCAGGATCGAGCTCGGCTGGAAGGTCGAACTGCGCACATGGGATCGATTTCAGGTGCCGTTGCCTTTTTCAAGGTGCTCGCTGCGCATGGGCGAACCGATCGCGGTGGCTTCCGACGCGGATGACGCGGATATCGTGCGCCGTCTCGAGGCGGCGATGACGGGGTGCTGACTCGAAAATTGCCGCATCGCTCCCCGTAGCCGAACGCGTAAGCGTTTGGCCGCCAAAGCCTCACGGCTTCGGCTACATTTTCTGCCGTGGTGTTGCCGCGAATGCCCGCCACGGCGGGCATGATGGGTGCCTTGACCGTCTCGCCGGGGTGCCGGTAGGCTCGCGGCATGAATGGTTTTGAGCGATATCGCGCGACGGTGCTGGGGGAGGCGGCGGACTTTCCACCGAGGGTGCCGATATTGATGCAGTTTGCGGCGGAGCACATCGGGTCGAACTATGGGGCGTTCGCGTCGGATCATCGTGTGCTCGTGGAGGCGAACGTGGCGTGTGCCGAGCGATTTGGGATGGATCAGGTGAGCGCGATCTCGGACCCGTACCGCGAGACGGAGGGATTTGGCGGGGTGACGACGTACGTGAAGGATGGCGTGCCGAGGTGCACGCATCCGCTGGAGGAGTCCGCGGACCTGTCCCTGCTAAAGCGTCCGGATCCGGACGCGAGCCCGAGGATGCGGGATCGGGTGGATGCGGTGAGGTTGTTCAAGGAGCGGGTCGGTGGAAAGTACTCGATCTTGGGATGGATCGAGGGGCCGGCGGCCGAGGCGGCGGATGTGCGGGGCGTGCAGAACTTCCTGATGGATACGATGGAGGAGCCGGATTTCGCGTGCGCCCTGATGGACCGGTGCGTCGATGCGGGCGTCGATTTCGCGCGGGCGCAGATTGAGGCGGGGGCGGATACCATCGGCATCGGGGACGCGATCGCCAGCCAGCTGTCGCCCAGCGTGTACGCTGAACTGATCCAGCCGCGGGAGAAGAAATTGGTGAAGGCGATCCAATCGATGGGGGCGTGGGTGAAGCTCCACATCTGCGGGAACATCACGCACCTGTTGCCGGGGATCGCGGGGCTTGGGGTGAACGTGCTGGATGTGGACCACATGGTGGACTTGCGCGCGGTGCGCGCGGCGGTGGGTCCGAAGGTGGTGCTGACGGGCAACATCGATCCGGCGGCCGGCGTGTTGCGGGGCTCGCCTGATTCGATACGCGAGAAGATGCGCCAGTGTCTTGGGGAGGCGGGGGCGCCCTACATGGCCAACGCGGGCTGCGAGATCCCGGCGGGCACTCCCGAGGCGAACCTCTTGGCGGTGTGCGATCCGATCCGGTGAGGGAATCTCACTCCCAGCCCGAGATATTCAGCAGCGCGGTCTGGGTTTCGACGAGGCGCTCGTTGACCTCGCGCAGGCGGCGGCTGAGTTGGGTGGCGACCCCGACGACGAGGTTGCCGCCCGCGACGGGGCTGGTCTCGAGGAAGGCCTCGAGGTTCTCGCGGCTGATGCGCCACACCTGGGTGAACTCGCGCGCCACGACGGTGGCGCTGGCGCTGGACGGGTCGAAGATATTGATCTCGCCAAAGGAGGCGCCGGGCTGGATGCGCCCGAGGAGGAACTCGCGGTTGTGGGACACGCGGCGCGCGTGGAGGAGGCCGCCGATCACGAGGTAGAGGCAGTCTTGCGGATCGCCCTGATTGATGACCTCCTGGCCCGGCTGGAAAGACAGGAATTCGCCGTAGGAACCGAGCAGGAGGCGGTCGTCCTCGGACAGGTCGGCGACGATGCCGATCGCGGGGAGTTCGGGGGTCTCAAGGGGAGCTGTCATAATTTATAATAATGCCCGATTTCGCGCCCCGGGCAATGTTTTTGGTGGGGGATTTTCGAGCTAGCGGCGGCGGCGCGTCCGTCTATATGGGAGGGCATGGGTCACGTGAAGCTGTTCATCCCGGGTCCGGTCGAGGTATCGCGTAAGACGTTCGAGGCGTTCTGCCGTCCGATGGTCGGTCACCGGAGCAAGGATTTTCAGGAGCTGTACGCCTCGATACAGCCGCGGTTGCGCGAGGCGTTTCGGACCACGCGTCCGGTATACCTGAGCACGTCGTCGGCGTGGGGGGTTATGGAGGCGGCGATCCGCAATCTGGTGCGCGGCAAGGTGCTGAACTGCATGAGCGGCGCGTTCTCCGACAAATGGTACGACGTGTCGGTGCGGTGCGGGCGCGAGGCGGTGAAGTGCCAGGTGGAGTGGGGCAAGCCGATCACCGGGGAACTCGTGGACCGGCACCTGTCGGCGGGCGGGTTCGATGCGGTGACGCTGATCCACAACGAGACGTCGACCGGGACGATGAACCCGTTGGCGGATGTGGCCGAGGCGGTCCGGCGCCATCCCGACGTGATGCTGATCGTGGACACGGTGTCTTCGTTCAGCGTGCTGCCGATCGAGCCGGAAAAGCTGGGGATCGACGTGATGCTGACTGGATCGCAGAAGGCGCTGGCGCTGCCGCCTGGGCTGGCGCTGTTCACGCTATCGCAGCGGGCCCTGGACCGGGCGGCGCAGGTGCCCGCGCGGGGGTATTATTTTGATTTCGTCGAGTTCCACGCGAACGCGGAGAAGAACATGACGATCTCGACGCCGAGCATCGGGCACATCAACGCGCTGAAGAGCAAGCTCGAGGACATTTTTGAGGAGGGCCTAGAGAATCGGTACGAGCGGCATCGGCGCAACAACGCGATGGTCAGGAAGTGGGCGAAGGAGCGCGGTTTCGAGCTGTTTCCCGAGCCGGGTTATGAGTCGCTGTCGCTGACGTGCATCCGGAACAACCGGAACCTGGATCTGCCGGCCGTGAACAAGGCGCTGAAGGAGAAGCACGGGTTCCTGATCGACGGCGGCTACGGGAAACTCAAGGGGCAGACCTTCCGGATCAGCAACATGGGCGACGAGACCGAGGAGACCATGGGTGCGTTGCTCAGGGCGCTGGATGACGTGATCGGGTGAGGGCGCGCCGGCGGATAAGGCTTTGGCCAAACGCTTACGCGTTCGGCTACGGGGAGCGATGCGGCAATTTTCGAGTCAGTCTTTCAGGATAACGCGCGCGGTGTTGCGTCCGGATGCGGCGAAGACGCCACCGCCGGGGTGGGTGCTCGCGCCCGTGAGGTAGAGGCCGGGCAAGGGCGCCCGGTAGCCGGACATCTCGGGCAGGGGGCGGAAGAAGAACATCTGGTCGATGCTCATCTCCAGGTGCATGACGTTGGCATTCACGAGCCCGATGCGGCGTTCGATATCGAGCGGGGTCTGTATGAAGCGGCCCAAGATCTTGCCGCGCATATTGGGCGCGTAGCGGCACACGAGGGCGTAGAGCTTGTCGGCCTCGCGCTCCGCGATGGCGTCCCAGTCCTCGCCGTTCGATAGCGCGTACGGGTGCCACTGGCCCCAGGTGAAGAGCGTGTGCGTGCCCTGGGGCGCGAGCGTGGGATCGATGGCGGAGAACGTCATGGCGACGACGGAGGGGCGGGCGGGCGGGAGGCCGGCCTGGTCGTCGACGAAGGAGCTCATCAGATGCTCGCGGTCGGGGCAGAGCAACTGGAGGCCGCGGTGGCAGAGGGGATCGGCATCGGTGCCCGTGTAGCGGGGGAGTTCGGAGACGTGGTGGCGGACGATCATGCCAAAGCCGTTGCCGACGCGGAGGCGGGCGACGCGCGCGCGGAGCGACTCGGGGCAATCGCGGAGGATGCGGGTGAAGAACGGAACGACGTGCATGGCGCACACGGCGCGCCGGGCCTCGTGGATCGAGCCGTCCGCGGCGGTGATGCGCCAGACGTCGCCGGCGCGGGCCACGGACGCGACCTCGCTCTCGAGCGCGATCTGGCCGCCGTGGGACTCGAGGCAGCGGGCCAGTGCCTGGGTGAGCATGCCGCTGCCGCCGCGTGGCCGCTTGGCGCCGCCCCGGTGGATCATGGCGTTCCAGCCGAGGAGGTCGCCGGAGGCGATCTCGGTCGGAGCGGGGCCCGCTTGCGCCGCGAGCCATTCGAGGGCGGTGCGGACGATGGGGTCGCGGAACTCCTCCTCGATGACCTGCCGGTAGGGGGCCATCAGCTGGCGCGTGGTGTCCATCGAGGACCAGAGCCTTCGCGAGCGCGGGCGGAGGAGGTTGCGGCGGAGAATCGTCCAGAAGATCCGTCCCGGCGACGGCGGGCCAAGGAATGTCTCGAATATGCCCTCGTTGAGTTCGCCCCAGCGGTCGACGAAGCGGCGATAGGCCGCGGCGTCATCGGGGCAGACCGCCGCGATGCTCTCGCAGGTGCGCCCGATGTCGCGCCAGAAGAGGATGGCCTTATCGGAACCGGGGATCGGATAGCTGGCCCAGGGATCCATCTCGATGTACTCGAGGCCGAAGCGACCAAGCTCCAGCTCTTGGATCACCGGCGTGAGATGGATCATGATGTGGGCCGAGGAGCCGACATCCATGCGGCAACCGGGCACGAGATCGGTCTGGGTGCAGACCCCGCCGCCGACGATGTCACGCCGCTCCAGCACGAGCACGGAGAGGCCGGCCTTGGCGAGGTAGCACGCGCAGGCCAGTCCGTTGTGGCCTGCGCCGATGATGGCGACGTCGTGGGCCATGCCCGTGGATAGCATCGGTGGCGGGGTCGTCGAGCGCGGAGGTCGGGTGAGCGAGCGCGGGCGACCGCGCCTCGGCGCGAGGGTCCTTGGGGATCCGGGCACCTTGACGGCCCGCGCGGCCCATTGCATCTTGGTTCGCGTGATGGTCGGGCACTGGCCGTATTTTCAAGGAAGGGCGATCTCATGAAACGGGCGCGTGTCTTCAACCTCATTTCCATGGCCGCGTTCTTGGCGTTGCAGGCGCCAGGTGTCGCGCAGGAGCGCCGTGGCGAAACCGACCAGCGGGCGCAGTGGGTATTGAAGCGGTATCCCGAGGCCGACACGAACAAGGATGGGGCGATCAGCCGCGAGGAGTTTGAGGCGCTGAGGAAGAAGGTATCGGGCGGCGATTCGGCGCGCGCGAAGGCGCCGGCGCCGACATGCGCCGACGTCAGGTACGGGCCCCACGAGCGGAACGTGCTGGACTTCTGGAGGGCGGAGTCGCCCAAGCCGACGCCCCTGATCGTGTATATCCACGGGGGCGGCTTCGTGGCCGGCGACAAGAGCTCGATCCATGCGGTGCTGGTGGAACGCGCCCTGCGCGAGGGCATCTCGGTCGCGGCGATCCACTATCGCTTCGTCGACGGCAAGGACATCATATTTCCGGCGCCGCAGCGCGATGGGGCGAGGGCCATCCAGTTTCTGCGATCGAGGGCGGGGGAATGGAATATCGACCCGCGGAAGGTGGCGGCGTTTGGAGGCTCGGCCGGGGCGGGCATCTCGATGTGGCTCGGGTACCACGACGACTTGGCCGACCCGAACAGCGCGGACCCCGTCGCGCGACAATCCACGCGGATTTGCGCGATCGGTTCGTTGGGGGGGCAGATCACCTACGATCCCATCTGGATCAAGGAGCACATCGGGGGGCGCGCCTGGGAGCATCCGTCGCTCTTGAAGGTCTATGGGCTGCGGACCCCGGACGAGGCGCTGAAGCCCACGCCCCAGGTGAGAAAGCTCTATGCCGAGGCGGCGGCGGTGACGCATCTCACCCGGGATGACCCGCCCATTTTCATGATCTTCAGCGAGCCCGACATCGAGCCGCCGGTGGATGCGAGGCCGGGGGAGTTCATCCACCACCCGCGCTTCGCGAAAGCCCTGATGCCAAAGCTGGACGCCCTGGGCATCGCGTATGTGTATCGGCACACGTCCGAGGGTGGCGGGCGAGGCGACCCCATGCTTGAGATGTTCGAGTTTTTCAAGGCGCAGTTTGAAAAGGTCGGGGGCTAGCAGCCTGTCGGACTTAGCCAAGTCCGACAAGGCTGACTCGAAAATTGCCGCATCGCTCCCCGTAGCCGAACGCGTGAGCGTTTGGCCGCCAAAGCCTCGAGGACTCGGCTACATTTTCTGCACCGGTGGTGCCCCGTTGCGCGGGGCATGGATACGGCTCGACTCGGGTCCCGGGCTGCGCGCTTGGCGGGGCGTTGATCTGTGCGTAGTCTGCGGGGGTTGTGAGAGATTGGCGGGACGCGAGCGCGCGGGTGGTGGGCGCGGTGGTGCTGATGGCCGGGTGGTGTGCTTCGGCGCCCGGGGCGACGGTGCTGGTTGAGGCGGAGTCTTTCGGGGAGAGAGGCGGGTGGGTCGTGGACCCGCAGTTCATGGATCAGATGGGTTCGCCCTATCTATTGGCCCATGGTTTGGGGACGCCGGTGCGTGACGCGGTGGCCGATGTCACGCTGCCGGAGGCCGGGAACTATCGGGTGCTCGTGCGGACGATGGACTGGGTGGCTCGGTGGAAGGCGCCGGGCGCACCGGGAAGATTCCAGGTCGTGCTCGGGGGTCGTCCCCTGGACGTGGTTTTTGGGGCAGGGGGTGCGGAGTGGCACTGGCAGGACGGGGGCCGGTTCCAGTCGGCCGGGGGTCGGGTGGAGGTTCGGCTGCGGGATCTGACGGGCTTCGAAGGGCGATGCGATGCGATCCTGTTGACGACCGATGCCGACCTTGTCCCTCCGAACCGCGATCCGGAGATGGCGGCTTTCCGGCGTCGGGTGCTGGAAGAGCCGGACGTGCCTGTGGCGTGCGGCGAGTATGACGTGGTGGTGACGGGCGGTGGGATCGCGGGGACGTGCGCCGCGGTGACCGCGGCGCGCCTGGGTTTGTCGGTGGCCCTGGTGCACGATCGTCCGGTCCTGGGCGGGAACAATTCGTCGGAGGTACGGGTGTGGCTTCAGGGGGCGCGCAACAAGGAACCCTGGCCGCGCGTGGGCGACGTCGTCGCGGAGTTGGAGCAGGCAGAGCGCGCGCACTATGGGCCGGAGAACAGGGCGGAGCTGTACGAGGACGGCAAGAAGCTGGCGGTCGCGAGGGGCGAACCGAAGCTGAGACTTTTTCTGGATCATCGCGCCAATGGGGTGGAGATGGATGGGGGCAGGATCCGGGCGGTCGTGGTGCAGCCGATCGCGGGTGGTCCTCGGTTGCGATTGGCGGGCAGGTGGTTTGCCGACTGCACGGGGGATGGCGCGGTGGGATTCCTCGCGGGCGCCGATCACGAGATGGCGGCGGGAGGCCGGATGGGTTCCTGCAACCTCTGGAATGTGATCGATCGCGGGGCGCCGGTGGAATTTCCGCGCTGCCCGTGGGCGCTGGATCTCTCGGGTCGGCCATTTCCTGGGCGTCACAAGACCCACCCGGACATCAGGAAACTGGGGGGCTGGTATTGGGAGAGCGGGTTTGATCGCGATCCGTTTGCCGAGATGGAGTACGTCCGGGATTGGAATTTCCGCGCGATGTACGGGGCGTGGGATGCGATCAAGAATGTGGACCGCGCGCTGCCGACGTGGGGGTTGAACTGGTGCGCGCACATCATGGGCAAGCGGGAGTCGCGGCGCCTCATGGGTGACGTCGTGCTGGCTCTCCCGGATCTCGTGCGGGGGCGGGAGTTTCCCGACGGATGCGCGCCAACGGGGTGGAAGGTGGATCTGCATCTGCCCGACCCGCATTACGAGTCGGGTTTCGAGGGGGACGCGTTTATTTCCGAGGCTTCTTTCGGCACCTACAAGATGCCCTATTGGATACCGTACCGTTGCCTCTATTCGCGCAATGTGCCCAACCTCTTCATGGCCGGGCGGTGCATCAGCGTGACGCACGAGGCGC
>JADLBR010000393.1 GCA_020847615.1 Verrucomicrobiia bacterium
CGGGGACCCGTATTTCAGAGCGCGGTTTTCCTTTGAGCCTGCATATTTCGCGCATGCGCGTGAAATATGCAGGCTAAAGGCACCACTACGAACATTCCCGTGGTCTTGGGCTCGTAGTGCCGCCTTCAGGCGGCATTCGCATAACCTGCTGATGACGTGTCTTTTATGACACACATCAAAGTATCACCAACTTTGAAGTTTCAGGTCAGTGCTTTGCGGGCGCCGGTGTCACCGCTCCCGATTGGGCTGGCGCCGCCGCTGGCGTCGGGGCCGCGGGTGTCTGTGCCGGCACACCGCTCTTCCGATCGAGGCTCTCGATCTCGCGCCTGGCCAACTGCACCCAAACACTCTGGGGATACACCGACATCAGCGTGTCAAAGGCCTCACGCGCCTCCCGGTCCCGGCCCTGCGCCTTGAGCAATTCACCCAGCGCCAGCCGGGCCTCCGCGGCACGGTGCGACTCCCGGTGTTCCTCAAAGACGCGCCGATACGCATCCTCGGCCTCGGGATATCGCCCCATGGCCTCGTGTGCCCCGCCCAGTCCCATCAGGGCGTTGGCCGCCAACGGATGCTTCTGAAACAGGTCCAAAAACTTCCGATAGGCGCCCACCGACGCATCCCACTGGCCCGCCTGGGCCGCGATATCACCCTGCCTCAAGAGGGCCTCCGCCGCCGCCGGCGTTCCCGGATACTGCTCCGCGACCTTTGCCAGATCCTCCGTGGCCTTTGCCTCCGCCATCACCTTCTGCGCCTGAATCGACTCCTGACGCTGGCCCCAGAACCACAGCCCGACCCCCACCCCCGCCACGAGCACAATCGCCGCCCCACCCAGGAGGCGCTGCTTGTGCCTCTCCCAAAAGGTCTCGGCCTCAAAAACGATGTTCTCTGCCACGCCGATACCCGACGCGGCCTTGTCCGGCTCCGGATTCATCCAGACACCTTTTCCCAAACGCAGCGCCGAAGGCAACGCGAATCTTCCAGCCGCCCGACCGGCCTCACTCGACCGTCGTGATCCGAAGTCGCCGCCTCATGAAGGTCGGGATGTCGAGGTTCTCCCCTTTGTACATGGTCACCTCGGTCTTATCAAACCGCCCGCGGCTGGGGCTCTCGAAGTTGAGCGCGCCCTGGACCATCCCTCGGCCAGCCGCGCTGGACCCGCCAAATCGCACATCGTCGCCCCCCTCCTCCTCGCCATTATCCATAGAGAAGAGTCCATCGCCAGACTCCGCTCCCATCGCCTCGGCCGCCTCGTCGCCGGGCGCCGCGGTAGGTTCGTCGAGCACGGGTTCTCCGGACGATCCCTCCATCGCCAGCTCGGCCATCGCCTCGGCTTCACCGGGATCTAGGTTCCCCTGGTCTTCGTCTGCCGCATCGCCATCCCCCGCCGCGGCGAGGCCGGCCATTTCCCCAATCCCCGCGTCCATCGACGGGGCCGGCGGCGGTGGCGGCGGCGGCGGTGGCGGGACTATCTGACGCACGGCTTTGACGTGCGGTACCCGCGATGTCCCGTTCCGGTGGGGTCGCTCCACGGGCCCGGGATTCTCCCGAACCTCTTTCGCGGCGGCGCCCAGTCCATCGCCCACCGCGCGGGACTCTGCCGCGCCGAGCAGGATGTCGATCCGCCCCCGCATCGCCGTCTCCACAAGCGCGCCGAGCGTCACCGAGACATCCTCCTCGCCAAACTGCCGCCGGATGCGCCTGGTGACCTTCTGGACATCCGAGAGGCTCATCTCGGGCCCACCCGTCACCTGCACGACAATGTCCCAAGGCCGCCCTGATTCCGCCCCTCCCAGCAGCGGGCTGTCCGCCAACCGATCCAACGCCTCGTTGACCCGGTGCTCCCCGCTTCCCTCCGCCCATCCTATCCGGCAACCCTTGGAACCCACCACGCGCGCCAGATCCGCCGGATCGAGATCCATGATGCCCCGGCACACCAGCGCCCGGTGCATGCCCACCGCCATGCGCGCCAGCATCTCCGAACACAATCCGAACGCCTCTTCGACCCCCGACTCCTCGGGCAGCGCCCGCGCCAGCAGATCGTTCTCAAAGGCGAAAACCACATCGCATGCGGCGCGCAGCGCCTCCAGCCCACGCCCCGCTTGCTCCGCCCTCCGCCGGCCCTCAAATTCGAAAGGCAGCGCGCAGAGCGCCACCACCCTCGCGCCCCGGCGCTTCGCCTCGGCCGCGATCGCCGGCGCGGCCCCCGTGCCCGTGCCGCCACCCAGGCCCAGCATCAGCACCGCGGTTGCGCAATCCCCCACCGCATCCCCGATCGCCTCAGCGCTCTCCTCCGCGGCGCGGGCCCCGACCTCGGGATCGCCGCCCGCACCCAGCCCCCGCGTCACCTTGCCGCCGATCGGATGCCGGGCGACTCCCTCCAGCACCTCGGACGCACGGAGGTCGGTGTTCACCTCGGCCAGCGACATCCCCTCGGCGTGCCGCGCCGCCACCGCCCGCAACATGTGCCACCCCGCGCCACCGATGCCGATCACGCGCGTGCCCGACGCCACCCGGCCCGGTGCCCCGTTCCGAATCCGCCCGTTCTTCATGTCCATCGCCGTTCGCCCTCCTGTCCTGCCGCCGCTTCCATCCCCATGCCTCAGAGCATCATCCGGACCTGCTGCAACACACGCCGGAATCGACGCCCGAAATTCTCGCGCTCCCGCTCCTCCTCGATGCGGCACTGGGCCCAGATCAGGCTGCCCAGCACCGTGGAAAGCTCGGGCCTCGAGATCGTGTCGATGTTCCCGGCCAAGCCGCCCGTGTGGGCCGGCGCCACCGACAGCCCCAGCACGCGCTCCGCCAGTGCGCCCACGCCCCGCGTGTGCGAACCACCCCCCGTCAGCACCAGGCCCCCGCCCAAGACCGCCAGCATCTCTTCGGGCACCTGCTCCCGCACGATCTCGAAGGTCTCCTCCCACCGCGCTCGCATCACCATGGCCAGTTCGCGCGCCAGCAGCCGCTTCCCGGCAAACCCGCTCCGGGCCTTGAGCTCGATGGTCTCGCCTTCCTCGAAGGCCGCCGGTTCCACGGTCCCGTGCTGCGTCTTGAGCTCCTCCGCGTTGGTTCGCGGCAGGTTGAACGCGCGACTGATATCCTGCGTCACGTGGTCGCCCCCCACGCCCACCACGCCCCGGTGCACCACACGGTCTTCGGCCACCACGGCGAAATGTGTCAGCCCCGCGCCCATGTCCACGACCAGCGCCCCCGCCTCCCGCACCTCCGGGCCCAGGACCCTCTCCGCCGAGGCCACCGGCGATAGCACCACGTCCTCCACGCGGATCTCCAGCTCCTGGACCCTCGAGATGATGTTCTTCAGGCGGCTGGCCACGCCGTTGACCACCAGAAACTCCCCGTCCAGCCGATGCCCCACCATGCCGATCGGTCGCGCCACCGGCTCGCCGCCGTCGATCCGAAACACCCCGGGCAGGGTCGCCACGTGCAGCCGATCCGGCGGCAACTGGGCCTCCTCCGCCGCCCGGCAGACGACCGCCACGTCCTCTTCGTCGATGTGCTGCTCCTCCCCGCGGATCTCCGCGGTCGCCGACTGCAGCGCGCACTCCAGGTGCCCGCCGCTCAGCGCCAGGTACACCTCCATGATCTCCACCCCGGAGCTCTCCTCCGCCTGCGCGATCACGTCGCGGAGCGCCTCCCGCGCCGCCTCGGGCTCGATGATCTCTCCCTTGCGCACGCCGGCCGACGGCCCCTCGCCCACGCCCAGTATCCGCACCAGACCGTCGCGGCCCACGTTGGCCACCACCGCCACCATCTTCCCCGTCCCGATCTCCACCGCGACTATGTCGCGATCTTTCCTTGCGAAAAACATGGCATCAACCTCCCACCGCCACGAATGTGACAGGCACGTTTCGTTCCACCGTCAGATCCGCCGTCGCGAGCTTCTGTCGCCCGCGCTGGCAGTACGAAAGGATCACCTCGAGCCGGCGCAGTTGCTCGGGCATCACCGCGGGATCGGGCGAGAACACCACCCGCGCCTCCTTGCCCAGGCGCGCGTGCAACAGATTCTCGCGCGACACGTCGATCCCGATCCGGTCGAACTCAGTCCACATCGGCGACGCCTCCATCAGTGTCAGCAGGTTGAGGGCCGCAAAGACCTCCGCCCCCTTCACCCGGGTCCCCACCACCACGTCCATGAGGTTGGCCCCGCTGATCTCCGGAAGGTGCCGGAAGTCCTCCCCGGGTCGGGGGCGCATCACCATCCCCTGCCGGTCGATGATGTAATACACGTCGTCCTCCGCGAGCTCCACCCCGCCGGTCGTCAGCAGCCTCGCCGCCGGCCGCCGCTCCGTCACACGGATCTGCAGCCTGTTCGGCATCACCCGGCGCACCTCCGCAAACCCCACCGCCGATTGCGATGCCAGCCGCCCGTGGATCTCACCCAATCGCAGCCCCAGCAGATTCGCGCCGGCCGGTATCTGCGCCCACTCCAGCACCTGATGGCGCGGGATCTTCCCCACCACCTCGATGTCCACGTGCGCCAGATTGTAACGGGGGTTCTCGAAGAGCAGGACCCTCATCGCCCACCGGCCAGAACACCAGAGCAGCGCCACGGTCGCCAGGCCCCAGAGGATCGACCAGCCCAGGCGCTGCATGGCCCCCGGTTGCGTACGACGGATCCGCTGCTTGCGCAGGTACGCGTACAGCGAGGCCAGCCCACGCCCCCGCTCCGTCCCCGTGTCTCGCGCCGGCGCCCTCCTCGGGGCGCGTCGGGTGGTATTGAATTTGAATTTTATCATCATCTCGCCTTTCGGTCCGAACCGCCCCTCAGATCCAGCGACAGCCCGAGGATCCGCTCGCAGAGCGCGGCAAAGGGGATGCCCTTCGCCGCGGCCGCCTTCGGCAGCAGGCTCGTCTCCGTCATCCCGGGAATCGTGTTGACCTCCAGCACCCACGGCGCGGCATCCGCGTCCAGCAGCACATCCACCCGCGAATACACCTCGCAGCCCAGCGACCGGTGCGCCGCAAGCGCCGCCGCCTGCACGCGCTCGGTGGCCCCGGGCGGCAGGGGCGCCGGGCACCGGTACTCCGTCCGGCCCGCCGTGTACTTGTTCGCGTAGTCGTAGAAACCCTCGTGGGGCACGATCTCCACCACGGGCAGCGCCTCGTCCCCCAGCACGCCAACCGTCAGCTCGCGCCCGAAGACCATCCTCTCGACCAGCACCGGATCGTCGAAACGCAGCGCCTCGCCAAGGGCCTCGCGCCATCGCGCCCCGTCCGTCACCCGGGTCACGCCCACGCTGGATCCCTGCCGGGGCGGCTTGACCACCACCGGCGGCGCCATCGGGGGCCGGTCGGTCTCCGGCCCGCAGACCGCGAACTCCGGCGTCGGCACGCCCGCCGCCACAAAGGCCCGCTTCGAGGCCAGCTTGTCAAAGGCCCGCGCGCTGCTCTCCGGGCCGCACCCCGTGTACGGGACCCCGCGCCCCTCCAGGATCCGCTGCACCTCGCCGTCCTCACCAAAGGTCCCGTGGAGCGCGATGAACACCGCCTCACAGCCCACCGGCAACCGGAAATCTTCGCCCTCGACCAATACCTCGGTCACGTCATGTCCTAGGCCCCTGAAGGCTGCGGCCACCGCCGCCCCCGTCCTCAGCGACACCTCCCGCTCCGCGGAGATACCGCCCTTCAAAACGCTGATTCGCATCGGTCGCATCAGGCATCCTCCCCGATAATGATCGCCTCGGTCTCCAGCTCGATCCCCCGCGACTCTCTCGCGCGCGCGCGGACGAGTTCGATCAGGCCGAGGATGTCCTTCGCCGTGGCCCCGCCGCGGTTGACGATGAAATTGCCATGCACGTGGCTCACCTCGGCGCCCCCCACCGCCGCACCCTTCAGGCCCAGTTCGTCGATCAGTTTGCCGGCCGGGCAACTCCCGGGATTCTTGAAAATGCATCCCGCGCTGGGCATGGCCGGCTGGCTCTTCCAACGCTTCTGGCTGTGGGCGGCCATGGTCGCCGCGATCTCTGCCGGTTCGCCCGGCCTGCCGCGGAGCACCGCCGCCACGGCGATCCGCTCGCGAAGTGCCGGCACGTCCCGGTACCTCACGTCGAAGTCCGACCCGGCCCATTCCGTCACCGCGCCCGCGCGATCCATCAGCCGCACGGACTCCACGCACTCGAAAGTCCACCCGCCCATGGCACCCGCGTTCATCCGCAACGCCCCCCCGAGGCTCCCCGGGATCCCCTCCATGAACTCCATGCCACGGATCCCCGCGCGCCGCGCCTCCTGCGCTATGGCCCGCAACTTGGCCCCCGCGCCCGCGCGCAGCCGCCCCCCGCCCAAATCCTCGATGGCCGAGAATGCCGGCGCCGAGAGGCGGACGCAGGCCCCGGCGATGCCGCCGTCGAGCACGAGGAGGTTGGAGCCGCGGCCTATGATCGTGACCGGTGCGCCGGCCTCGCCGCACAATCGAAGGGCGGTCGCCAGATCCGCCTCGTCGGCCGGCTCGATCCAGATGTCGGCGGGTCCCCCCACCCTCATCGTGGTGTGCCTCGCCAGGTGCTCATTGCGCGCGATCCGGCTGCCGGCCGAGAGACCCCCCTTCAGCGCCGCCAGCAACCGCAGGCCCTCGGCGGTCTTCACCGCCACGTCCGAGATATTCCCGGCGCCCATGACGAGCACCAGATCGCCGCACGACATCTCGCGCCACACCCTCCGCGCCACCCGCGCCAACTCCGGCTCGTAAGCCACCGCGTCGCCCCTGCCCGCCCGCACGACATCGAAGAGCGATCGCCCATCGGCCCCGGGAATCGCCCGCTCACCCGCCGCGTACACGTCGGTCATCAGCACCCGGTCCGCCCCGTCAAACGCCCCGGCGAATGCGCCCTTCAGGTGCAGCGTCCTCGTGTAACGGTGCGGCTGGAAAACCGCAAACACGCGCCGGCGTCCCGCGTTCCTCGCGGCCGCGATCGTCGCCCGGATCTCCGTCGGATGGTGTCCGTAGTCGTCCACCACCATGAATTCCCCGTCCTCGTAGCGCACCTCGAAGCGGCGCCGCGCGCCCGCGAAAGCGGCAAGACCGTCCGCGATCCGCCCGAAAGGGACACCCAGGTGCATGGCCACCGCCGCCACCGCCGTCGCGTTCTGGACGTTCTGCGCCCCGGGCACACGGAGCTCCAGATGCCCCGCCAATCGACCCCCCACGCGCACCTCGAAGGCCGAACCCCTCTCCCCCAGCGCCACCGCCTCCGCCCGAACCTGGGCCCCCTCGCGCAGCCCGTAGCTGGTCGCATTGCCCCGCCACGCGCACGCCCCCGAGGCATTAGCGTCATCGCGGCAATAGAATACGGCGTCGCGCGCCCGGTCGCAGAGCGTCCCGAAGGCCTCGACGATCTGCCCGAGGTCCCGGAAGTAATCGAGGTGCTCCGCCTCGATGTTGAGCACGATGGCGCAATGCGGCTCGAATTCCACGAGGCTCCCGTCGCTCTCGTCGGCCTCGACGACAAACAGGTCTCCGCCTCCCCAGGCCGCGTTGCCACCGAGGCCCTCGACCTCGCCCCCCACGTAGAACCCGGGATCCAGGCCTGCCGCGCGCAGCACCGTCGCCAGCATCGCGGTCGTCGTGGTCTTGCCATGCGTCCCGGCCACGACCAAGACCCGCCTCCCGCGCAGCAGCGCCCCCAAAAGTGTCGCCCGCCGCACCTCGGGTATCCCGGATTCCCGCGCCCGGCGGCGCTCCGGGTTGTCCTCGCCCACCGCGGATGAGTAACACAGGAGTCCGGCGGAACCCACGTTGTCCGCCGCATGACCCCGATGGAACTCCAGACCAGCCGCGCGCAGTGATTCGACCAGCGGCCCCGTGCCCACATCCGAGCCAGTGACCCGATAGCCGGCGTGGAGCAGCAGCCGCGCCAATCCGCTCATGCCGCTCCCGGCCACCCCGACCAGATGGACGGCGCGCTCCTTGTCCGAAAGCCACGGCAGGGGTCCGTTCATGGCCTCATGACCCCCATGACCTCGTCCGCCACCCGCGCCGCCGCTGCCCCGCAAGAAAACGCACCACAGGCCGCGCGCATAGCCTCGGCCCGGCCCGGTGTCTCCAGTATCTCCCGGAGCGTCCCCGCCAGCGCCGCCCCATCGAGCTTGGACTGCTCCAGAAGCACCGCCGCGCCCGCGTCGGCAAATACCTTCGCATTGAACCACTGATGGTTGTCCGCGGCATGAGGGTACGGCACCAGGATCGACGGTATCCCCGCCGTCGCGGTCTCCGCCAGCGACGCCGCCCCGCTCCGAGCCACCGCCACATCGGCCACCGCATAGGCCGCCGACATCCGGTCGCAAAAGGCCAGCACCGCCGCACGCGCGCCCGCCCCCTGGTACGCCGCCTCGACGCGAGCACGGTCCTCGGCACCCGTCAGGTGGAGAAACTGCCAGGCGCCCATCTGCGCCCCCAGCGCGGGAAGGGCCGCCACCACGGCATCGTTGACGCCCCTCGCGCCCTGGCTGCCCCCCATCACCAGCACGGTCTTCCGGCCCGCATCAAACCCGAAGAGCGCCAGACCATCGCCCCGCGCCGCCCCAAAGAGTTCCTTCCTGACGGGCGTCCCCGTCACCACCACCGCGGCCGTCGCCGGAAGGTGCCCCCGGCAAGCCTCCAGCCCCACCAGCACCCGGTCCAGCTTGGCCGCCAGCGAACGGGTCACCCGCCCCGGGATGACGTTCGAGTCGTGAATCAGCGCCGGGATGCCCCACCGCCGCGCCAGCCACAGGGGCACCGCCGATGTGAAGCCGCCCATCCCGAGCACCGCCCCCGGTCGCCGCACCCTGAAAATCCGCGCGCACTCCACGTATGTCCGGACCAGTCCCAGCGCAAAGCTGGCCACCCTGGGCGACTTCAGCCCCGGCCATCCGATCGCCGAAACGGCCACCGCCGCGTGCTTGCCCCCGCGCAGCGCCACCTCGTCCACTTTCTTGCGCGACACCAGCAGGAGCGGTTCCACGCCACGCCCCAGCAGCTCGTCGGCCACCGCCACACCCGGAAACAGGTGTCCCCCGGTCCCCCCACACGCGATGGCGACTCGGGAACTCACAGGGCGCCCCCCCTCGTGCGGGCCGGGTGCCCTTCCTCCAGCCACCCGGGCAGCGACGGCGAGGGAGACCCCCCAAACCACGACCGGCGCGCCCGGGCGCGGCGCGGCTCCTCCTCCACCTCGTCCTCGTCCACGTCCTCGCTCCGCTTCGCGATGCTGACCAGCAGCCCCACCATGGCCAACGTCGCCAGGATGCCCGACCCGCCCGCGCTCATGAACGGAAGCGAGATCCCCTTGTTGGGCAGCAGCTCCGTCACCACCCCGATGTTGATGAACGCCTGCAACCCGAGCATCACCACGGCCCCGCTGCCCAGCAGCGCGCCGTTTAGATCCGGTGCCCGGCTCGCGATGAATCCTCCCGCCACCACGAACATCACGAAAAATCCCACGACCGTCAACGTGGCCCGCAGACCCAGTTCCTCCCCGATGATGCCAAAAATGAAATCCGTGTGGGCCTCGGGCAAGAACAGCATCTTCTGCCGGCTGTCGCCAAAGCCCACGCCCTCGATGCCCCCGGAACCCAGCGCGATCTTCGCCTGCTCCTGCTGCCACCGGGCGGCCTTGACCTCCGGGTCGTCCTTGTTGAGCCACACGAGAATGCGCTTCGCCTTCTCCGGGTACTTGGCCACCACGACTCCGATGCCACCGCCCGCCAAGACCATCGCCACCAGCAGCAGCCGCATCGGAACGCCCGCCGCAAACATGACCACCCCCGTCACCAGCGCCAGCAGCAGCGCCGTGCCGATGTCCTTCTCGAACACGATCAGCCCGATGGGCAGCGCCGCCGCCAGCCCCGGCAGCAGCAACTCCCACACGAATGTCCTGCGGCGCAGCCGCATCGCGTCATACCACCCCGCCAGAAACACCAGCAGCGCCACCTTGGCCAACTCGCTCGGTTGCCCGATGAATGGCCCCAGCTTGATCCACCGCGCCTCGTGGTTGGCCACGTGCCTCACCCCGGGCACGTAGCACAGCGCCAGCAGCACGAGGCTGCACGCCGCGATCCAGATAATGTGCCTCCACCACACGCGATAATCGACGAACGAAAGCGCCCCACAGATGAGCAGACCGAGCCCCAGGCATACCGCCTGGGTCTTCAGAAAGTGGAACGGATCGCCCGCCATCTCCGCCTGTCGCGAGAAGGCGCTGGCGCTGTAGAGCATGACGAGGCCAAAGCCACAGAGACCCACCACCGCGATGAACAGCAGCAGCGCGCTATGCCTCTTCAGCAACATGCCTCGTGCCCTCCGGTTCCCATCCCGCCGATGTTCAGCCCGACATCGCCA
The DNA here is from genome assembly GCA_020847615.1 of Verrucomicrobiia bacterium. Taxonomy (GTDB): domain Bacteria; phylum Verrucomicrobiota; class Verrucomicrobiia; order JADLBR01; family JADLBR01; genus JADLBR01. Next base: position 10,334 of record JADLBR010000393.1, read on the forward strand.
CCGATGACACCTCGGTGGCCTGCCCCTTCTTCTGCCCGGCATCGATGCCCGACGTATTCAGGGGAATAACGAGCTTCATGCCGACCCGAAGCCGTCCGGGGTCCGCGATCTTGTTCGCCCGGACGATGCTCTCAGGCGCCATCTTGAAGCGCTTCGAGATGCCCCAGAGCGTATCGCCCTTGGACACCACGTAGACGCGCTCCGCGTCAGCACCCGTCGCCTTCGCCGGCGCCGGGGCCGCGGGACCGGACAACGCGACCGGTGCCGCGTGGGCGGCCGGCGTCACAGCCGCCATCTGCTGGATCGCGGGCGCCTGGGCCTGGGCCTGGGCCGGGACCCTGAGCTTCTGCCCGATCCGGATCATGTCATTCTGGAGCCCGTTGGCCTGTTTGAGCGCCGCTACGCTGACCCCATATTTCTTCGCGATCTTGCCAAGCATCTCGCCCTTTCCGACGACGTGCTCGGCCGCTTGCGCCACCGCTGGCTGCGGTTGCGGTTGCACGCGGGCCTGCTGCACCGGCGCCGCGGTTACCGGCGGGGGCACATGCGCCACCGCGACGGGGGCCGGCGCGGCCACCGCACTCGCCTGGGCCATCGGTTCGGGCGCCGGTTTCGCCTGCGCCAGGCGCATCGCGTCCAACCCGGTCTGCTCGCGATCCACGGGCCGCACCCGCCTCTCCTCCAGAGGCAACGGTCGCTGCTCCGCGGGCTCGAAACCACCCGTCCGAAACGCCACCTTGGGCCCCGCGCCCTCCGGCGCGACCGGCCCCTTCTCCTGCTTCGCCACCTGGGCCTTGCCTTCTCCAAGGCGGCCCCTCATCCAGTGGTATCCCAGCGCGCCGCCGATCACCAGCACGTGAAGCGCCAGCACGATCAGGAACACGTGGGACATCTGGATCCCTTGCGGGCTCTCTATCTCCATGTCATATCCCGGTCTGCTCATCTCTTGTTCCTCCCTACTTCTCATTTCCTCGTCGCGCCGCCCCGGTCTCCCGGGACGCCGATAATCCTCTTGGCCGCCGCCTTGAATTGTTCCCCGCGGTCGGCGTAGTCCCGAAACATGTCAAAGCTCGCGCAGCCGGGTGAGAGGAGAACCACGTCGCCTTCCCTCGCCTCGGCGCACGCCATCGATACGGCATCGCCCATCGAACCCGCGCGGATGCAGCGGGCCCCCGGCCAGGCCCTCTCGATCTGATCGGCCGTCTCCCCGATCAAAACCACCGCGCGCGCCTTCTGCGCCACGAGTTGCGCCAGCGGCTCGAAGGGCAACCGCTTGTCGCTGCCCCCCGCGATCAGCACCACCGGCCGATCCTGGCTCTCCAGCGCCACCGCCACGGCATCCGGGTTGGTCGCCTTGGAATCATTGATGAACGCCACGCCCCCCGCCTCCCCGACCCACTCGCAGCGGTGCGCCGCCGGAACATATCCCGCGAGGGCCGCCTGGATCTGTGCCCGCCCCACCCCAAAGAACTGCCCCACCGCCACCGCGACCATCGCGTTCTCGGCATTGTGCGGCCCGCGCAGGCGTGTCGCGCCAAGATCCACCACCGCGGTGCCGCGACAGGTGACGCTCTGCCCCTCCAGCCCGTAGTCTGCGCCACCGACCCGCGCGGAGAATGTCTCCAGCCTCGGGCGCAACCCCGCGAGCCCGAGCGACGCGTTGGCGATGGCCAGGTCGCCCGAACCCATGTGGTCGAAGATCCGCATCTTCGCCGCGAGGTAATCCTCGGCGGAATCATATCGGTCCATGTGGTCGGGCGTGAGGTTCAGGAATGCCGCCACGCGCGGCCTGAAGGTCCGGCTGCGCTCGAGCTGGAACGAGCTCACCTCGACCACGAGCGCGTCCAGCGCACCGCTGTCCGCGACCTCGCCCGCGAGCGCCGTGCCTATATTCCCTGCCGCGCGGCTCCGCATCCCCCCCGCGCGCAGCACCGCGTCGCACAGCTCCGTCGTCGTCGTCTTGCCGTTGGTCCCCGTGATCGCCACGATCGGGCAACGGCAGTGCCGCCAGGCCAGCTCCAGCTCCGACCAGACCGGGACCCCCGCCGACTCCAGCGCGGGAACCCAGCCGCGCCTCGGGTCGATCCCGGGACTCACCACCGCCAGGTCAAATCCCGAGGGGTTCGGCCGGGCATCGGGACCCAGCGCCACCTCCGCCCCGAGGCCCCGCAGCCGCGCCGCGCTGGCCTCCAGCTTCTCCCCGGTCCCCGAATCGATGACCGTGACGCGCGCCCCGCCCGCGCGGAGGAGCCCGGTGGCGGCGAGGCCACTCCGCCCCGCCCCCATCACCAGCACCCTCTTGCCCGATAGTTCCATGGACACGGTCACCTCAGCTTCAGCGTCAGCAGCGCCAGCGCCGCGAAAAAGATCCCGAGGATCCAGAATCGGACGACCACGGCCGTCTCGCTCCAGCCCATGAGCTCGAAATGGTGGTGCAGCGGAGCCATCGCGAAGATCCGCTTGCCGCGCGTCTTGAACGACACCACCTGGAGCATCACCGAAAGCGCCTCGACCACGAAGATCCCGCCGGCCACCAGCAGCAGCAGCTCCTGATTCACGCAGATCGCCACGGTCCCCATCGCCCCTCCCAGCGCCAGCGAGCCCGTGTCACCCATGAAGACCTTCGCCGGGTGGCAGTTGTACCAGAGGAATCCCATGGTCGCCCCGACCACGGCCCCGCAGAATACCGCCAGCTCTTGCGTTCCCGGCGTGATCGGCAACAGCAGGTAGTTCGCCAGTTTTGGGGTGCCGGACACGTAGCTGAAGACCCCCAGGACGCTCGCCACGATCACCGTGCAGCCAGCCGCCAGGCCATCCAGCCCATCGGTCAGGTTCACGGCGTTCGAGGAACCCACCAGCACCAGCGCGAAAAATGCCAGCGCGATCCACCCGAGGTTGTCGACCAGCGGCGCCTTGAGGAAGGGCACCTGGAGGCTGCACGCCTGCTCGTGGGTCGACGGGTCCATGATCAGGCAACCGCCCACCGTCAGCCCCACGAAAAGCTGGACGGACAATTTCGCGCGCGCCGAGATCCCGTCCGACTTCTTCTTGGTCACCTTCAGGTAGTCGTCCGCGAATCCCAGCCCCCCCAGGACCAGCAGCGTGAACACCGCCAGGATCACAAACTTGTTTCCCAGGGGCGCCCACAGCAGGCACGAGAGGACCACCGAGCAGAGGATCATCACGCCGCCCATCGTCGGCGTGCCCCGCTTGCCGCCGTGGAGTTCCGCGAGCCGATTGACCTCGTCCCGGGTCCGTATCGGTTGCCCGATTTTCAACTCGGTCAGCTTCCGGATGAACCACGGACCCAGCAGCAGGCAGAATAGCGCGGAGGTCGTCACTGACCCCAGCGCGCGGAATGTCGTGTAGCGGAACACATTCAGCCCGCCAAATTCTTCTGACCAGCGATGGAGTAACTCTAACACTTCGCACCCTCCCCGCCGCGGGCGCCGAAACCCAGCGCGCCGGCGATCTGCTCGAACTTTGCCGCGCGCGATGCCTTGACGAGCACTGCGTCCCCCGCGCGGACCTCGCCGCCCAGGAATGCCACCGCGCCCGCCACATCGCCAAAGACATCCGCGATGCCCCCTGCACCCGCGCGGTAATCCTCGGCAAACGGCCCCACGGCCACCAGCCGATCGATGCCAAGCCGGCGCGCCTCGGCGCCGATCTCACGGTGCCACTCGCCCGCACCCGCGCCCATCTCGCCCATGGTGCCGAGCACCGCGATCCTCCGGCCACCTAGACTCGCCAGGTGCTTCAGCGCCGCCCGCATCGAGCCCGGGTTGGCATTGTAGGAGTCATCGATAAGCCGGATGCCATCCCGAGCGGCACAGCGCATCCTGCCGCCCGGCAGCGTCACCCCAGAGATTGTCCCGGCCATCGCATCAAGCCGGAGCCCCAGAGCCGCGCCCGCGGCCAGCCCAAGCGCGGCGTTCTGCGCCATGTGGCGCCCGTGCAGCGGGATGTCAAACTCCACCGATTCGCCCCCCGCGCTCGCCCTCAACCGCTGCCCGGACTCGCCCGACGCCAGAGTCTCGATCCGCACGTCCGCCGATCCGCTGAAACCCGCCGTGATCACGCGACAGCGCGCCCGCGATCGCAGCTCCCCGCACCATTCATCATCGGCGTTCAGGACCGCCGCATGCCCCTCGCCCAACGCCTCCAGGAGCGACCCCTCCTCCTGCGCCACCCCAGCCTCATCGCCCAGGAATTCAAGATGCTCCGGCCCGATATTGGTCACCACCGCCACCGTCGGCGCCACGATGGCCGCCAGCGCCGCGATCTCGCCGGGGTGGTTGGTGCCCACCTCGATCACCGCCGCCCCGTGCTCGTCGCCAATCTCGAGCAGCGTCAACGGGGCGCCGATGTGGTTATTCAGGTTGCCCCGCGTTTTGGCCACCCGGAAGCCCGACGCGAGCGCCGCGGATGCCAGCTCTTTCGTGCTGGTCTTTCCGTTGCTGCCCCCGATCGCCACCACCGGGATCGCGAGGGTCTCTCTGTACCGCGCGGCCAAACTCTGGAGCGCCGCCAGCGTGTCGGCCACGCGGATCACCGCCGCGCCACACGTGCCCGGGATCGCCCGCTGCGCCACCACGGCCGCAGCCCCCGCCGCGACTGCCGCCCCGACAAAATCATGTCCGTCAAAATGCTCGCCGCGCAACGCGAAGAAGCAGTCCCCCGCGCGCGCCGAGCGCGAATCCGTCGTCGCGCGCGACACCACCGCCCCCCGGTCGCCCGAGACGACCTCGCCGCGGCACGCCGCCGCGACCTCGCTCGTGGTCATCCCGCGCATCGTGCCCCCATCGCCTCCGCCGCGACCTCCCTGTCGTCGAACGGAAATCGCGCGCCCCCGATCTCCTGATAGGTCTCGTGTCCCTTGCCCGCGATCAGGACGATGTCCCCCTCGCCGGCCATGCCGATGGCCCGTCGAATGGCATCCCGCCGATCCTCGATGACCTCGTAGGCCGTTCCCCCCGTGATCCCGCCCCGGATCTCGGCCAGTATGGCCGCGGGTTCTTCGCTTCGCGGGTTGTCGGAGGTCAGTATGACGTGATCGCTCAACTCAGAAGCCGCCCGCCCCATCAGGGGTCTCTTGGTCCGGTCCCGGTCGCCGCCGCAACCGAAGACGCAGATCAGGCGACGGTGCGGCAAGCCTCTCAGAACCCCGAGGGCCTTCGCCAGTGCGTCGTCGGTGTGCGCGTAATCCACCAGCACCCTGAAGCCCTTCGCACCGGGCACCGGCTCCAGCCGCCCGGGCACCGGCGGCGCGTCCGCCAACCAGCGCACCGCATCCCGGAACGCCACCCCCAGAGCCATCACCGAACCGATGGCCGCCGCCGCGTTCTCGAGGTTGAACTCCCCCACCAAGGGCAGATGCACCGTCTCCCGCGCGTCGCCCGACCGAAACTCCACCCGTCCGCCCTCCGCCGTCCAACCGTCAAGCCGCCAGCCCAGGTCCGCGCCCGATGCCGCGTACGACACTTTTCGGAACGCCACCGCCGCATCCGCGATCAGGCTGCGGCCCCGCTCGTCACCCGCGTTGATCACCGCCGTCCCACCGGCCTTCGCGTGCTCAACGAAAAGGCGCCGCTTCGCCAGAAAGTAATCGTCCATCGTCGCGTGAAAATCCAGGTGGTCGCGGCTGAGGTTCGTGAAGACCGCCACGTCGAACTCCGCACCCCCCACCCGATTCTGCGCCAGCGCGTGCGACGACACCTCGATCGCCGCCGCGCCGCATCCCGACTCCACCATCTTCGATAGCAGCCAATAGAACTCGCATGACTCCGGCGTGGTGCGCAACGCCGGCAAAATCCGCTCCCCCATCTCGTATCGCACGGTGCCCATCAGCCCGCACCTCACCCCGGCCCTCTCCAGAAGATGCCGCACCAGAAACGTCGTCGTCGTCTTGCCGTTGGTCCCCGTCACCCCGACCATCTTCAGTCGCCGATCTGGCATGCCGCGGAAATGCCTGGCCATCTTGGCCATCGCCCCCCGGATCGAGGGCACGCTCACGGCCGCCACCCCCGGCGCCGGTGACCACGCCGCCTCAGCCACCACGGCCACCGCGCCCTTGCGCACCGCATCCGGCACGAACGATGTGCCGTCCGCGTGGCCGCCCCGCACCGCAAAGAAAATGTCGCCCGCGCGCACCGCGCGAGAGTCATGCGTCAGGCCCCGGACCTCGATGTCCGCCGGCCCCTGCACCGTGGCCCCGTCGACGACCGCGATGAGTTCCGATAACCTCATCGCCTCACGACCTCCGCCCTCGGGTAGACCGGCTCCAGATCCAGATGCTGGGCGATCCGCGCCGCCATCGACGCAAAGACGGGCCCGGCCACCTGGCCGCCGTAGTACATGTCACCCTGCGGCTCATCGATCACGACGACCACGACGAAGGCCGCCTCCTTCGACGGGACCATGCCCGCGAATGACGCCAGATACCGCCGATCCGAGTACCCCTTGGTCGCCGGATCGATCTTCTTGGTCGTGCCGGTCTTGCCGGCCACGCTGAAACCCGGCACCGCGGCACGCTTGCCGGTGCCGTTCTCAGAGACCACGGCCTCCAGCGCCTCGATCGCCGCATCCGCCGTCTCCCCGCGCACCACCTGCCTCACCGGTTTGGGCGAAAAGCGCGCCACGGTCTGGCCCCGCGCGTCCCTGACCTCCTTGATCAGAAGCGGACGCATCAGGACCCCGCGGTTGGCCACGGCGCTGTATGCCGCCGCCATCTGGAGCGGCGTCACCGCCACCTCGTAGCCAATCGGCACGCGCGTCGCCGATACCTCCGACCACTTCTCGGGCGGCGACAGTCTCCCCGGGGCCTCCGCCGGCAGGATCCCCCCCAGCGCCTCCTCGCCGAACCCGAACGCACGCACGCACCGGTACAGCCCCCGCGAACCCAGCTGCAGGCCCAGTTTCGCAAACGCGATGTTGCTCGATTTCTGGAACGCCTGGCGCACCGTCAGCGTCCCGTACGAACCGATGTCGCTCAGCGTGAACCCGCCAAACTCGAATCGCCCATTCTCGCAGAAGACCGGTGTGTCGAGGTTGACCCGGTCGCTCTCCAGCGCCCCGCAGAGCGCCACGACCTTGAAGGTCGAACCCGGCTCGTACGGGTCGGTCACGCACCGGTTGCGCAGCGTCGCCCAATCCGGCGAGTCCATGTCGTTTGGATCAAAAGTCGGCCGATTCGCCATCGCCAGGATCTCCCCCGTCGAAGGCCGCATCACCACCGCGCACGCCCCCGCCGCCCGGTGCGCCGACATCGCCATGTCCAGCTCCTCCTCGACGACGTGCTGGATCGTCTCGTCCAGAGTCAGCACCACGGTGTACCCGTGCTTCGGCGGCGCGTCCTGGGAACGGTACATCCGCAGCTCCCGCAGCAGCGCGTCCTTCTGCGACTGGTACCAGCCGTCCACCCCGCGCAGGTAATCCTGCATCGTCGCCTCGACCCCGCCCCGCCCGACGCCATCCGCGTCCACGTACCCGACCACGTGGCTCGCCAGCCACCCCGCGGGATACACCCGCTTGAATGCGTCCGTCGCCTCGATGCCCGGCAGGCGCATCTCCGAGATCCGCCGCCAGCTCTCGATGTCCAGTTCCGCCTGCAGCGTCACCAGGTCGCGCCGCGATCCGAGTTGCCGCGCCAGCTCGGCCTCCGGCATCCCCAGCGCCGGCGCCAGCCGCCCGGCGACCTGCGCGGCCTCGGTGAGCCTATCGCGCCCATCCTTGAGCGACTGCTTGCGGTTGCGCTCCAGCAGTTGCCGCATCTTGTTGAGATCGGCCATCACCCGCTTCAGCGGCACCGTGGTCGCCAGCAGGTTGCCGCGGCTGTCGATGATCTCGCCGCGCCGCGCGGCCATCGTCCTCCGGAAGGTGTGGTTCTGCTTCGCCCGCTCCAGGTAGTGCGCGTGATCGACGACCTGCAGCTGCACCAGCCTCAGGGACAGGAGGCTGAGCCCGCTCACGATCGCGAGCACGGCCAGCGCGATCCTCCACTGGGGGTTGTCCCTCACGGCCCGGCCACCGCCTCCCCAGCAACGCGCGCCACCCGCGAGCCGCTGCCCAGCGGCATCCCGTAGGCGCGCACGATCTGCTCGGGCCGGACCTCCTGAAAGTCCAGCCCCATCTCCGCGATCCGGCGGCGCAACCAGTCGGGATTCTGAAGGCGGGCCAGCAGCGCCCGCTTGATGCGCACCTCGTCCTCCAGCGACGAGAGCCTCTGCTCGCGCTCCACGATCTCGTCGTTGAGCCGCTTGATCGTCGTGTTTTGCACCACGAAAACCAGCCCCATCATCGTCAGGAATGCCGCGATCGCGACCAGCTTGATCGCCAGCATGAACCTCAGCGACTGACCGACCCTCCTCCGGTTTCTCATGCAGCACCTCCCAGCCTCTCCGCCACCCTGAGCTTCGCGCTCCTCGCCCGCGGGTTTGCCTCGCACTCCTCGGGCGAGGGCACCAGCGCCTTGCGGTTCACCATGACAAACGTCCGGCCCGGGTTCGGCACGCTATTCGGCCACTCCGGCGTGTCCTCGAACTCCCGGCTCGCCTCCCTCATGAATCCCTTCACGGCGCGATCCTCCAGCGAATGAAACGTGATGACCGCCAGCCGCCCGCCCGGCTTCAGCGCCCGCGCCGATGCGCCCAGCGCCCGCCGCAGGGCACCCATCTCGTCGTTCACCGAAATGCGAATCGCCTGGAACGTGCGCGTCGCCGGATGGATCCGCGCCCCGTGCCGCCCACCGCAGGCCGCCTCCACCACCGAGGCCAGCCCCACGGTCGTCAGCGCGCCCCCCTTCCTGCGCCAGGAGACGATGGCCCTCGCGATCCTCTTGGCCCGCGGCTCCTCCCCGTATTCACGCAAGACCCGCACGATCGCCTCCTCCGTCGCCCCCCGCAGCCACTCCGCCGCCGACTCCCCCGCCGACGGATCGAATCGCATGTCCAGCGGCGCATCGAACCGAAAACTGAATCCCCTGGTCGCGTCGTCCAGCTGGTGCGAGCCCACCCCCAGGTCCAGCAGCACCCCGTCGAAAATCCCCTCCCCGTACTCCCCAAGCCCGCCGAAATCCCCGCGCTCCGCACAGAAAGCATCCCCAAACCGCGCCAGCCTCGCCCTCGCCGTCTCCAGCGCCGACGCATCCCGATCCCTCCCCATCACCCGTCCGCCGCGCTCCAGCAGCGCCTCGCTGTGCCCCCCCAACCCAACCGTCCCGTCGAAATACACCCTGCCCGGCGCCGGCCGCAGCGCGTCCACCACCTCGCCAAGCATCACGGGCCGATGCAACCATTCGTCAGACCTTTCCAAGTTCTCCTCACCGCCCTTGTCCCGCTTCACTCCGTCCGCGCACCATCCGCCGCCCGCATCATGGAAAATCCTTCCGCGACCTCGCGCAGGCGGTCGATCCGGCGCCTCACGCGCTCCTCGGTGTCTCGCCGTCCATGGCGCAGCAACGCCGTCTCCTCCACCAGGAGCGCCCGACGGCGCTCCAGCCATTCCCTGAGCACATCCGCTTTCCCCAGCGTCATATGTCCATTTCCTCCAATGTTGCGCCCGCCGGCGCCGCCGCGGCCCGCAATCCGGGCTCCCAGATCTCAAAATGATCCAATGCCCCCACCAGCCTCACCGTCCGATCCACCCCCACCCGCGACAGGAGTTCGTCCTTCACCCGAACCCGGCCCTGCGCGTCCCACACCAGCTTCTGCGCGATCCCCGCCACCCGCTCGACCTTCTTCCGCCCCGGATCCCCGATCGGCAAATGCGCGATCTTCTCCTGCAATGCCCCCATCCAGGAGTTTGGATACACCTTCAGGCACCCCTCCTGCGATGGAATCACGAACAGCTGTTGCTCGTACCCATCGTCCCGCCACTCCGCAGGAATCGTCAGACGCCGCTTCTCGTCGAGCGTGTGCTCAAACTGATCTGTGTAACTCGCGCGCATCTCGTCTCACTTCATGGACCAATGCCCCTCATGGGTACTCTTTTGACCCATTTTGCCCCAAATCTACCCACATCGACCCCCCGGTCAACAACTTTTTTACTTAACCCCCTGCAATCCCGCTCTTTCCACCCTCAACAATCCACCCCCCCTTTCATCCAC
>JADLBR010000394.1 GCA_020847615.1 Verrucomicrobiia bacterium
CCGGCACCGGACGCGCGGCAAGCACCAGCTCGACGGGCATCTCAGATCGATGCGCGGTCTCGCCGGCGCGCCCCTCCACCACGATCCTCCCGCGGTACCGGTCGGCGCGCAGGGACGTATCCACGGGAAATGCGATCTGCCGATCCTCGTCCAACCCCATGTCTCCCACCGCGATCCCCCTCGCCGCCCCCATCCCGTCCAACTCGAGGGTCGCGACGCAGTCCGATAGCGGCGCCCCCGTCTGGTTGCAGACCCGTGCCGACAGAGATGCCCCCGCCTCCATCCTCCGGAATGCCCATCGGCCCACGCCCCTGTCCAACTCGAGCCGCCCCGTTCGGAACACCTCGGCCCGGGAGAGGATCCGTACCCCGTCGATCCAGCCTGGAAAGGCCGCATAATTGCTCCCGATGCGATCCCCGACCACCAGGTCGCGCTTTCCGCCGCTCACCCCCCCGCGGCCAGGGTGCGTCGATCCACCCAGATCTCGGCCATTGACAAAGAAGCGCCCCGCGCCCGACCCGTCATAGGCGAATGCCAGGTGGGTCCATGCGCCCGTCGGCAGTTCAAACCCCCCGGAACCGAAATCCGCCGAGTCATCCCCAAAACCGAGCTGCGCCACCAGTCGCCGCTTCCCTCCCGCGGCCTGCACCAATTTCAGGCAGTAGTCCCTGTCCGCATCGGCCCCCTCCTTGTGATAGTCGATGTACTTCTTGTCCAACAGCCATGCCGATTTGTTGGCCTCGATCTCGGGTTTGGCCTTGATCCACATCTCGATGGTGAAGGCGCCCTCGGGGCTCAGCGCTGGATGGTGCTTGGCGACCGCCCCGCCCCCGGCACCCTTGTCCTCGCCCGTCGCAAAACACTCAAGGCATCCCGCGCCAATGGCGCCCCCATCGCCGAAGCGCGAGCTTCCCCGCGGCGCTAGGGCGTGCCCGCGCCCGCTTAAATCCGTGCCCCCGACCCCCGGCTCGAACGACCAATAGGCCAACACCGTGGCCCCCGTCGCTTCCGAGCCCAAATACGGCCCTTGCCACGGCTCCGCGGACCCCGCACAGACCGGGTCCCAAGCGCCAAGTCCCAGCGCCAAGGCCATGCCGCACCACACCCGCATCACTCGAGCACCTCCACCCTCACCGGTTTCCAGATGCCGCCCGCCGATGCAGAATCAAACACCCGGACAGCCAACACGTTCTTGCCGCCCCACCGGAGCTCCTGCGTCACATCGAGTCGGAACGCCTTGTTCCACCCCGCCTTGCCCAGATCATGGCTGCCGACGTACTCCCCGTTGAGCCACACCCACGCGGCCTCATCCACACCGTCGAACGCCAGATCGACCGCGGTCACCTTGGCGGGCTTCGCTGGCAGATCCAAGGAGACGCGGTACCACGCGACCCCGTCGTATTCCCGGCCCTGGGCCTCCCAGGTCTTCCCCACCTCGACCCCCGACCATCCCGTCCCACCCACGTCGATCCGAAACCACCCTTTCAGATGGCCCTCGTCCACGGGATCCGTCCGAAACTGCCAACCCGCAACCGGGAGCGGTATCGCCTGCACCACCCGCACATCATGATCGTAATCCTTCCGGTCCCTCAGCGAGATGTTCTCGCGCTGGAAGGGAAACAGGGCGGCCGACGCCGCCGCGCGCACCGCGGCATCACCATCGCCCCGCGCCTTCACCAGCAGCGCCAATACCCGACCCGCCCGGGACTCCTGCGCGATCAGCCAATCCAGCGCAACCCGGCGCACCGCGGGATCGGCGTCAGCCATCCCGCGCTCGGCCCAGCCCACCGCCCGCTCCGGACGAAGACCGCACAGGGCCCGCAGGACCGTCCTCCGGACCAAGGCGTCATCATTCCCGAATGCCTTGGCCAAGGACGCCTCTGCCGTTGCCCCCAGTTGGGTGAGCAGCCTCGCCGCGGTCCGCCGCACCACCAGATTCTCGTCGTTCAACCCCGCCGCCAGCACGGCTTCGGAACCCGGCCCACTCGCTCGAAGCAGGGCCTCTCGCCTCGCCGCCGGAGGCACACCCTCCGCACCGAGGGCAAACCACCCGCACGCAAAAGACACCCACAGGCACGTGGCAACCCCCCGCCCAACTATCCCCCACCGGGTCTTTGCCATGAAACCAAGTCGGACACTCACTCTGCGTGAACCCGTCCCCTCCCCAACTTCACAACCGATCGGCGCCGCTTGGACTCCACCAGCCTTCGTTTCAGCCCCCGCGGCCTGGGCCGATTCTGGCGCCGCACCTTCTCAAGATCCATCCTCAGCCGCAACGCCGCCATGTGCATGCGGTGGACAACCGCCCGGAGGATCCTCTGGCGCGCGATCGCCCGATTCAACGCCTGCGATCGCGACTCCCGCACCGTCACCGTCAACCCGCTCGGACCATGCCGCATCGTCACGGATGTCGAAACTTTGTTCACGTTCTGACCACCCGGCCCCGATGATCTCGAAAACGTCTCCGCAAAGTCACCCAGCCGTAAACCCAATTTCGCGCACCGCGCCTCGAATGTTTCCACGCTCAGGCCGATCATAAATGGTATTATGCCACATCTCGGCCCGCTCCTCCACAATCTTTCACGTCAATTCTTGAACCCGGGACCGCGGCACTTGTCACGCCGAGCAAGATCGCAAGTAATTCGTTATGAGCATATTACAAAAAACGCCCCGGCCCGTGCAGAATCGGGTTCTGGCTTCCGATTCCATGCGCGACACACCACACGAACGACACGCGGGCCAAGCCACGCGGCACGCGAAGCCGAGTGCTCGCGCGTTCCGCCACGCGAGCATGCCGCCCTATTCCAGAATACCGGGAATGGCCTGGTAGATGTCAATTCCCCGCAACTCGAACAGCCTGCGGATCGTCTCCTCGATCAGGTTGTTCGGGCAGGATGCGCCGGCGGTGACCCCCACGGTGATGGCGCCCGACGGCAGCCAGTCGCGGGAGAAGACCTCTTGCCCCTTGTGCTGATCGTAATGCGAGATCTCTTGCGGCGAGATCAGTTTCTCGGCGTTCTTGATAAAGTAGGTCGGCAGCACCGCCTCGCCCATCTCCGCCAGATGCGAGGTGTTGCTGCTGTTGTACCCGCCCACCACCAGAAGCAGGTCCAACGGATCCTTGAGCATCAGTTCGAGGGCATCCTGTCGCTCCTGGGTCGCCCCGCAGATCGTGTCGAAAAACCGGAAGTGCTCGCCCAGCCCGCGCTCCCCGTAGCGGTCACGGATGGCCGCCTGGATCCGCCGCTGAACCTCCTCCGTCTCCCCGCGGAGCATCGTGGTCTGGTTGGCGACCCCCACCCGCTTCAGGTGCTCGTCCGGATCGAACCCGTCGGAATGGCAGCCCTTGAACTTCTCGAGAAACGCCCGCTTGTCCCCGCCATCCCGGATGTACCGGCACACGTAGTCGGTCTCCTCGAGATTGAAAACCACCAGGTAATGGCTCCTTCCATCTGGCGTCAGGGTCCGGGAACTCGTCGCCTTGGTCTCCTCGTGCCACGCCTTCCCATGGATGATGGAGGTCACGTGCTCCCGCGAATACTGCCTGACCCGCTTCCACACGCTCATCACGTCGCCGCAGGTCGTGTCCACCGTCTGGCAGCCGATCTGCTTGAGGCGGTCCATCACCTTGAGTTCGGCGCCAAATGCGGGGATGATGACGACGTCCCGCTCGTTCAGGCCCGAGAGGTCGTAACCCTCGCGTCCCTCCTTGAGCGAGTGGATCCCCATGGCCCGCAGCTGATCGTTGACCTCCGGGTTGTGGATGATCTCGCCCAGCAGGTAGATGCTCCGCCCCTGAAAAACCTTGGCGGCCGCATACGCGAGATCGATGGCCCGCTCCACGCCGTAGCAGAATCCAAAGGCCTTCGCCAGACGGACGGTGATGTCCCCGCCCCGCAGCGGCTGGCCGGAATACCTGGCGTACTCCACCAGGCGGCTCCGGTAATGGGTCTGGACCTGGTCCTGGACCAGTTTCATCACCTCCGGGTTCCGGAGATTGACCTTGTCCCCGCCGCCCCCGCCCGGCTGCGCGTCACTGGGCATCGCCATGGTCCATCAGCGCTTCTTCACCACGCGATACAGGATCAACAGCAACACCGCCCCACCGATCGCTATCGCGAGGCTCTTGATATCGAATCCCGACACGTCGCCGATCCCAAGTCGGGTGCCGAGGAATCCACCCAGGAAGGCGCCCAGTATCCCGATCAGGATCGTGACGATCAGCCCACCCGGGTCGCGCCCCGGCATGATCCACTTCGCCAATGCGCCCACGATCAAACCCAGCACAATCCACGACAATATTCCCATATGCGCGAAAGCTAGGTCGGTTGACCCAGCGGCGCAAGCCCACGCGCCGGAATTCTTGTCCCAGAACCCGCCGGATAATTCGCTTCCCCCCGGGGCGAGCAGGAAAAAACTCGCCGCCTGAATAAGAAAACCTTGTCCCAACTATGCGAACAGTTAAGTTCCCGTCATGCCGCCTGAACCGCCCGACGCCCAGCCGCCCGGCGCGTCGGGCGCGCATTCGCCTCGTCCCCCGCAGTTCGAATCGACGGCGCCGCTCTGGGCCGGGACTCTCGCCACGATCCTCGCGGCCTCGGCGCTGATGTGGTGGCTGGGTACCGGCTCTCCCGTGCCGATCACGCGGCGCGTTCCCATCCCCGGAAATGCCCCCAAGGAGGGCGCCGGCGGCGTTCGGCCCGCGGTCAACATCGAGGGCACCTTCGAGAGATTTGAGGCCGCAGCGGCACCGCTTCCGGGGGAGTGGCCCCGCTTCCGCGGCCCAAACTCGGACAACGTGGCGCCGGAGGCCGTTCGCCTCGGTTCGCCACCCAAGGTGCTCTGGTCGCTGGATCTCGGCGACGGGCATGCGGGCGCCGCGGTCCACAGCGGGCGCGTCTACCTGATGGACCACGACGAGAAACGGCACGCCGACGCCCTGCGGTGCTTCTCGCTGGCCGACGGGGGTGAGATCTGGAGGCGATCGTACAAGGTGCAGATAAAGCGCAATCATGGCATATCGCGCACGGTGCCCGCCGTGACCGACCGCCATATCGTCGCGATGGGCCCGATGTGCCACGTCCTGTGCGCCGATCCCGCCGACGGCCGATTTCTGTGGGGCATGGACCTCGTGAGGGATTTTTCCACGGAGGTGCCGCACTGGTACACGGCGCAGTGCCCCATCATAGAGAATGGCCTCGCCATCATCGCGCCGGGCGGTTTGGCGCTGATGATCGCCGTCGATTGCGCCACCGGAAACATCGTCTGGAAGACGCCGAACCCGGGGGGGTGGCAGATGTCTCACGCCTCCATCATGCCCGCGACTCTCGCCGGCAGGCGGATGTACGTGTACGCGGCCGTCGGCGGCGTCGCGGGCGTCGCGTCCGATGGACCAGACGCCGGAAAGCTCCTGTGGTCCACCACGGAGTGGAATCACCCCGTGACGGCGCCATCGCCTGTCGCGCTCGACGGCGACCGCCTCCTCCTCACCGCCGGCTATGGCGCCGGGAGCATGATCGTCCGGATCGAATCGCAGGGGGGCACCTTTGCCGCGCGCGTCCTGGATCGCATACCCAAGGAACGCTTCGCCTGCGAGCAGCAGACGCCCGTCTTTTTCCGCGGGCATCTCTACGGCATCCTCCCGAAGGACGGGGGAGATCTCAAGGCCCAGCTCGTTTGCTATCACCCGGATAGAGGCGTCGTCTGGTCCAGCGGAAAGACGGAGCGATTTGGCCTCGGTCCATTCATGGTCGCCGGAGACCAGCTCATCGTCCTCAATGACGATGGCACCCTGGTGACCGCCAAGGCAACGCCGACCCGCTATGAGCCCGGAATCCGGGCGCAGGTCCTGGATGGTCGCGACGCGTGGGCGCCGATCGCGGTTGCAGGGGGCAGGATTATCCTGCGAGACTCTACCCGAATGGTCTGCCTGGAGGCTTCCGGTGGAAACTGACCCGAAGATTGCCGCATCGCTTCCCGTAGCCGAACGCGTAAGCGTTTGGCCGCCAAAGCCTCACGGCTTCGGCTACATTTTCTCAAGCCGGTTCCGGGCCTGCGCCCCGCTGGCCCTGGTCGCCCTCTGGGGATGCGAGCCCCCGCCTGGCAGCGACGTGCCCAAGTCGTACACCTACGACATCGCGAAATTGCGTGAGGCGAGCGACGCCCATGCGGGATGGACAGAGACCGGAACTCTGCCCCTGCCCTTCCGGGCCCCCAGGGCCTTGGCCACCGGTTCCGATGGCATCATCCGGGCCGCGGGCGACCGCGCGGTGGTCGCGATTGGCCCCGAAGGAAAGCAGATCTGGCGGGCGACGTTGCCCGAGGAGCCCATGTGCCTAGGCGCTGGCCCGGACGGGCGCACCTACGTCGGCTTCCGCCATCATGTGGGGATCCTCGATCCCGCGGGCACCCTGGTCGGAGAATGGGTCAGCCTCGGCGAAAATGCCGTGATCACCTCGGTCGCCCCGGGACCCGCCCGCGTCTGGGTGGCCGATGCCGGGGCGCGCAAGGTCGCCATTTTTGAGCCGTCCGGGAAGCTCGTGGGCTATCTCCAACCCCCGGAACCCTTCGTGGCACCGAGCCCCTTCTTCGACGCGGCCGCCGACACCTCCGGCGGCGTCTGGGTCGCCAACCCAGGCTGCCTGCGGGTCGAGCACTACTCGGCCGAAGGCCGTCGGACCACCCACTGGGGCCGCCCCTCGATGGAACCCCCGGGCTTCGCCGGATGCTGCAATCCCATCCACATGGCCCTGCTTCCCGACGGCGGCTTCGCCACCAGCGAGAAAGGCATACCGAGGGTGAAGACGTATCGGGCCGACGGTTCCTTCGCCGGGGTCGTCGCCGGTCCCGGCATGTTCGCCGAGGATGCCCAGGGCCTCGACCTTGCCGCGCGATCCTCGGGTGACATACTCATCCTGGATTGCGAGCGCCGCGCCATCCGCATATTCAAGCGCCAGGAGGGGCGCGGACCGTGAAAATCGATCGCAGGATGTTCATTCTGGCCGCAGGTCGCTTCGCCGCGGTGGGCGCCCTGACGGCCGCCTCGGCGCGGCTGTTGCTCTGCCGGCGCAGTGACACGAACGAGCCATACGCGGGGACTTGTCCCCCTTGCCCGTGGCGGGACCTGTGTCCCGCGCGATCCGGGTCGCCCGCACCGTCCCCCGAGAGCGCAGGAGACTCATCCCATGGCTGATCCCACGCCATCACCTTGCTGGGACCGCAGGAGATTCCTGGCGGTCGGTTCCCGTGGCGCAGCAGCCGCAGCCGTCGGGGGACTTGCCTCATGGCGAGCCGCGCGCGCCGCCCACGACGACATGGTGTGGCAGATCGATCCCCTGAAGTGCATCCAGTGTGGCAACTGCGCCACGCGCTGCGTCCTGACCCCCTCTGCCGTGAAATGCGTGCACGCGTTCGCGGTCTGCGGCCACTGTCGCCTGTGCTTTGGCTATTTTCAGCCCGAGACCACGCACCTGCATGAGGGCGCCGAGAACCAGCTGTGCCCCTCCGGCGCCCTGATGCGCCGCTTCATCGAGGAACCCTACTACCAGTACACGATCGACGAGCCCCTGTGCTTCGGCTGCGGCAAATGCGTGAAGGGTTGCACCACCTTTGGCAATGGATCGCTGTTCCTCCAGGTGCGGCATGACCGCTGCGTGAATTGCAACGAGTGCGCGATCGCGCGCTCCTGCCCCGCGGATGCGTTCGTGCGCCGGCCCGCGTCGCAGCCGTACATCCTCAAGGAGATGCCGACGGCCTGACCATGCGTCCCTCCACCCCACATCGACTGCTCGCATGGGCCACCGCGGCCGCCGCCATGGCGCAGCATGCCTTCGGTGAGATGCGCTTCCCGCAACCCGATTTTGAGTCGGGCTACACGCCCCCCGCCACGCCGTCTCCCCCTCCGCGCGCCTGGGCATGGGAGACCCTCGATGTCGCCGCCCTGGGCCTGGCGCTGCTCCTGGCCGCGTGGCTGGTGTTGCGCCGCCGATCGCGGACGGGAGTGATCCTGCTGACCGCCGCCTGCCTGGCCTATTTCGGTTTCTACCGCAAGGGCTGCGTTTGCCCCATCGGTTCGTTGCAGAATGTCGCCCTCGGCCTCATCGACCCGAACTTTGCCGTGCCTGTCACCGTCGTTGCTTTCTTCGCGATGCCGCTGCTCGCCGCGCTTCTCTTCGGCAGGGTCTTCTGTGCCGGGGTTTGCCCTCTGGGGGCGATCCAGGATCTGGTGGCCGTCCATCCGATCCAAATCCCTTCACCGCTCTCCGAGGCGCTGGGTGCCCTCCGGCACGTCTACCTGGTCGGTTCGATCCTGCTGGCGTCCCTCGGGGCCGGTTTCTTCATCTGCCGCTATGACCCATTCGTCGCGTTCTTCCGGCTCGACGGCAAGCTGCCCATGCTGTTGTTCGGGGCGGGCCTGTTGCTCGTGGGGGTGTTCGTGGCGCGGCCCTACTGCCGCTTCCTGTGCCCCTACGGGGTCCTGCTCGGCTGGCTATCTCGTCTCTCGTGGCACCACGCTTCCGTGACGCCGGCCCAGTGCATCCAGTGCAGGCTATGCGAGCGCTCCTGCCCCTTCGATGCCATCCGATTCCCTGCGCCGCCACCTTCGCGCGCCTCGCTGGAGCGAGGACGGCGCGCATTCCTGTTCCTCCTGGTCCTGCTGCCCGTGCTGATCGGTGCGGGGGCGTGGCTGGGCTTCGCCTCGTCGCCCGCCCTCGGCGGGCTCCACCACACGGTTGCCCTCTCTCGCCAGATCCTCATGGAGGGCGCTGTCCCCGGAACGCCGTCCACTCAGGCGAGCGATGCCTTCCGCGCCTCGGGCCGCGCCGTCGCCGCGCTCCACGAGGAGGCCGCGGCCATCGGGCATCGATTCGCCGTCGGGTCAGCGCTCGCCGGGGCATTCCTTGCGCTGCTCTTCGGGCTCAAGCTCCTCGCGCTGACGCGCCGACCCGGGCGCGCGGATTACGAGACGGATCGGGCCCTGTGCCTCAGTTGTGCGCGCTGCTTCCGATTTTGCCCCGTCAGGCCCGGGGGCGAGGTGCCGCCGGAATTCCTGACACCGGAGAAACAGACCCATGGACGCTAACCCAGACAGACAGGCCCGGCGCCAGCGAGCCCGGGACATGGCGGGGGCCATCGCGATCGTGGCGGCCTCATTCTCGCTCGCCGTCGCCTTCCTGTTGCTCGCCAACAACGCCCGGGCCAGCAGGGCACAGCCCCTCGATTCCCCCGCCCTATTGCAGTTGCGGGACCAGGCGCGCAAGGACCCCAAGCAGACCGAGTGGGTAGAGCGTTTCCGCGACATGGACGAGATCGCCCGGCACTCGTTTTTCGCGAGCCAGGGCTTCGCCCGGGCCGGCGCGGGCCTGCTGCTTGCGGGCATCGCGACCCTCGTGGTTGCCCTGCGCGTCCGCCGTTCCCTGGCGCCCCCACCGCCGGATCCCGCGAACCTGCCGAGCCAGCCCGATGTCGAGCGCATCACCACCTCGCGCCGCGCAGCACTCGCCGCGCTGCTGCTCTGCCTCTGCGCGACCGGTGCCTCGATCGCCTGGCTGCTCGCGCCCCATCCTGCTGCTCCCGCCGTGGCCCAACCCCCGGCACAGCCGACCGCCCCCAACGGCGACCCGGTGTCCGAATGGCCGGGCTTTCGCGGTCCCAATGGCGTCGCCCTTGCGCCCAAGGCAAAGCCCCCGTCCGATTGGGATGGCGCCAGCGGACGCGGCGTCCTCTGGAAGACCGAGGTCCCCATCACCGGTTCCAGTTCCCCCGCGGTCTGGGGAGACAGGATCTTCCTCACCGCCGCGGATGAACGCGCAAGGAAGATCTTCGCCTTTGACGCCAACTCGGGCCAGCTCGTCTGGACCCACGATGTCCAGGCCATGCCGGGCACCCCGTCCGAGGCCCCGAAGGTCAGCGAGGACACCGGGCTCGCCGCCTCGTCGCCCGCCACGGACGGTTCCCGCGCTTTCGCCATCTTTGCCAACGGCGATCTGGTCTGTGTCGACCGGGAGGGGAAGAAGGTCTGGGGCGTGAATCTCGGCGTCCCCGACAACCCGTATGGCCATGCCTCCTCTCTGATCGTCTGGCGCCACCTCCTGCTGGTCCAATACGATCACCATGCGGAGGCGTTCATCTCTGCCTTCGATGCCGCCAGCGGCCGGGTCGCCTGGGAGGCCAAGCGCAAGGTGGAGGCGTCCTGGACAACCCCCGCCATCATCGACCTCCCCGATCGCCAAGTCCTCCTGACATGCTCCACGCCCCTCGTGATCGCCTACGACCCGGCCACCGGACGCGAGCTCTGGAACCGCGACGTCCTCTCTGGCGAGCTTGCCCCATCTCCGGCGACCGCCGATGGCCGCGTCTTCGTCAACGATGACGGCGGCCGCATCTTCGCTTTTGACGCCGCCACCGGCGAGCCGGCGTGGGAGGCCGACGCCAACACCCCCGACATCTCCAGCCCGGTGGCCTCGGGCAAGTTCATCTGGCTCGCCAACAGCGCCGCGACGGTTGTCTGCTGCGACGCCGGATCCGGCAAGCAGATTGCCGAGATCGAACTCGAGGAAGGCTTCTGCGCCTCCCCCATCGCGGCGGGTGGACGCATCTACACATTCGACCGCAATGGGACCGCCTTCCTGTTCGATGCCGCGGATCCCGCGGTTAAGCCGATCCGGCTCGAGATTGGAGAAAAGGTGTTCGCGACCCCCGCGTTCGTCGGCGGGCGCATGTACGTCCGCGGCGAGAAACATCTCTTCTGCATCGGCGCCGGGTCCTGACCGATTCCGCCTTTCGTTTTGCGCGAAACGCGCTACATGACCCCCATGGCCCCTCTGATCCGCCGGTTGCTCGTGCCGGCCACCCTGGGTGCGATGGGCTTGGCCGTCGGTTTCGCGCTCGGGCGCTCGGGCGCGGGAGCAGGCTTTCTGGGTGGCCCGCCCGGCGCCCAGGGTGGCCGGAGCGGCGATTTCCCCGATGCCGAGGGCGGCTCGATCCGCCGTTCGGGAGGCTTCGTCTCCGCCCTCGCCTCGGGCTCCCGGCGGGGATCTTCCTCCAACGATACCGCCACCGCGGAGGATGCGGCCTCGCGAGCCCGGGCCATCATGCTCGAGGCCCCCTCCTTCCAGCGCGATCTGGCACTTGTTCAATTCGTTTCCCGCATCCCCAAGGAGCAGTTGGTCGACGTGCTCAACAGCCTGCAGAACCAGACCGACATCGTGCGAGGTGCGATGGCGAGTCACTTGGTCCTCGAGCGGCTCGCCGGCGAGGATGCCGCGGCCGCCATGGGCTGGCTCAAGAACAGACCCGAGGGCATCGACGGCTATGTCGGCATCAACACGATTTTCTCGGTGTGGGCCTCCAGTGACCTTGGCAAGGCCCTGTCGAATGCCGCCGAAATCACTGACCCGCAGCAGCGCCAGCAGGCACACGCGACCATCCTATCCACCGTCGCGCAGCGCGATCCCCTCAAGGCCCTCGATCTGCTCGACAAGAATCCGCTCCTCTCCCGCAATGGCCAGGGCGAGAACACGATCTATGCGGCCTGGGCCGCCCGCGACCCTTCGCAGGCCGCCGTCAGCGCGCTCCAGATTCCGGCTGGCATCCGGCGACAGCAGGCACTCGGAGGCCTGATGCAGTCATGGGCGACCCGTGACCCCGATGCCGCCTGGGCCTGGGCCAACGGCCTCGAATCGCCGCAAGATCGGCTGGTGGCGCTCGAGCGCGCGACATCCTCCGTCATGTCCAGGAATCCCACGTTCGTCGCGGAGCA
>JADLBR010000395.1 GCA_020847615.1 Verrucomicrobiia bacterium
CCGGTTCCGCGCACTGGACCGTGGTCTGGATAAGCACCGAGGCGGGGACGTTCATCAAGACGCTGCGCAAGCAGGGTCCTTCGAGCTTCACGTCCTCGCACTGGAACGCACACTGCCCCGACTGGTTTGGATCGAAAGGCAGCAGCACGGCCTTCGACGGGTACAGCAGCGCCACAGCGGCGAATTACTCCGGCACGAATAGCCCCATCTACTTGACTTGGAACTGCCGCGATGCGACCAACGGCCTGGTCCCGGACGGCAAGTATGTATTCTGGATCCAGTACTCCGAGGACGACGACAATGCACCCGGTCCCGTGACGGCAAGCGGGTTGCTCTGGACCAAGGGCCTGGCCACCACCACGAACAACTACCCCAACGAGGCCCCCTATTTCTCCAACATGTCGGTGATCTGGAAGCCCACGCCACCGGCTACCGTGGCCCCGTCGATCACTAGCGGGCCACCCCCGTCGCCGGGCACTTTGAGCGTCCCCTACAGCCACGCCTGCGCGGCCAGCGGCACCACCCCGATCACCTTCTCCGCCTCGGGTCTCCCGCCGGGGCTGTCGATCAACGGCGCCGGCGCGATCTCGGGCACGCCGATCACCATCGGGCAGTTCAGCGGCTCGATCGTCGCGGCCAACGGGACGCTGCCCAACGCGACCCAGGCGTTCTCCATCGCCATCGGTGCCGTGCCGGCACGGATCACGTCCATCAAGAAAACCGCCAATAGCGTGCTGATCAGCGGGACCGGCCCGACGAACGGCACCTACACCGCGCTGACATCGACGAATCTCAACCTGCCCCCGGACCAGTGGACGACGCTCCAGACCGGGTCCTTCAATTCGCAGGGCGCGTTCTCCATCACCACGCCCCTCGATCCGGGACCGCGGAAGTTTTATCGTGTTCGCATCCCCTGACGCCCGAGCCCGAGCAAGGCGAGTCCCGGCGCATCCGCCCGCCACCGACCCGATTCGCGCATGAGTCTCCGCCATCGGCTGGCGCTGTGCATCATCGGTCCATTATTCCTGGGCCAGCGCCCCCCGTGTGGCGCCGAGGAGTTGCCACTTGTTTCATGGCAGGGCCAGACCATGGGCACGGTGTATACCGTGAAGATCGCCGGCGCGGCACTATCCGAGCCGCAGCTCGAGGCGCTGCAGACCGAGGCGGAGCAACGCCTCGCGGAACTCAACCGCCAGATGTCGCATTACCAGCCAGACAGCGAGCTGTCCCGTTTCAACCGCGCCCCAGCCCGCGTCCCCTTTAGGGTCTCCGCGGAATTCGCCAGGGTCATCCGGTTTGCTCTGGACATCTGCCACCGGTCCGGAGGCGCATTCGATCCCACGCTCGCCCCGGTCATCAATGCCTGGGGCTTCGGAGAAAAGACGAGCCAGCGCCGCGTGCCGTCGGACACCGAACTCCAGACGGCTGCGGGAAAGACCGGATGGCGACATCTGACGATCACCCCCGATGACGAACTCGTCAAAGACATCCCCGATCTCGCCCTAAACTTGGGCGCCGTCGCCAAGGGCTTCGGCGCCGACGAACTCGCCCGGTTGCTCGCCGGACACGGCCTGACCAATATCTATGTCTCCATCGCCGGCGAAGTCAGGGTCCTCGGCCACAACGCCCGAAAGACGCGTTGGCGGGTCGGCATCGCCGCACCCCTCGAACATTGGCGGGAAAACGACCCGATGGCCGCGGCACTGTCGCTCTCCGACCAGGCCGTCTCCACCTCCGGAGACTACCAGAACTTTTTCCGCGACCCACTGGGCCGACGGCTGTGTCACATCATCGACCCGAGAACCAGTTGGCCCCCACAACACGACCTTGCGGGCGTGTCCGTGGTCGCGCCAGACGCGATGACGGCAGATGCCCTGGCCACGACCCTGTTTGTCCTCGGGCCGGAGGCGGGCCTGCGCTTCATTGAAGGTTTCGAGAACGCCGTGGCACTGTTCATTACCCGCGACCCTGACGGACGCTTCCGGCAGTCGCCCAGTTCGCGGTTTGCTGAAGTCACGGGTTATCGCCCGTGACAGGCAGTGCCATATTGGCGCATTCGCGGTCTTGGACAACGCCTTCGTGCGTGTCGCATCCGCCTATCAGCAATGACGTTATACGTTTTCTGGACGTCTGCGACAGTTGGCACGGAATGTGATCCCAAGCCTGTGCGGGTTGCGAACCAAGGGCGCCCGCAAAGAACTTGAAAGACACATGGACCTGAACCGACTGACCGAGAAAGCGCAGATGGCGCTGGTGGAGGCGCAGGGGATCGCCACGCGCCTCGGCCACCAGGCCGTGGATGTGGAGCACCTGCTCTCGGCGCTGCTGCAACAGCCCGAGGGACTGGTGCCCCGGCTCTTCGAGCGCGCCGGCGCGCCGGTGCAGGCGCTGCGCGGCCGCGTCGAGCAGGCGCTCGACGCGCTGCCTCGGGTGGTCGCCTCGACCGGCCCGATGGCCGGCATCGCCGTCACGCAGCGACTCAACCAGCTCCTCGCCCGCGCCGAGGATGATGCGAAGCGCCTCAAGGACGAGTTTGTTTCGGTCGAGCACCTCGTGCTCGCGATGTTCCGCGAGCCCCAGGAGACCGCGGTGGCGAAGATCTTCCGAGACCTGAAGATCACCGAGGGCCAGATATTGCAGGCGCTGACCGCGGTGCGCGGCAACCAGCGCGTCACCAGCCAAAACCCCGAAGCCACCTACGAGGCACTGGAAAAATATGGCCGGGACCTGACCCGCCTCGCGCGGCAGAACAAGCTCGACCCCGTCATCGGGCGTGACAACGAGATCCGCCGCTGTATCCAAGTCCTGTCGCGGCGGACCAAGAACAACCCCGTGCTGATCGGCGAGCCGGGCGTCGGCAAGACGGCCATCGTCGAGGGCCTGGCCCGCCGGATCGTCGCGGGCGACGTCCCCGATAGCCTCAAGGAGAAGCGCATCGTCGCGCTCGACCTCGGCGCCCTGATCGCGGGCGCCAAGTACCGCGGCGAGTTCGAGGAGCGGCTCAAGGCGGTCCTCCACGAGATCGCATCGGCACAGGGCCAGATCATCCTCTTCATCGACGAGATCCACACGATGGTCGGGGCGGGCAAGGCCGAGGGCGCCATGGACGCCGGAAACATGCTCAAGCCCATGCTCGCCCGCGGCGAGCTGCACTGCATCGGCGCCACCACGCTGGACGAGTACCGGAAACACGTCGAGAAGGACGCCGCCCTCGAGCGCCGCTTCCAGCCCGTGCTGGTCAGCGAGCCGAGCGTCGAGGACACGATCTCGATCCTCCGCGGCCTCAGCGAGCGCTATCAGTTGCACCACGGCGTTCGCATCCAGGACGCCGCGCTCGTCGCCGCCGCCACCTTATCCCACCGCTACATCTCCGACCGCTTCCTCCCCGACAAGGCGATCGATCTGGTCGACGAGTCCGCCGCCAAGCTCCGCACCGAGATGGAGAGCATGCCCGAGGAACTCGAGGCCCTGCAGCGCCGCATCATGCAACTGGAGATCGAGCGCGAGGCCCTGAAGAAGGAGAAGGACAAGGCCTCCCGCGAGCGGCTCGCCGAGCTCGAGCGCGACCTCGCCGAGCAGAAGGCCTCCCGCGATGCCCTGAAGGCGCAGTGGGAGTCCGAGAAGGCCGGCATCGAGGAGGTCCGCGGCCTGCGCCTCGCCCTGGAGCACGCGCGCAACGAGATGGACAAGGCCCAGCGCGAGCACCGCCTCGACCGCGTCGCCGAGTTCCAGTACGGGCGCATCCCAGACCTCGAGAAGAAGATCCGCGACAGGGAGACCCAGCTCGGCGGCGCCGACGGGGCGCGCCGCCTCATCCAGGAGGAGGTCACCGCCGACGAGATCGCCGAGGTGGTCGCCCGCTGGACCGGCATCCCGGTCTCGCGCCTGCTGGAGGGCGAAAAAGAAAAATTGCTCCGCCTCGACGAGTTGCTGCACCGGCGCGTCATCGGCCAGGACGAGGCGGTCCAGGCCGCCGCCGACGCCGTGATACGCGCCCGCTCGGGCCTCAAGGACCCCAAGCGCCCCATCGGCTCATTCATCTTCCTGGGCCCCACCGGCGTCGGCAAAACCGAACTGGCCCGAGCGCTCGCCGAGGCCCTGTTCGATAGCGAGGACGCCCTGATCCGCATCGACATGTCCGAGTACATGGAGAAGCACGCCGTCGCCCGCCTCATCGGCGCGCCCCCGGGCTACGTCGGCTACGAGGAGGGAGGCCAGCTCACCGAGGCCGTCCGCCGCCGCCCCTACGCCGTCATCCTCTTCGACGAGATCGAGAAGGCCCACCACGATGCCTTCAACGTGCTCCTGCAAATATTGGACGACGGGCGCCTCACCGACAGCCAGGGTCGCACTGTCGATTTCAAGAATACGATCATCATCATGACCTCCAACATCGGCAGCCCACTGCTGCTGGAAAACGTCAGCGACCGCGGCGAGATTAGCGACGACATCCGCGAACGCGTCCTGCGCGAGATGCGCGCGCACTTCCGCCCCGAATTCCTCAACCGCGTCGACGACATCGTCCTCTTCAAGCCCCTGACCCTGGCCGAGATCGAGCGCATCGTGGAACTGCAGCTGGACCTGATCCGAAAGCGCCTCGATGCCCGCTCCATCCAGCTCCACCTCACCGGCCCCGCCCGCGAGTTCGTCGCCCGCCAGGGCTACGACCCCGTCTACGGCGCCAGACCGCTCAAGCGCTACCTCCAGCGCGAGATCGAGACCGCGCTATCCCGAAAGATCCTCATGGGCGACATCTCCGACGGCGCCAAGGTCAGCGTCGACGCCCAGAAAGGCGCGCTGGTCTTCGAGACATCGGGCTGACTCGAAAATACCGTCGGCTCGCACATAGCGGCCCGGGGACGGCCCGCACTCCACAGGCCTGCGGCCGAAATCAGGCGACATGCTGGGCCATGGCGGCGCCCGGTTTCGCGCGCAGCGCTCTAGCCTGCATATTTCACGCGCATGCGCGAAATATGCAGGCTCAAAGGAAAACCGCGCTCTGAAATACGGGTCCCCGATCGGTTTTCGGCACTGGAAACGCGGCCAACAGTTTGTGATTTCGAAATATGGCGTTTTGGAGCGCGCGTCTCCATCCCAACCTGGTGCTATCTCGCGGTTTTCCCAGAGCCCGGACACTTCACAGCCCGCAAGGCTGTGAAATGTCCGGGCTAG
>JADLBR010000396.1 GCA_020847615.1 Verrucomicrobiia bacterium
CCGCCTCGCGCGCGGCGCGTGCCTCCTGCGCGATCATCCCGAGATGCCGATCAAGCAGATCGCGGACGCATGCGGATTCGCCACGGGCCAATATTTTGCCACCGCCTTCAAACGGCATTTCGGCCGTTCGCCAAGGAGGGAAACCGGACTCCGCCGGATCGGGAAATTGTAGCCCGCCTGGTCCGGCGGCTGCCGGACCACCGAGGGATGAAAATTCCTCACCCGCTTCGGCGCAAAGCGGTGCGAGGACGCACCGCACTCCACCGCGCTACGCGCGAAACCGGGCGCCGCCATGGCCCCGGGGTTTCGCCTGATTTCGGCCGAAGGCCCGTGGAGTGCGGACCGTCCCCGGGCCGCTATGTGCGAGCCAACGGCATTTTCGAGCTAAATCCCATCCGGCAGGCGCCGGACCGCCGACGCAGAAAATGTAGCCGATCGGCTCGGGCGATTGGAGGCCAAACGCGCACGCGTTCGGCCACGGGAAGCGATGCGGCAACCTTCGAGTCAGTCCTCGGCGTGCGTGGTGCCGCCATTGGGCGCGGACGCCATCGCGACCACCGCGGCGGGCGCTTTGCCCTTTTCGCCCTGCCTGAACATGTCGAGGATGCGCCCCGGCGGGAGCGCCTTCGCCGCCAGCTGCTCCTGCCGGCGGCGCACTTCGTCCGAGTACGCCGACGGGGGCGAAGGGTTCCGGTAAAAGACGCCCAGGTGCAGGCTCTCGCCATATTCCTGGGCCAGCTCCATGGCCCGCAGCTTGTTCGCCGGGTCATGCCCCATGTCCGCAAGCTTGACCATGCGGTTCTTCTGAGTCTTCAGCTGGGTGTCCTCCTCGCCAAACGTCACGCAGGGCGACTGCACGTTGACGAACGCGAACCCCGGATAGCGGATGCCCTCCACGATCAACTGCGTCAGCCCCTCGAGATCCGAGGGCGCCCCCTGCGCCACGAACCCCGCGCCATAGGCCAGCGCGTATAGCAGCGGATTCACCGGATCCTCGAGGCTGCCGAGCGTCGACGACGCCGTCCGCGAACCGCGCCGCGAGGTCGGCGAGAGCTGACCCTTGGTCAACCCGTAGATCTGGTTGTCCATCACGATGTAGGTGAGATCGATGTTCCGCCGGATCGCGTGCGGCACGTGTCCCCCGCCGATCGAGAACCCGTCGCCATCGCCACCCGCCACCAGGACCAGCAGCTCCGGGTTCGCCAGCTTGATGCCCTGCGCGATCGGCAGCGCGCGCCCGTGCACCGAGTTAAAGCCATAGACCGTCGTGTAGCCCGGTATCCGGCTCGAGCATCCGATCCCAGAGACCAGCGCGATCTCGTGAGGCGGGCGACCGATGGTCGCCAGCGCCCGATGCAGCGCCGTCAGGACCCCGAAATCGCCGCAGCCGGGGCACCAGATCGGCTTGAGGCCGCTGCGGTAATCCTTCGCCGTGAAGATCTGCTCGGCGCACTCGCAGGGAGAGTCGCAGCATGGCCCGTCGTGTTCGTTCGCGTCACTCATGGCATCGCCTCAGGAGTCACCGTTGCGCCCCCCGGTCCCAGAGATGGCCCTCGCCCGAATGATGGAATGCACCTCCTCGGGCGAGAATGGACTCGCGCCATCCTTCGCGACCGACTCGAACGTCCCCGGGACCGGGACCCACATGCGGAGCAGTTTGTGCAATTGCCCCTGGTGCGATTGCTCGATCACGACGCAGCGCGACATCGACCGGAAAAATGCCGCGTAGATCGGCGCCGCCACGGGATAGAGCAGCCTGGGCACCAGCAGCTTCACCGCGGCGCCCTCGGCGATCGCCCGCTCCACCCCCTCGCGCACGATCCCCGCCACGCTGCCCCACGCGATCAGCCCAAGCGGCGCGTCATCGGGCCCGGCGTGGTCGAAGAGATCCTCCCTCCGCTGCAGGGGCCCGAATTTGCGAAATCGCTTCTCGTTCATCCGGGCGTGCACCGCCCCGTTGACCGACGGCGCGCCCCGCTCGTCATGCTCGATGCCCGATGCCAGATATTCTCCGCCGCGCATCCCGGGATGGCTAATCGGGCTCACGCCGCTCTCGGTCATCTGGAACCGCGCGTAGCCTTCCAGTTCCTCCGCCGTGGGCCGCCGGCGCTCCACGACCCGGAACCTGCCCGTATCGATCGGGTCGATCGCCTCCTTGCGCTGCGCTATATCCTGGTCGGATAGCACGATCACCGGCGTCTGGTACTCCTCGGCGATGTTGAATGCCTCCACCGTGACCCCGAACATGTCCTCCACGCCCACCGGCGCCAGCACCGGCCTCACGACGTCGCCATGCGCGGAAAACGCCGCCGCAAACAGGTCCGACTGCTCGCTCTTGGTGGGCAGCCCCGTCGACGGCCCGCCGCGCTGCACGTTCACGCAAACCAGCGGCAACTCCGCGATGGTCGCCAGCCCGAGGATCTCCGTCTTGAGCGAAAGGCCCGGTCCCGATGTCGCCGTCATCGCCTTCGCGCCCGCGAATGAGGCGCCCACCACCGCCCCGATCCCGGCGATCTCATCCTCCGCCTGCAGGATCGATCCGCCGTACTTGAAGACCTCGCGGCTGAAAAACTGCATGATCTCCGACGACGGCGTTATCGGATAGCCGCCAAAAAATCGGCATCCCGCAAAGATCGCCGCCGCCGCGCAGATATCATTCCCGTCGATGAGGACCTTCTGGGACCCGCCCGGCGCCTCGATCAACCGCCTGTCCTCCTTCAGCGGATGCGACCGCGAGAACTCAATGCCCGCCTGGAATGCCCGCTCGTTGGCCTCGAGGACATCCGCGCCCTTGGACGCGAATTTCTTGCGCATGCCTCTCAGGACGCCCGCTTCGGCCAACCCAAACCAGCCGCACAAC
>JADLBR010000397.1 GCA_020847615.1 Verrucomicrobiia bacterium
GCGAAGCGCCTCACGGCCGAGCCGCGCCTGCGCCTCGGAGCCGGGCTTGAAGTCGGCGATCGCCTTGCCCAGGAGCGCGTATTCCGCGAGGGCGTCGGCGCGGCGCTGGGCGGCGAAATCGCCCTCGTTCGCGGGGCATGCTGCCGCGGCGAGGAGCAGCGCGATGGCCGCGCGGCAAGTGGCCCGGGCCGGGCAGACGCGCCAGAGCCTAGCGGTTTCGGCGACCCCGGGTCGTCGCGCTCTCACCGGGCCAAATGCATCGTCGATCTGTTCCATACATCCTCCAACGCGTCACGTCCCGGGTTGGCCCAGTGCCTCGGCATCGCGGCGCATGCGCGCCATGTCCGCATCATCCAGGTGAACGCTGCCCGCCCCGGCATTCTCTTCGGCGTCCTCGGGCCGCCGGGCGCCGCAGAGGGCGCAGGTGACCCCCGGCTGCGCGACCGTCCAGGCGATGACCAGCTGCGCCATGGAACACGCGTGCCTGTCGCACAGGTCCTCCCAGCGCGCGAGCATGTCCAGCACCCGCCGCCGATTCTCTGGGCGGAACCACGGGATCATGTGGCGCGCGGCCTCGGCGCCGAATTGCCGATCCATCCCGATCTTGCCGGTGAGCAGCCCCTGCTCGAGGGGCGAATAGACCAGCGTGGCGATCCCGCGCTTTTGGCAGTAGGGCAGCACGTCCGCCTCGATCGAGCGGTCGAGGATGCTGTAGCGCGGCTGGCAGGAGACGATGGCGCCCGCGGCGAGATACTCGTCCATCTGGGCCGGCGTGGCGTTGGACACCCCGATGGCGCGGATCTTCCCCTCGTCCCGCAAGCGCATGAGGCAGGCCATCGTGTCTGCGATGGGCGTGGGGGCCTCCGGGGTGGCCTGCCAGTGGGTTTGCATCAGGTCGATGCGGTCGGTGCCGAGCCGCCGCAGGCTGGCCTCGACCTCGATGCGAATCGTCCTTGGATCGAGGCTGCGGCGCACGGTCTTGCCGCTTTGCTGGAAGAAGACCGAACCGGTGTCGTCGTCCCACCAGAGCCCGCACTTCGTGGCAAGGACCACCCGGTCGCGGCGATCCTGGATCGCGCGACCGACGACCTCCTCGCTGTGGCCAAAGCCGTAGGCCGGCGCGGTATCGATGAGGTTGACCCCCGCGTCCACGGCGGCATGGATGGCGCGGATCGATTCCGCGTCATCGGTCTCGCCCCACCACGGGCCGCCGCCGATGGCCCATGTGCCGAGGCCGACCCGGGTGACCTCGATGCCCGATGATCCCAGAAATCGTGTCGCCATCGTCCCTCGCTGCGATCAAGCCATCGCCATAGTGGGGCGGGATGCGGTCGCGGGTCAAGAAGGCTCGGCGCCGACTCAGATGGGCGCGGCCTCGGGTGGCCCGCCGCCATCCCGCCGGCGCTTTCGTTCCTCCGCCTCAAAGCGGCTGGCCGCCTCCGGATAGAGTTTCCGTGCGCAGTCGGGGCAGATGCCGTGGCTGAACTCGGCGTGCGTGTGCTTCTGGACGTAGTGCTCCACGCGGTGCCAGTAGCCCGCGTCATCCCGGATGTGGTTGCAGTGGGCGCAGATCGGCAACAGCCCCCGCAGTGTGCGGACGTTCGCCGCCGCGGCGCGCAGCTCCTTGATGTAGCGGTCCCGCTCATCCTCGAGGCGCTTTCTGTCGGTGATATCCTTGCTGACGCCCACCAGGCCGATGATCCGGTCGTCCCCGTCGCGCAGCGGCACTTTCGTCGTCAGAATCCAGCGGGTCTCGCCCGCCAGCGTGCGCCTGGGCTCGTCCTTGTTGATGATCGTGATCCCTTCGCGCAGCACCCGCAGATCGTCCTCGAGGAATTCGTCCGCCTGCTCGCGCGGATAGAAATCGGAGTCGGTCTTGCCGATGAGGTCGCGCGCCGAGCCGGCGCCCATGGCGCGGGCCACCTCGTCGTTGGCCATGATGAAGCGGCACTCCACGTCCTTCGCGTACACCAGGACCGGCAGGTGATCCACCAGCGCGCGCAGCACCGCGTGCGAGTGCGCGCCATCCCCATCGGGGCCGCGGCGGTCCCCGACGAGTTCGCTCAGGCCCGAGAACGCGCCGAATAGCGAGCTCTCGCCCGGGCCGGGCTCCCCGCGGCTCTGGTCATTTGTCTGCATCGTGTCCCGCGGTCACCCGCGCCTGTCGGCTCGTCATGGCCGCTCGCCCTGCTCCGCCTCGAAGCGTCGCGCCGCCTCGGGATAGAGCTTCCGCGCGCAATCGGGGCAGACGCCGTGGCTGAACTCGGCGTGGGTGTGTTTCTGGACGTAGTGCTCGACCCTCTGCCAATGGCCCTCGCGGTCGCGGATGTGATTGCAGTGGGCGCAGATCGGCAGCAGGCCGCGGAGCGTCCTCACGCTGGCGAGCGCGTCCTGTAATCGGGCGATGTAGCCGTCGCGCTCCTGCTCGACGAGCTTGCGGTCGGTGATGTCCTTGCCGATGCCCACCAGGCCGATGACCCGCCCATGGCCATCGCGCAGCGGGATCTTGGTCGTCAGTATCCAGCGCGTCTCGCCCGCCGGGGTCGTGATGGGTTCATCCTTGCTGATGAGGGGCCGACCCTCCCCCATCACGCGCCGCTCGTCCTCGCCGAACTCGATGACTTTGTGGGGTGGGAAGAAATCGGCGTCGGTCTTGCCGATGAGGTCTCGGGCGGATGCCGCGCCCATCGCGTGCGCCACCTCGTCGTTGGCCATGATGAAGCGCGATTCCGTGTCCTTCGCGTAGACGAAGACGGGGAGGTGATCCACCAGAGTCCGCAGCAGGGCGAGCGCGTGCTCCGCGCCGGGGCCGTCCTGCCCCGCGCCCCCCAGGAGGTTGCTGAGACCGAGCATGGCCCCGAACAGCGAGCTGTCGCCGGGGTCCGCCTGGGGACCAGCGAGAGGGTCTCTGGACATGGCTTGCCCCGCGCGCCCCGCAAGCGGCGTGCGCGCGCGGCAATGAGGCAAGCTGATAGGACAAATATCGCCGCATGACAAGGACTAATGATGCAAGGATTTGGTGATACCGACCCCTCTTGACGGTCGGAGGGGAGGGTGTTTAGCCTCCCTGCGTATGCACGGGAGCCGCGCGATCCGCCATGGCGGAATAATAACCCGGCCCCGCGGGGCGGTGCCCGCGCGGACCGGCGCAGTCGGCGCCTGATCAGCGCGGGCCGCCTCCCCAGGCGGGGCGCGACCGGTGGGCAGGCCCAGGCCGAGCCCCCAACCACCCGATGCGCCGGGCCTCGTGGCCCGGCACCACCCGAGCACGACCATGACCGCAGAGAACGAGAAGAACCGATACAAGGATACGTTGAACCTGCCGAAGACGGCGTTCGCGATGCGCGCCAACCTCGCCCAGGCGGAACCGGCCAGCCAGAAGCGGTGGGCCGAGGGGCGCGCGTACGAGAAGATCACCGCCGCCCGCGAGGGGGCCGAGGTGTTCGTGTTTCACGACGGGCCCCCGTACGCCAACGGCCCGATCCACGTCGGCCACCTCTTGAACAAGGTGCTCAAGGACATCGTGGTGCGCAGCCGCCTGATGATGGGCCGCCAGTGCCGGTACATCCCGGGCTGGGACTGCCACGGGCTGCCCATCGAGCACAAGGTCCTCTCGGGCCTGATGGAATCGGGCAAGATCGCGAAACTGGCCGCGCTGCCGGAGGACACGCGCAGGATGGCGGTGCGCCGCGAGTGCGCGGACTCGGCCGCCAAGTTCGTGAAACTCCAGTCCTCGCAGATGCAGCGGCTGCTGACGCTCGCGGACTACGCGCGCCCGTACCTGACGATGGCGCCCGCCTACGAGCGCGCGGTGCTGGAGGTGTTCGCCGACCTGGTCGCGCAGGGCATCGTGTACCGCGACCTGAAGCCGGTGCACTGGTCCATCGCGAACCAGACCGCGCTCGCCGACGCCGAGCTGGAATACATGGACCGCGAGGACACGTCGGTGTTCGTCAATTTCGACGCGGAGGATCCCGCGGCGCTGGCCGCGGCCTTCGGGCTGAAGGATCCCGACGGCGCCCCGGCGTTCATGATCTGGACGACGACGCCCTGGACGCTGCCGGCGAACCTGGCGGTCGCGGTGCACGCGCGATTCGAGTACGCGCTCGCCCGGATCTGCGGCAGGCCCTGCGTGGTCGCGAAGGAACTGCTGGGACCCGTCGCCCGGGGCGCGGGAGAGAGCGCGCCCGAGGTGCTGGGCGTCGCCCGGGGCGAGGCGCTCGTCGGGTTGAGGTACCGTCATCCCTTCTGCGACCGGGTGGGCCCGGTGGTCGCGGCCGACTACGTGACGCTGGAGGATGGCACCGGCCTGGTGCACACCGCCCCCGGCCACGGCGTCGAGGATTATCAGACGGGGCTCCGCGAGGGGCTCGAGATCTACTGTCCGGTGCGCGACGATGGCACGTTCGACGACACGGTGCCCGATTGGCTCCGCGGCCAGATCGTCTGGGCCGCCAACGACCTCGTGGTGGAGCGCCTGCGCGCGTCGGGGCACCTGGTGCACGCGCACAGGTTCACGCACAGCTATCCCCACGACTGGCGCGGCAAGACGCCGGTCATCTTCCGCGCGACCGAGCAATGGTTCGTGTCGGTGGACCGCACGCTCAAGGGCCACGGCAAGAGCCTGCGGCAGATGGCGATCGCGGCCGCGGAGGACGGCGTGCGATTCGTGCCCGACTGGGGGCGCAACCGCCTGCGCGGCATGCTCGAGTCGCGCCCCGACTGGTGCATCTCTCGCCAGCGCTCCTGGGGCCTCCCGATCCCGGCGTTCCTCCTGCCGGGCGGCGGCGTCCTGCTGACGGCCGCCTCGGTCCGCGCCGTGGCGGCGGCATTCGGCGAGCGCGGCAGCGACGCCTGGTTCACCGAGCCGCCCGAGCGGCTGCTGGAGAAATATGATCCCGCGCAAGATCCCGATGCGCCGGAGGGCCTCGATGTCGCGCGACTCGCCAAGGCGTACGACATCTTCGACGTGTGGTTTGAGTCGGGCTCTTCGTGGAACTCGGTGATGCGCGCCCGCGGCGAGGGCTATCCCGCGGACCTGTACCTGGAGGGCTCCGACCAGCACCGCGGCTGGTTCCCGCTCTCGCTGCTGCCGGCGCTCGGCGCGACGGGCCAACCGCCCTTCCGGACCCTGCTGACGCACGGGTTCATGGTGGACAAGGACGGGCGCAAGATGAGCAAGTCGCTCGGCAACACCCTCGACGTGGACGAATTGCTCAAGCACTTCGGCGCCGATGTCTGCCGCTGGTGGGTCAGCTCCCTCGCCTTCGAGAACGACATCAAGGTGGACATGGAGTTCTTCGAGCTGGCGGGCGAGTCCTACCGCAAGGTGCGCAACACGCTGCGCTTCCTGCTGAGCAACCTGTACGATTTCAAGCCCGCGAGGGACGCGGTCGACCCGGCCGCGCTCGCGCCGACGTCGCTGGACGCGCACGCCCTGGATCGCGCGCGCGCCATGCGGCGCGACGTGCTGGCGGCCTACGAGGCGTTCGATTTCCGGCGCGCGCACCTCGCGCTTTTCGATTTTTGCAACGAGGCCCTGTCGGCGTTCTACTGCGCGGCCATGAAGGATCGCCTCTATTGCGATCGCGCCGATTCGCCGCGGCGGCGCGCGACGCAGACGGTCATGTGGCAGATCCTCGAATCCCTGCTGCGCCTGCTCGCGCCGATCCTCCCGCACACCGCCGACGAGGCGTGGCGGGCGCTCCGGGGCGACCCCGACGCCTGTATCCATCTGGAGACCGCGCGGGAGTTGCCCGTGACCGCCGCCGACCCGGATTGGCCCAGGGCCCTCGAGGCCCGCGAGCGCGCGCTGAAGGCCATCGAGGAGGCCAAGGGCCGCGGCATCGAGAATCGCCTGGATGCCGGTGTCGTGATCCCGGATCCGGACGGGAGCCTCGGACGATTCGCCGCCGATTTCGCCGACATGCTCGGGGTATCGCGCGTGGCATTCGCGCCGGAGAAAGAGGCGATCGAGGTTCAGGACCTGCGGGGCGAACCGCGCTGCGAGCGGTCATGGAAGCGCGACGGGACGGTGCGCCGGCGCTCCGACGGCGGGATGCTCAGCGACCGCGATGCGGCGGCCGTCGGGCCACCGGGGGTGAAAATGTAGCCCCTCCGGCCACGGAGGGGATCGTTCGATCCGCCCGCGGGTTCACGGTCTGGCGACCGTGGCTACGAATTTTCGAGCTATTCGACGCGGATCGAATTTAGCCTTATCCGGACGTCGCTGGCCCATTGCGTGCCCATGGGCCACTGGGGGGCGACGTATAAGCCGCCGAAGCAGATCTTGCGCAAGAGGGGTCGCTTCACCGGCAGCGGCGTCGAGCCGTTGACCGAGACCGAGAATCCCTCCCCATCCATCTCGATTGCGACGCGATGCCATGCCCCCATCTT
This sequence comes from Verrucomicrobiia bacterium, assembly GCA_020847615.1. GTDB lineage: Bacteria > Verrucomicrobiota > Verrucomicrobiia > JADLBR01 > JADLBR01 > JADLBR01. Next base: position 6,397 of record JADLBR010000397.1, read on the forward strand.
GAAGGGCGCCACGTCGGCCCACCGGTTGCCGCCCACCGCGACCTGAAAGACGTCGGCCTTTGCCCCCTCGCTGAAGATCGCGCGTAGTGTCGTGCCGTTGCGCGTCTTGCCGCCCAGTGTGAGCACGGGCCAGTCGAGGCCGTTGTAGCGGTGGACGTCCACGTCGAACGCCAGCCGCAGCCGGGGCTGCCGCGTCAATGCCTCGGTCAGCACCAGCCCGAGGCTCGACTGTCGCTGGCCAAAAAATGCGATGCCATCCTCGATCCTCAACCCGGATCGCCCGCCGCGGGGCAGGAGGAAAGGGCGCGTGAAATCCGGCAGCGGATCGACAACGCTGCAATGGATGCCGCGCGGATACGTGTAGGCCACGTAGAGTTTTCCGCCATCCACGAAACCGTTGGGGTAATACGCCGTGCCGCCCTCGGGCTGGACCACGGGACCGGGCAGGAGCAGGTCCGGGTCGCAGACCGGCGAGCAATAGAGAGCGAGGAAATAGCGGTCGCGGCTGATGCGCTCGGGCACGCGGACGTTGTTGTCATTCATCACCATCAGCAGGCTGTCCGGCGAACCGGCGCCCGCGACGGCGTAATTCCGCGAGCAAATCGTATCGACCTCGACCGGGCGTGCCTTTGTCCACGTGCGTCCCCCGTCGGCGCTGGTGCAATACAGCAGCATGCGGTGCGGTTTCTCGGCGCGCTCGGGGTTGTCCTGCGCGGTGGAGTTGCGGATCAGAAGACCGATCTTCCCGTCGGCCTGTTCGAAAAGCATCGGCTCCCAGATCGTGACCAGTTCGCCGCCAAACTCCTCCGGCCTCTCGCCCATCTGCGACCACGAGACGGCCTCGATCGGTTCGCTCCATGACCACGACTTGCCGCCGTCCTCGCTGAGCAGCACGCCCGCGTGGCGCGTGTGGCCCACGATGCATTTCGCCTCCGCCACCGGGAGGCTGCACGGGAAGAGCATCGCCCCCTTGCGAGTCAGCAGGCCGTGGTTGGTCGGGAAGCCCACCACCTTGCCCTCGAGCGACGGCGGCGCGGTCGGCACCTCCCGGTTGACCCATCTGAGCCCGTCGGCCGACGTGGCGATGTATGTCCTTCGGGCGTTGTAGTCGCACCACGCGCAGAACAGCGTCTCGTCGCGATAGTTGATGAAGATGGGCTGCCACTGGTTGTCGGTCTCCACCGGGTTCTCCGCGCCCGCGTCGCGGGTGAACAGCCGCACCGGCGTCGACCAGCGCCCGAAATCGTCGCTCGCGCTCAGGAAGTTGTATTGCCCGGGCACGTCCTCCCCGTGTGCCTCGTTCGCGTTCCACGCGGCGAAGAACTTCCCCTTGAACTTTACGATATCGACGTCGTGGTTGTAGAGCAGGGCCGGCTTGGCCGCGGGATGATAGGCGTAGATGTCCGCCAGCGTCACCTTGGGCTGATAGACGGGCAGCGGTTGGTCTGCCGATGCGGCAAGACTCGCGAGAGACAAGCCAAGGAGGAAACCAGATATCATGGGACCATATTGTCTTGCGGGGCCTGGGCCGCGCCAGTTGATTCGGGTGGGCCGGGGCTGCCTGAAGGAAGCACTACGAACGTTCCCGCGTCATTGGGCTCGTAGTGCCGCCTTCAGGCGGCATCCGCATCACCAGCTCGATCCCGTGCCCCGGACGCCCGGATGCCGGCGCCGAAAACGCGGCCCTGCGCCTCAGGCGATCGGCGGCCAAACGCTGACGCGTTCGGCTACGGGATTCGCGTTCGGCTACGGGAAGCGATGCGGCATTTTCGAGTCAGGGATTCGCAAACTGGATCGCCGTGGTGACCATCGCGCCGCGCTCATCGGTGATGCCGATGAACCATGTGTTCGCGCCGACGGGTGGGCGTGGGGCGACGATGGCGTCGCCCGCGACCTGGGCGGGGATGCTCTGCCACTTGCGTTTGGAGCGCGGGCCGGTGTCGGTGGTGTAGTGGAGGCTCGCCTCCTTCAGGGCCGTGGCCGCCTTGACGGGGACGCGGACGTGGTCGCCCTCGATGGTCGGCTCACCGGGGACGGGCAAGGGTTTACCCCCGATGCAGCGCGAGTCGATGAAGAGTCCGATTTCAATGGGCGCCCAGCCGGGGCCGTGGCCGTGGCGCATGTCGACCTCGATGCGCATCTGCTTGGGGCCCGGCACCGCATCGAAGCTCTTCTGATAACTATCCAGGGGGTAGTGGACATCGCACGTCCCGTTCACGAACAGGATGGGCACGCGGCATCGCGGCAGCAGGCTCGAGGGGTCGTAGGTCTTGACCCAGAGGTCGCGGCGATCGCCGAGCTTGTCGATCGAGGGTTTCTGCACCGATTCGCCCTCGTGCAAGAAGCCGCAGCCGTAGACGGGCACGGCCGCCTTGAAGCGGTCGTCGAGCGAGGCCACGAGGCACGTCGTGTAGCCGCCCCAGCTGATGCCCGTGACGGCGGTGCGTTCGGCGTCCACGTCCGCAAAGGAGCGCAGGAGCGAATGGGCGCGGATGACCGCGGCCGCCGCATGGAAGGGCCAGTCGTCGTCGGCGTTCCCGCCGATGGTGTCGAACTTCTCCGGGTGCCCTTGATCCGGGCCGCCGTTCGGCAAGCGCTCGCGCCCCTCCTTCTTGGCCGCCTGATTGGGCACGGGCGCGCCGGTCTTTGCATCGTAGAGCGGCGCGATCGGGCGATGGCCCGAGAGGTCCATCGCGATGGCCGCATAGCCGCGTTTCGCCCAGAGCCAGGCCCACTCCGCGAACGCCGTGCCCCCGCCGCCGTGGATCAGCACGACGCCCGGGAACTTCCGCTTGCCCCCGGCCTCGCCCAGGGTGCTTGGCGACGCATAGAAGGCGAAGACCTCGGTGGCGCGGCCCTGGTATGCTTCGCCCGCATAGAGGAGGGAATGGACCGGCCCCGACTCGTCGGCCCAGCGCATGGCGGGGACCTGCCTGAGTTCGCCAAGGTCCCAGGGGCCAACCTTTCCGTCGCCCGCGCGCACGATGCCCGCGGCGAGAAATAGGATGCCGAGGATGGGGGTGGGATGTCTCATAGGCAAAAACCGTTCGTTGTCGGGGGAATTAACACAAGCCGCCCTCCCCTCGCAAGCGCCGATGCCGAAGCAATGGAGGATCGGTGAGACCGCAAGCGGACGCGACGCTTGGTCGCCTCCGATTCGGCTTTAGTATTCCGCGCGGATGTTCATCGGTCTGGCGCCGTTGGGCAACGTGATGATCTCGCATCTCGGATCGAGATCGTCGTGCGGTTTTCCGTTGACCGTGACGGTTCGCATCGGTTTGCCGTCGGGATGACGGAGGCGCAATGCGATCGCCTTCGGCGCCGTGCGCGTGGGCGGTTCGATGTGCGCTTCGATGACGCCGTCCTTCACTCGCGATGTGAGCCGGTAGCTGACCGGGCCGAAGCGCGTCGGCAGCTTCGTCGCTGCGACGGTCTGGCCGTCTTTGAGCCAGTTGCTTGTCACGAAGGGAGCGAGCCAGAGTTCGTCGCCGCGCTCCATCGCCAGCATCATCGCCGTCTGGCAGAGGAACCAGCCGGTCTCGTGGGTCTTGTTCCAGGCGGCTATGTTGTGGAAATGCTCCCAGAGAGAGAGGTTCTCCGCGCTCACTTGCGCGGCGAGGCTGTTGAAGTAGGAGCGCAGGAACGGCTTCACGTCGTCGCGCTGTGCATGGATTTCGGCGATCCGCGCGTAGTAGGGCTGGACCTTGGCGAAGCCGCCGAAGTTGAAGAAGTCGGCGCGGTTCTTCTCCTCGGGATAGTCGCCCATTCCCGATCTCAGGAATTGCACGTCCTCGAGGTGCTCGATCTGCCAGGTCATTTCGTCGGAGCGCGGGTCGAACACGCCGGTGGCCGCCAGATGGTGCGCTCCCAACTCGATGCTGTAGGCCCAGCTCCGGTTCCCGTCTTCGCCGGGCAGGAAGCCGTCGATGTTGCCGAAGCAGTCGAGCATGGAGGGGTAGTAAGGCACCCAGGCCCCGCTGCTCAACGGAATCACCGGCGACCGCGCCTGCGTCCAGCGATACGCCCGCAGAATGTCCTCGCGGTACTGCCGCGCGTCTTCCAGCAGCGACGGGGCCTCCGGATGGTTGACTCGGGCCAGGGCGCGGGCGGCCGCTTCCAGGCCGGCGCAATACTGGGCCTCGTTGAAAAACCGGTAGGCGAAGCGCGCCCAATCAGCGCTGACGCCCGGCGGCATCAGCCCATATTCGGGAACACGCTCGCCGCGCGCATCGAGCATTCTTGTCTTTGCGCGTTGGGCGGCGACCCATTGGCAGACGCGCGCGACTTCCGGCGCGATCTGGCGGAACCAGGCGACATCTCCGGTCCGTTCGAAATGTTCCGCCAATGTCCAGAGATGCTCTCCGGTGCCGACGATGGTGTAGCCGGTTGTTAGGAAACCCTGTTTGTTGTAGCGATGGATGAAGTAATCCAGCGAGCGGCGGGCGTAGTCGGCGCAGCCGGTCATGCACATGCCGCGGATGGGCGCGTGGCTCTCGCTCTCCAACGCCTGATAGCGATCGGAGCCGCACCACGCCGCCACGCGACGGCCGCGGTCCTCGTTGCGCGCCGCCAACAGGCAGTGGACCTGCGATGCGCGGATGATGTTGTTCAACAGCGCGTTGGGAAGTTCGACCCGCATCGCCGACGCGAGTACCTCGTTCCAGTAAGACTCCATCTCGGCGGCCCAGTTTGCTCCGCCAAGCAGCACTCCATAGTCGGAGGGGTTCAGCTTCCACGCGGGCAGATAGACGACGAGCCGTGCGCTCTTGCCCGACGGGAGTCGTCCCGAAACAGTCAGTTGGCCGGATGCGGCCGCGGCTGCCAGCGGTCCCGCGCCCCCGGTCTCGAACAAGCCCACGAGCCGATCCGCTTGCGTGACTCGGAAACCTTCCTTCACCGGCTCAAAGTTGGCCGCTTCTTCGTTCTTGCCGCGCCGGGGCAGCGCCAAGCTCAGTGAAGCCGTCGTTTCGTGAGGCCCGGGATTCTCCATCGTAAACTCGACGACGCAGACTGCGCGATCCCTCAGCCAGCCCGGGGCTCCGGCCGGTGCCTGGCGGTCCATCGGCGCGACGTAGGTGCGCTGCGAATAGACCGCGCCGTTGTCTCTCACGCTGACGACCGGACGGGGTAGCCAGCCGCCGTCCAGATGCCGTTCGAGTTGGTCTTTCTTCCCGCTGCCGAAACGAGGAATGAGCTGGCGGTAGTCGAAGCCAAGCTTGATGGGCTGGCCGCCGGCGCCCCCGGGCACGTCCGATGTCGCCGTGAAGTGGAGATTCGGGTAAGTGCCGTCGGCCTCGTCGCCAGGGGCAAAGGTGATCGTGCCATCGCGATGAACAGTGAACTTCCGGTTGTCGCAAGCCAGCGACACCAGCATCGGTCCCAGGTCCTGGATCGGATTGTGGGTGACGGCCATCGCCTGCGAGAAAGTCTGATCGGGCAACTCGCGGACCTTTTGCAGCACGGTCTTTCGCCCGTCCATCCGCCTGACATAATCGGCGAGCGTAATCGGGGCCGGATCGCGGGTGACGAAAAGCCCGGCGTGGGGGATGTAGACGGCGCCGTTGGCCAGCACATCTTCGATGGCGACGGCGAACGCGCCCTCGGCCAGATCGAATCGCAGCACAGTCCGGTCCACATTCACCCTTTGCGGCCTGCTGTAGCGCACCGCGACGCGAAGCGGCGCGCTCAAATCCCATCGGAGCTCTTGTGGGAATTCGCCGTCGGACAAGCTCGCAAAGTGACCGTTGTAAATATCGACACGCCCCTGCTTGTCGGCTGCTGGGCGCGTGGATTCGATGCGGATGTCCGCGGTCTTCCAAGACCAGGCCGCGGCCGCGGAGAAAGCCCTGATGCCGATCGGCTGGGGGGATGCAGGAAATATCCAGCGGACCTTCTGTGTTCCCCCAGGGATGGCCCTGGGGTCGATTTGCCAGATGCAGCGATCATCAGCCTTCCTCGCCGTCGCCGGCAAAGGCTTCCACGCGCCCTGCCATGGCGATTCGCCCGCCCAAAATTGGAGTTGGATGGTCTCGGCCGGCGGCGCTGCTGCCTGCGCGACAAATTGGAGCCTCAATTCCCGTGGGCTCCGAAGCTCGTGCCATCGCAACCCGATGCACCCGATGCCACCGCCCCATGCCGGCACGGTGTAGGCGCCGCCCGGAGAGGGCCGCACTTCGTTCTCCAAGAACAGATCTTCGGCGGGAAACTCTTCGTTCCGCTTGGCCGCCGTGCCCAGTGCGCGCGAGGGATCGGATGAAACCACCCGGGCGAAAGGCGCGATATCGGCGCGCGGCGGGAGTTGGGCTGACGGATGCCTCGTCAGCCGGGCGTCCGCCCAGTTCGCCATGTCGCAGATGATGCCGTCACCCGCATCGCGGGCCTCCAGTCGCAATTCGTCGGCGCCATCGAGCGGCACATGCACTGCCTTGGGGGCATCTCCCATCTTCATCACCCCGCTGTCGAATCGGCACTGGTCGTCCACCAGCACGCGGAAAACAACGCTGCCGCCGGCGCCGCAGGGGTGCAGACCGACTTCAGCATCAAATCCGACGAAGGCCCCTTCGAGCGGGACGCTGATGCTGCCATCGGCGTGATGGCCGATGCCCTTCGCGTAGGATTTGCCGCCGATGCGCAACGGCTCGCCGACCTCGCCCGGCGCGTGAGCGGCGGTATCGAGGCCCATCTTGCCCCAGCCCTGGTCGGCCGAAAGCAGGAGTCCTGGCTGGTCACTGAGGAAAACCGGTGCGGGCGCCGCCGTCGCGGCAGTGGCGCTTAACCAGAACATCGTTTTGAGGGCGCCGATCCGTCTGGACCACGCGTTGGTGGTCGTCGTGTAGTTTGCTCCGGTTGCGTTATTCATCGTGCTCTCCTGACGTTCGCCGTCAGCAATTCATCTGCATGGTAACCGCCGCTTTCCGCCGGCCGACCCAGATGCCCATCGCCGCCAGCCACATCGTCATCTCACCACCCAGCGAGAGTCCGGCGCAGCCGATCCTGGATGGATCGACCTCCGGCGACGTGCACAGATAACTCACGCAACGCAACATGTCCCAGGCACCGACTTGCTTGGGGTCGAAGGGGTCTTCGCTCCGCCTGCGATGAGATCGTCGAGCTTCAGGAGCTTCGCGCGAAGGCTCTGCTGCCCCGCGACGACCTCTGCGGGACTGCCCGGCTTCGCCGGCATCGTGCGGAGTTCATCGGCGTCAGCCGCGAACGCGCCTCCGCCGGCCATCAGCGCGACGAGGCAAATCGCGAGAAGAGGTTTCATCTGGGACTTTCCATGTCTTTGTGCGGCATTCACAGCCCGCGCCCTTACGCCTTGAACTGGGGAATCTTCAACAACTCGCCGTCCTTGAGGGCGGACTGATGGGCGACGATGCCGGCGACGCTCATGTTCAGAGCCCAAGCGACGTCCACCAACGGCTGGCGGTCTTCGAGAATCGCCGTGACGAATTCGTTCATCAACTGGCCGTGCGACCCGCCGTGGCCGCCGGGCGCAACGGTCGGCGGGAGTGGCGGCACGGAAAGGCCGGGCAGATTCTTTTCCAATCCTTGATACTTGCCGTAAAAGGAACCCCGCTGCCCGCGCACCCGCCCCATTTCGCCGTCGTAGCCCGGGGTGTCCCAACTGACCGCCATCCTCGCCATCCCCCCTTCGCTCGTGCGAAACAGTGCGATTTCGGTGCCGAAAGGATTCCTGTAGCGGTTGTTCGCCGACTGCAGATGTCTGACCGCGCTCGGGATGCCCATGCACGAAACCTCCGTGAAGCCTCCGCCCGTCACGCCCACGTAGTAGGCGTTCGAGTGTGTCGGATAGAACTGCGGCGGCAGGCCGACGCGCCAGTCCTTGTAGGAGGGGATCGGCTCGCCCATGTAGTGATAGTATTCGCCCTCCGCATAGACCAGTTTGCCAAATCCGCGGGCACTGTAAATCTGCCGCATCGCGTGGAGGTCGGCGTGGAAACAGGATGTTTCGAACATCATGTACTTCCTGCCGCTCGACCTGACGGCTTGGAGGAGCGCCTCAGCATCCTCCATCGAGCCGAAAACCGCCGGCACCGCCGTCGCGACGTGTTTGCCGTGCTTCAGGGCCTCGATGCAATGCCGCGCGTGGCTGGGGGCGTCGGTCGCCACGAACACCGCCTCGATGGTGTCGTCCTTGACCATTTCTTCCAGCGATGGGTAGGTCTTGTCGCAACGGCAGGCCTTGGCCAGGCCGGCGCAGCGTTCGGGGAGGAGGTCGCTGACGGCCACCACTTCGACATTGGGGTGATTTTGAAAACCAAAGGCCGCACCGAACTGGCACACGCCAAAGCCGGCGATTCCCGTGCGGATCTTTCGATCGGAGACCGGCGTCCAGACGCCTTTGGAACGCTCGGCGGTACTGACGCCGGCCTCCCCGAGAATCTTGGCGTCGGGCGCTTTGGTTTCGGCGGCAGACATTTTGCCGGCTGCCATCGCACCGAGCGAGGCTAGGCCAGCATTCCGGAAAAATGCGCGTCGTGAGGTGGGTTCTTTCATCGTGGAATCTCCTGTTACACTTTCTCAGAGCACTGTTTTGGCTGGTGGCTCAGTGGTTGCGGTGTTGTGGATCGCGTTGGTGGCGGGCGTGAACCACCATGGCGCCATCACTGAGGTCGATGCCGGCGCCCGTGCGGGTGACTACCCCGGTGGAATCGTCTTTGACCATCTCGTGGAGCGCCGGACACGCTTTGTGGCAGCGGCAGTCCGCGGCCAATCCGGCGCCAAGGCCATAGGTCTGCAAGAAAGAACGCCGGGTCGTGGTGATGGAGCTTTTGATGGGAGTGGCCTCTGTCATGGTCCGACTTGGAGGTCGCGCAGGACCTTTTCCTCCGGTCCCGCGGAAACGAGGTCGCATTTGGAAACGGTGTTGCGCCCAATCGAGATGAGGTCGCGGCGGGGATGCGCCCAGGCGCGCTGCACCGCGGCACTCACCAGATTCAGCGCCGCGTGGTAGTCGGCGTCTTGCGCGCCAGCGTAGGCCGCGCCGTCGCATTTGCCCGTGCCGCCACCGCCCTTCGCCAGCGGGGCAGCCAGGAAAAGACTCTGCCTCGCATCGTGGATGTTGATCCAGTCGAGCCGCGTGATCTCATCCGCACTATGACAGCCAGCGCAACGGCGCTCGTGGATCGCCTTGAGGCCCACGCGCAGTTTGTGGTCGGCGGCGAGATCGTAGGCGGGCTGTGGCGCGCGCTTGTTGATGAATTGGTCGTGATAGGGCGCGTTGGCGTCTATCCACATCGTCAGCCGCAGCTTGTCCTCGGCATCCAGCTTCACGCGATGCGCATGTGGCTCCTTGCCCAGCGTCTCGATCAACTTGCTTTTGTGCGAACCGTAGGCCAGCGGCGGCGTGATGGTCGCGTCCTGTTCGCGCGCGGGCGAACACGAGACGAGTTTCTGCGCCATGATCGTTGCGTAGGCGCGGTTGTAGCCGTACCCGGGCACGGCGAGGTCGAAGCTCGTCAGCCCGCCGTAGAAATCCAGTCCCCCGGCGGGCCGCAGCCCGCCATGACAACCGACGCAATTCCGGTCCAGGACCGGCTGGACATCGCGCAGGAAGCTGACTGGCCTGTCACCCCACGGGGGAAGGATCGGGTTTGAAGGCGGGCGCAACGCGGCGGCCGGAAATGGGGCCGGGCGCGGCACGATGCCGCGCGATTCGTGGCAGCCGGCGCAGGCGCGTCGCTCGCCGCGCTGGAAGCTGATGAAGCTGCGCATCCGGCGGAGCTCCATCCGGTTCTCGTCGAGCAGTTGAAAATAGACCGCCGTGTCCGCCGGCACGGTGAAGTGCGCGCTGCCGTCGCGCTCGACCGGCACGTCCCCCAGGATGCGCACGGGCGTCCAGTTGTCGGCGATTCGCTTCTCGCCGCTCGGCTTCTGGCAGTTGTGGTCCTCGACATAGCGCATGCCGCCGTTCCGATTGTCGTAGGGCCAGCCGATCGGCTCGGCGATGCGGAGGTAACGGATCCGCTCCGGAGCGATGCCGTCGCAACCGAAGCTCGCGTCGCTGACCGCGCAGGTCGCCCATTCCTTCCTCTCGTCAGTCATGTCCGCCAGCACGGGCGGACGGGGGCGCGCGCGCAGCGGCATCGGCATGAAGCTCGAGATCCCCTCGTCGCGATACACGAGTTCCTTGTTGCCGAACACGTCCACCAGATATAGCCCGTAGCCCGCCGCGTCGGTCTGCTTGTTCGAGAACGAATAGGAGACGAGGAAGAGCTTCTCCGAAAGCGGGAAGGGCGTGGAGTAGAGGCCTCCGATGTCCGCAACACCGCCTTCAGGCACGGGCACGCCGTCCATGCCGCCCTCGGGCGGTTTGACGCCGGGCGTAACGATGCCGATGCCGGTCGGTTCGTTCATGCCTCGCGCGGCGTCCACGATCACCAGAGGCCCGACCGCGAGCGTGTGATGGCCCGTGGCGATGGCGACGAGCTTCCGGCTGCCGGGAATCGAGCGGACGTCCTCCAAGGCCCAGGGGTTCGCGAAGTGCTGCTTGAAGATCGCGTCGGCGCCAGTGCCGTCGGGCCGGACAAACCAGAGCGACTGGATGAAGGCGAAGCTGCGCTCGTGATACTCCCAGCGCGTGTAACCGATGGTGCCGTCATCGAGCGTGTGCGGCAGATAGTCGCCGTCCTTGTTCACGCTGAGCCGCCGGATTCCGCTGCCGTTGGGCCGCATGGCGTAGAGGTTGCAGCTCGTTTCGTCTTTGTTGTATTCGTTGCACTGGAGCGATGTCCCGCAACGCTCGGAGACGAATATGACGTCACCGTTGGGGGCGTAGGTCGGATCGAGATCGCTCCACTCGCCGCGCGTGAGCTGGCGCAGGCGGTGGCCGTCCACGCCGATCTCGAAAATGTGGATGGGTTCCTCGCTGCGGCGCAGGTCGTAGCTGGCCTTGCGGTCGAGCCATCCCGTCGGCGGTTCGCTGCTCCGGGCCTTCGCGTAGCCGAAGACGATGCGTCTGCCATCCCACCAGAGATCCATGCCGTGGACATGGCCGGGACCGAGCGCGCCATTGAGGATGTGGCGCACTCTCTGGCCGGAGCCGTCCGGTGAGAACGGGTTGCTCAGGACGCAAAGATCCCCGCCGGGTCGCGATACCCACGGCATGTGGTTGAGGCAGACATCCGGATAGGTCTCCTGCGTGAACCGCTTCACGAACAGCAGCCTGTCGAAATTCAGCTGCGGGTTGGCGAACACGAGTCGCCGGATGACCCAGCGCGTTTCGAGATGGAGCCGGCGACGCTCGCCTTCGGACGCGTTGTCCGGCAGCGCCGCGAGGCGCTGCTCAGCGGCATCCAGATCCCGCATGTGTCCCGCGACATCCACGCCCGACTTGGTCATGTCTGCGGCCAGTTTCCGCGCGCGCGCGATGCAGGCGGCGGTCGGGAAAATGTCTGGGCCCGTTGACTTTGCTGTGGACCACGGGCTAAGGCTCGATTGGTCCGCCGGCTGATGCAGCGCCAGATTCTTCGGATCTGGCCCCGGCCCGTACACCTCCACTTCGTCGAGATGAAAGAAGACGGGTTTGTCGCTCGGCACACTCAGCCGGACGAAGCGCGCGTTCGGTTCGCCTTCGCGGAATACCACCTCCAGCGGTTTCGCGCCGGAGACGCCTCCGAAGTGCCGGCCCTTGTTGTCGTAACGGAGCGCCCAGTTCTGGCCATCAACGGACGTGAGGATGCGGAGATTGTCGGCGTTGTGCAGGCCCGGCGCATAGTCGAGCCGGTTAAACACGACGATGCGCGCAATGGGCGTTGCGGCGCCCAGGTCCACCTGCCACCACGGATTTGCCTGTTGGCCCGTGTGGAACGCATACTTGCCGTCCTTGATGCCGTCCACCGCGCCCGCCGCGTCGCTCCGTGTCGTGATCGTCTTCGCCAGCGACTTCAGCCAGTCGTCTTCGATCAGCAGGCGAACAGCCTGTGGTGAAACTCGGTCCCCCCGCGGCTGCAGGGCGCGCGGGATCAGAACCGCGCCGACGGCCGCGACAACCCCGACAAGCCCGCCGGCCACCCAC